>JANYIH010000293.1 GCA_025358745.1 Hyphomicrobiales bacterium | reverse complement strand
AAAACTTCTTCGCCGCCTGCGGGTATGATACAGATTGATCGGGAAATGCTCTAATGGGGCGACTTGCGCAAGAAGAATGGTCGCGACGAGCCCTTCAACGTCAAGCATTGGCGCCTGGGCGACGAAATGGACGGACCGTGGCAGGTCGGACATAAGACGGCCCACGAATAGGGTCGCCTCGCCAACGAAGTGGCGAAGACGCTGCGCGCATTAGACAAGTCGATTGAGCTCATCGTGTGCGGATCATCCAATTCCGACATGTCGACCTGACCGGAATGGGAGCGCAACGTTCTCGAGCACACCTACGATGCGGTCGACCATATTTCGTTGCACATGTATTTGGCCGACCGGGCGAAGACCACCGCCAACTATCTCGCCCTCAACCAAAAGCTCGACGCTTATATCAACACCGTCGCTTCGACGATCGAGCTGGTGCGCGCGACCAAGCGCAGCCGCAAGAAAGTGACGATCTCCTTCGACGAATGGAATGTCTGGTATCACTCCAATGCTCAGGATCGCGAGATCCTCGCCGGCAATCGGGGCTGGCCGCACGCGCCGCGACTGCTCGAGGACATCTATAATTTCGAGGACGTCCTACAGGTCGGTTGCATCCTCAATGCCTTCATCCGTCGCTCGGACGTGGTGAAGATCGCGTGCATCGCGCAGTTGGTCAATGTCATCGCGCAGATCATGACCGAGCCCAAGCGCGCGGCCTGGCGCCGGACGATCTACTATCCCTATTGCTTCGCGTCGGTCTTCGGGCGCGGCGTCGCGCTCGAATCAGCGGTCAAGTCGCCTGGCTACGACGCCGACGTGGCCGACAACGTGCCCTACCTCGACATCTCCGGCGTGCACGACCAGGAAGCTGGGACCTTGACATTATTCGCCGTCAACCGCCGTGGCGCTGAGACGCCTGACGTGACGGAGGATCTCAGGGGCTTTGGGCCGGCCGCGATCATCGATCACCACGTGATGACCAGCGCCAATCGCGAGACGGCCAACACGCTGTAGCGCCAAACGCCGTCCAGCCGAAAAGGGGAACGCGCGCCGTGGGGAAGGATGCGGCGCTCAGCGCAATGCTGCCGCCCTATTCCTATCTGATGTTTCGCCTCAGCATCTAACGCCGATCGTCCCCCGCCCTATCCCCGCCCCCAGCAACCACGCCGCAAAACAGGCGACACGATTGTCCAATCTTGCTCCGTGAAGACCTTCGGTTCTCCGCATCCCGACAGCCTATCAGTCAAAGAGATCCTCACAGTGCGGGCATCGCCTGGGTGAAGGTCGGGCGAAGAGGTCGAGGATGGCTTGCCTGATCGCCGGCATGCTCGGCTGTGGCGGCGGTCCTCCGGTTCGTTGATTCAACGTGATAAACTGCGACGTAGATTCCCATCGGACGAACACTTACAGATCGAGGCAAGCGCGCATCAGAGCGGAATCCGGGTCAATCAAACCGTCGATCACATCGAAATGATGTCTGCCGCTCTCCGGCGTCCACGCGCATGACCAGGCTTCGGACAAAAGCCGCGCCTGCCAAATAAACGCCGCCCGCTCCTGCGCGCCGACCCAGATATGCGACGCGACCCCAGGCCGCAGCGGGAGGCGGGCGGGGCTCTCGGCTGCGATTTCCTCGGGATCGAGCTGCAAATCGGCATTCATCGCCGTGAGCGCAATAGATTCGAGATCAGCAAGCGGAGAGATCGGCGCGACCCGCAGGAGGGGAACGGATAGTGGCACGTCGGCGCAGCCCATTCGCGCGCTGAGGTGACCGCCCGCGGAATGGCCGGTGACCACGATCGGACCCGCAACGAGGCCCGCCGCGACTTCAATAGCGCGAGCGATCTCCAAGGTCATGGCGCCGATGCGGGCCTCGGGCGCGAGCGTGTAAGAGGGCATCGCACAGGCCCATCCGCGCGCCAGCGCGCCGGCGGCCAGATGCGACCAGAGGCCCCGGTCAAACTTGAGCCAATAGCCGCCGTGTACGAAAATCAGCAGCCCGCGCGGCGTGGTTTCAGGCAGGAACAGATCGAGACGATGGCGCGGCTTCGGGCCGTAGGGGATCGCCGTGCAGGCGCGTGGCCCCAGAGCGGCCCGAAACTCCGCAGCGTCTCGCGCCCAACGCGAGGGGAAAGCGTCGGCGCCCGCAATGAACGGGCCGTTTGCATAGGCGCGATCAAAATCCACTCGTTAATCCTCTATCGAAGGCGTCGGCGCCAGATCAGGAAGCCAGAAGATTGTCGGCTATCCGCTTCAGTTTGACTTTGAGATCGGCGGTCTCTTCCGGCGAGAAACTCGCCAGAGCGCGATCTGTCTCCGCCAGAGCTAGCGGCAATATGCGGGCGAACAGGCGATGGCCTTTGGCGGTGAGAGAGATCGCGAGGCGGCGGCGATCGTTGGCGCGCTCACGCCGAGTGACGAGCCCCTCCGCCTCCATGAGACCAAGCGTGCGCGTCAGCGTCGTGCGATCGACCGATGTCTGATCGGCGAGGCGGCCCATGGTCGCCCCCGTTTGCTCTTGCAGCACCGCCAGCACGCGCCAGCGCGGATAGTCTAGGCGGTGCGAGCGCAGACGTGCGTTCAGCGCGCGGGTGCGCCGGGCGAGGATCTGACTGAAATGGAAAAAGAGGTGGTCCTCGAGCCGGAAGACCCGGACATCGCCATCTTCCGTCTTATGCGCGCGCAATGCCACGTTTCCCCGCCGCGCATAGACACAGCGCAAATTAGGTTGACTCGCACATAATATGCCTCAGTATGCCACAGGACAACCGCCGAGAGATCGGAAAGTGAGCGTCTGCGTCAAGGGAGTTGGTCGGTGAAGCGAGGATCGATCCTTCTTGCGGCGCTCGCCGCCTTGACCGCGGGAGCTTTTGACGCCGTCGCTGAAGGCCAAGGTAAAGGTGGGTCTCGTCGTCCCGTCTCCGGCGCTTCGGCTGTGTTGGACGGTCTCTGATCGGTTTCGGACTGACGACAGTGCTCACACTCTGCTTGCTCATCAATCACATTCGCGTTGGTAGCTCTGTCCGCGCCGGCGCGAACAAGGCGGCCATGGTGTCGGCGCACGGCGTCAATCTCCAGCGCAGTTCACCGAACGCGTTTCACGCCGGCCCCTATCGCCCCGAGCGGTTTCTCCACGTCGGCAGCGCCGCTTCGCCGGTCGTTGCTTCATCGTAAACTGGGATGGGAATCGCTATGCTGTTGGCGCCTGGACTCACCAAGGCTGGAGAGGGCTTCGACAATATCTCCTGGAACATCCTCGGTCAGACTTATGTGCCTAAGGCCGTCAGCGAGAACTCGTTCGCCTGGCACGCGACATTTCCGCCCGAAACATTCGTGCCGCCGCATATCCATCCAACGCAGGACGAGTTCATCTATATGTTCGAAGGGCGGTTGGAGCTGATGCTTGACGGCCGCACCGCCTTCGCCGATCCCGGCGATCTCGTCCGTATGCCGATGGGGTGGCCGCACGCGATCTACAATAAATCGGGTCGGACCGTGAAATGCCTGTTCTGGGTGACGCCGACGCGCCGGCTTTACGATCTGTTCTGGGCGATCAACAACATGGCCGAGCAGACGCCCGCCGAAGTGGTCGCCCTCTCGGCCAGGCACGAGGTCGACTTCCTGCCACCGCCTGAAGGGGCACAGTGACGGCGCGCCGAGAAAGGGCAGAACCATGAAAGTGCTCATCGCGGGCGCCGGCCTCGGCGGGTTGACGCTTGCGCTCATGCTTCATCGCCGCGGCGTCGAGGCCGTCGTGTTCGAGCAGGCCGCCGAAATTCGCGAGGTCGGCGTTGGGATCAACATTCTGCCGCATGCGATCAAGGAGCTCGCGGCGCTTGGCCTATTGCCTGCGCTGAACACCGTCGGCGTCCGCACGCTGGAATTGCACTATGTCAGCCGGCTCGGCCAGAAGGTTTGGAGCGAGTTGCGTGGCACGGAGGCCGGATTCGACTTCCCGCAATTCTCAATCCATCGCGGCCGACTGCAAAAGCTGGTTCATGACGCCGTCGTCGCCGAGCTCGGACCGGGTGCGGTGCGCACCGGCCTGCGGCTGCAAGGTTTCCAGCAGAACGAGGGCGGCGTCGTCGCGCACTTCACCGACGCCAAATATGGCCTCGCCAGCGAGACCGTGCGCGGCGACGTGCTGGTCGGAGCGGACGGCATTCATTCCGTGGTTCGCCGCCACTTCTTTCCCAATCAGGGCCGTCCGAGCTGGCAAGGACAGATGCTCTGGCGCGGCGCTACCGAATGGCCAAAATTTCTGTCCGGCCGCTCGATGTATATCGCGGGCGGGATGAGTGCGAAGATCGCGCTCTATCCGATCGCGCCGGGCTCCTCGGAGGAGAAGCGCCTCACCAACTGGGCCATCGTCTCACGCATTGCCGACGGCGATATCACGCCGGCGCCGACCGATTCCTGGTCGCGCGTTGGACGGATGGAGGACGTGATCCCCTACGCCCGACGCTTCAACGTTCCCGGCGTCGACATAGAAGCGCTCGTGCGTGCGACGCCTGTCTCGTGGGAATACCCGATGTGCGACCGCGACCCGCTGCCTAACTGGAGTTTTGGCCGCGTCACGTTGCTCGGCGACGCCGCGCATCCCATGTATCCCGTCGGCTCAAATGGCGCCGCGCAGGCGATCCTCGACGCGCGCAGTCTCGCCGATTGGTTGCGCAAGGCCGAGCATCCGATGCAGGCGCTGCACGAATACGAATGCGATCGCCTGCCAAAGACCGCAGAGATCGTGCGCCTCAACCGCAAGGGCGGACCGGAGCGCGTGATCGACGAGGTGGAAAAGCTCGCGCCGGCTGGCTTCGAATATGTGGACCGCGTGCTCAGCCACTCCGAGCGAGAGGCGATCGTCAAGGGCTACGCCGGCAAGGCGGGCTTCACGCAGGCACAGGTCAACAAGTGACGAGGTATACAACGCTGACGCTCATGTCGCTTTCGCCAGCACGAAATTCCATTCCACCGATTTATACGGATTGGGCAGACCCAAAAGCTTCGCCCGCGCGGGATCGTCGATGTCGTGAAAGTCGGCGATGAGGCTCTCCTTCACGCCGAACACGGCGTCCTCCTTCAACCAGGGGCAATCAGGTGTGAAGATGTGTGTCGTCACTTTCTCATAACCGGGAGCGGAGACGATGAAATGCAGGTGGGCCGGGCGGTAGGCGTTGCGGTCGAGCGCCCGCAACATGTCGCCGACCGAACCGTCGAACGGAATCGGATAGTAGCGCGGATAGGCGGAGCGGAAATAGTAACTGCCGTCGGCGTCGGAGGTGAACACGCCGCGTAAGTTCATGTCGGGCTGCACGCCCTTCTGCTGCACATCGTAGAATCCGTCCTCGTTGGCCTGCCAGACGTCGAGCGTCGCCTCGGCGATGGGGCGCCCCGCGGCGTCAGTCACGCGACCCTCGACCCAGACCGGCGGCCCTTTGCCGTCCAGGCAGATATTGGCCCCGTTCTCGTAGCGCGGCGCATTGGCGATATAGAACGGACCGAGCACCGTCGATTCTGTTTCACCAGACATCTTGTCGTTGTTGAGGGATTCGACGAGCATCGAGATTCCGAGCGTGTCGGAGAGCAGAATGAATTCCTGGCGCCAATCGGTCGACAGATGGCCGGTGCGGGTGAGGAACTCAATGCCGTACATCCATTCGTCCATCGTCGGCTTCGCCTCCTTGATGAAGGCGTGCAGATGTTTGACGAGCGTATCGGTGACAAACTTCACACGCAGATCGGCGTTCGGACCGGCGCGGTCCTGCACGACTTGCACGGAATCCTCAACGGTGAAGTAATATTTCATGTCGCGTTCGGTCATGGTCAGAGTCCTAAGATTTGTTCGAAGGCTTTCGAAAGGTCGTGGTAGGCGCTAGCGCTGGCTTGCGCCGCACGCCAGCCGACATGATGGTCGGGTCGCACCAGCAGGCAGCCGGAATCGTCGATCTCTCGCACGCGCGCCCAGTCGCCGACGTGATCTTCGAATTCCCGACGCGGGCCGATCACATGCGCAACTATGTTGAGCCCAAGTTCGCCGCTGAGTTTTTTCGCCGCCTCGACCCAGGCTTCGCCGCCGATTCCGGTCAGCACGGTGAACTTGCCGTGGCCCGTCAGATCCAGCGTCGAAAGCGGGCCGCCGTGGCGGTCGAACACCCAGACATGCGGCAACCGCGCGCCGGGCCAAGTGGTCGGCGCGTAGTGCAACTCGGGGTCTCGTTCGAAAGCCGGCTCCGACGTTCCGTCGGCAACCACGGCGTCGGAGCGATAGCGCTGGTTCATCTCGACGCCGTGGCAGTCGAATTCGTATTTTTTGAAGGCGATCGCCTCGCGCAGCGCCTCGCGCTGTTTTTCCGCGGCCGGCGTCGCGTCGCAGCGCGCGTCCATGTTGCGCTGGATCTTGTCGTGATCTACGCCCCCGTCCATGCCGAGCGCCTCGAAGATCGGACCGAATTCGGCGATCGACTGATTGGCGCGGGTGACGATTTGCTTGGCTATCGGCACGCGCTCGGCCGAATAGGTCTCCAACAGTTTTGACGAGGCGTTGCCCTTGACGACGAGCGCGAGCTTCCAGGCGAGATTGAAGGAATCTTGAATTGAGGTGTTTGAGCCGAGCCCGTTCGAGGGCGGATGGCGGTGCGCGGCATCGCCGGCGATGAACACACGGCCCTTCTGCATACGGGAAGCGTACATATTATTGACGGTCCAGGTGCTGGCGGAGAGCAGTTCGATCTCAAGCTCGGGATCGCCGACCAACTGGCGCGCGACATGGGTTGCGAGAGTCTCATCGACAACGGGGGCGGGTTGATTGATGTCGTAGCCCCAGATGATGAGCCATTCGTTCCACGGCCGCACCATGCGCACGACACCCATGCCGATGCCGCCGACGTCGGCGCCCGGTTGCATGATCCAATAGAGCACGGAGGGACGATGCGCGACATAGCGCGAGAGGTCGGCGCGGAACAGGATGTTGATTGATCCGCCGAGACCCATGCGTCCCTCGAACGGCGCCTCGATATGTTCGGCGACCAGGGAATTGCCGCCGTCGCAGCCGATCAGATATTGGCAGCGCACGTCGAACGTCTTGCCCGACAGGCGGTCGCGGCAGACGACGGTGACGCCGTCATCGTCTTGGGCGTGCGACAGATATTCGGTCGACATCCGGCTCTGCGCGCCGCGCGAGCAGGCGGTCTTGTAGAGCAGCGGCTCCATGAAGGTCTGTGGCAGGTCGTTCATGAAGCAGGGCGAGGACAAGGCATGTTCGGCGCGCGACAGCGGATGCTTGCCCCAGCTCTTCATGCGGCCAAGCTCCTCGCCGGCGAGGCTGACGCAAAACACGTTCTCGCCCATCTGGTCCTGGTCGGTGGCGTAGAGATAGGCCTCCTGCTCGACACCTTTGCCGAGATCGCGCAGCACCTCCATCGCGCGCTGATTGGTGATGTGCGCGCGCGGCGTATTGGCGAGCCAGCGATAGCGGTTGATGACGAACGTTTCCACGCCATAGCTCGCCAGCAGCGCGGCCGCTGACGATCCGGCCGGGCCGGTCCCGATAATCATAACCTGCGTCGTGATGTCGGCCATCGTTTCCTCCTCCTTGCTGCTTTATAGGCCCCTCACGCGATAGCCCGTCGGAAAAAGCGACAGGCCGAAGCGGCGCTGGACAAAACCCCAGAGCCCCTGCGGGGCCGTGAGCATGACCAGGATCGCCAGCGCGCCGAGGATCATCAGGTACAGGCTGCCGAGCTCGGCCAGATATTCGCGCAAGACGAAATAGATCAGCGCGCCGAGAATCGGCCCCTCGATCGTGCCGATGCCGCCAATCACGACGATGAAGATGACAAACGCAGTCCAGTCGTTGACGCTGAAGGCGGCGTCGGGCGACATCCGCACCTTCTGCAATTCGACCAGCGCGCCGACCATACCGGTAAGGCCGGCGACCAGCACATAGACTGCGAGTTTGACGCGATCGATGCGAATGCCGAGACTGTCGGAGGCGATCTCGCTGTCGCGGATCGCCGTCAGCGCGAGACCAATGCGCGAGCGCAGCAGCAGATAGGCGACTGCGACCGCGCCGAGGCCTAAGGCGAGTGCGAGCCAGTAGATCGCGGCCTCGCGGGCTGGCCGGGTCGCGGCGACCAGCTTCATCGCGGCCGGCGTGAGGCTGGTGCCCGAGCCGCCGCCGAGAGCCGAGATCTGGGCGCAGACGAGCCGGAAAACTTCGGCCATGACCCACGTGCCGATAGCGAAATAGGCGCCTTGAAGGCGGAACACAAGGCGCGCGACCGGCGTTGCGATCGCCGCCGCGCCGAGCCCCGCCATCGGCACGGCCCAGAGGGGGTTCCAGCCGGCGAGCGAGGCCAGCGAGATCAGCACATAGGCGCCAAAACCGACATAGGCCTGCTGCCCGACCGAGACCAGGCCGGCATAACCGGCGAGCAGGTTCCAGAGCGTTGCGAGCGCGAGGTAAACCATGAATTCGCCAATCAATCGTTCGGTCGCGATATCGGTCCACCAGGGCGCCGAGACAAGAACGGCGGCTAGGCCCAAAGCCGACAAACCCGCAACCCGAGAGGCGCGCGTGGCGCGCGAGACGAGCGCGCTCATATCAGGAAATCCTCGGGAACAGGCCGCGCGGCCGGACGGCGAGCACGAGGAAAAACGCGATATGGCCAGCAAGCACTTGCCAACCGGGATTGATCTCGGCGCCGACCCCTTGCGCGACGCCGAGGATCACGCCGCCGGCAAGCGTGCCCCAGAGATTGCCGAGACCGCCGATGATGACTGCCTCGAAGCCGAAGATGAGCCGACCCGGCCCCATGAACGGATCAAAGTTGGAGCGGATCGCCAAAAACACGCCGGCCACCGCGACCACCGCCAACGACAGCGCCATCGCCGAGGCGTAAACGCGACGATCGTCTATGCCCATCAACGCGGCGACCTCCCGGTCGTCGCTGACGGCGCGGAACTCGCGCCCCAGACTCGTGGAGTAGAACAGAAATTGCAGCGCGGCGATCACGACGAGGGCGGTCGCAAACATCAACAGCGGAAGATAGCCGATATCCACGCCCGGCGACAGCGCGAAGCTGCCTGTCTCCAGAGCGCCCGCGTCGAGCTTGCGCGTGTCGGCGGTGAAGATTAGCAACATGCCGTTCTGCAGAATCACAGAAAGGCCGAAAGTGACGAGCAACGGCGGCAGAATGCCCTTGCCGAGCGTATGGTTGAGCACGCCGAGTTGCAGCGCATAGCCAAACGCCGCCGCGAGCGGCGCGACAATAACAAGACTTGTGAGCGGATGCAGGCCCGTCGCATGGACCACGGCCCAGGCGAGATAGGAGGCGGCGACGATGAGATCGCCGTGGCCGATGTTGACGAGCCGCATCACGCCGAAGATGAGCGAGAGCCCGGCGGCGAACATCGCGTAGAGCCCGCCAATCAGCACGCCTTGGACGACCGCATTGATCCAGGTCATGCTTCAGGTCCCGAAATAGGCACGCGTGATGTCGTCGCGCGAATGTTCGGCGGGGTCGCCTTCAAGCGAGACATGGCCCTCTTGCAAACAAACAAACCGCTCGGCGGTGGCCAATGCGCGGGTCACATCCTGTTCCACCAGAATCGTGGCGACGCCGCCAGCGGCGATGCGTGGCAACAACTCGTAGATGTCCTTGATGATGGTGGGCGCGAGCCCTAGGCTCAACTCGTCCAACAGGAGCAGTTCGGGATTTGACATCAACGCGCGGCCGATCGCGCACATCTGCTGTTGCCCGCCCGACATAGCCGGCGCGGGCTGGCGGCGCCGCTCCTTCAGCACGGGAAACAGCGCGTAGACGCTTTCGAGGCTCCAGGGACCGGGGCGGCGCGCCTTGCCGCCGAGAATTAGATTCTCCTCGACCGACAGCGATGGAAACATCCGCCGCCCTTCGGGCGCCAGCGCGACTCCGAGTCGCACGATGCGGCTGGCGGGTCGGCGCGCGATGTCCTCGCCCTTGAACAGGATACGGCCCTCGTTCTGACCGACGAGGCCGCAAATCGCTTTCAACAGCGTGCTCTTGCCGGCGCCGTTGGCGCCGATCAGCGCAAGCGTCTCGCCCGCGCGGAGTTCGAGCGAGACGCCATGTAGCGCGCGCGCGTCGCCGTAGCTCGCGCGCAGGGCCTCCACCCGCAGCAGCGGTTCAACCATGCGCCGTCTCGCCGAGATAGACGCTGCGCACTTCGCGGCTGCCCATCACTTCGCTCGGCGCGCCTTGGGCGATCAGTTTGCCGAAGTTGAGCACGACCAGCCGACGCGCGACCGACAACAGCGCGTGGACGACATGCTCAATCCACACGATCGTGACGCCCTCGGCGTGGACGTCGCGAATGGCGGTCAGCAGCGAGACGCATTCACTGTCGGTCAGGCCGCCGGCGATTTCGTCGAGCAACAGCAATCGCGGATGAGCCGCGAGCGCGCGCGCCATTTCGAGTCGCTTGCGATCGAGGAGGGGAAGGCCGCCGGCAAGCACATTCGCCTTCGGCTTCATACCGGTGATGTCGAGCGCCCTGAGCGCCCGCGCTTCGCTGTGTTCAGGGGCTCGACCGAAGGTCGCGCCGACCAATGCGTTCTCGAACACGGTCATGCCGCCGAACGGGTTGGGAACCTGGAACGACCGCGATATGCCGAGCCGGCAACGTTCAGCCGCCGGCAGTCGGGTGATGTCGAAACCGTCGAACATCACTCGCCCGAAGTCCGGCCGCGCGGCTCCCGCGATCAGGTTGAACAACGTGGTTTTGCCGGCCCCATTGGGGCCGAGCACGCCGAGGATTTCGCCTTCCGAGACGTCAAGGCTCACGGCGTCGGTGACTACCAGTGCGCCGTAAGCCTTGGACAGCGTGTCAAGCGAGAGCAGAGCCATTGTCGAAGCGCGTGACCCTCGCCGGTTCAGCCGAGCAACTTCAGCTTGCCGCCGATCGGAATTTGCGGCGAAAGCGGGTCGGCGACGATGACGAGATCGAATTTGCCGTTTTTCCTCGTCCACTGGCCGCCGGCGAGCGGCGTCTTGCAAACGTTCTTGACCGGCTTGCCCGTCCATTTGATCGGCCCGACGATGGTCTGCAAATCGGTCGCGGCGATGGCGTCGAGGATCGACTTCGGATCATTGAGGTTCTTGGCCCTTTTGACGACGTCGACGGCGACTTCGAGGATCGCGTGCGAGAAGCCGAGCGTGGCGGTCCAGGTCTTGCCGGAGGCTTTCTCGTAACTTGAACAGAGGTCGGCCGCGGAGACCCCAGTGAGGCTCGACTTGTAGGGATAGCTTGGGGCCCACCACACTTCCGTCGTCAGCCCGTCGCCGCGCTCGCCGAACGAGTCGAGCGTGGTTGGAAACAGCAGCGCCTTGCCGACGGTGACGACCTTGGGCTTGAAGCCCTGTTGCGCGGCCTGCGACCAGAAGGTCGCGAAATCCGGCGGGATCATCACGCCGGTGACGATCTCCACCCCCGCCTTCTTGAAGGCGGCGATCTGCGCGGTGAAGTCGTTGTTGAGCGGCTGATAGCGGCCGGGATCGATCAGCTTGTAACCGGCGGCGGCGAGCGGCCCGGGCAGGCCAAGCTTCGGGTCGCCCCAGGCGTTGCCGTCAGCGTCGTTGGGGAACAGGCCGCCGACTACTTTCTGCACGCCTGACTGATCCCAAATGCCGACATAGCTGCCGATGATGTCTTCGAGACCCCAGAAAAAATGGTAGGTCCAGTCGAAACCCTTGGCCGGATCGCCCTTGCGGCCGAAGAACCAAGGTTGCCACGGACAGTTGGTGCTGATGCAGGGAATTCCCGCCAACTCCGCCTGATCAGAAACCGGATTGGTCGTGTCCGGCGTGTCCTTGGTCAACAGCAGGTTGACCTGATCCTTATTGATGAGTTCCCCCGCCACTTCCGCCGCGCGATTGGGGTTGGACTGCGAGTCCTTGATGATGAACTCGATCTTGACCGGCTTGCCGTTGTTGCCGGTTTTGGCGATGGCGTCCTTCACGCCGGCCAGAATCCAGTCCTGCGCTTCGCCGAACGCCGCAAGTGGCCCGGTGAACGGCGCCACGAGGCCGATCTTGAAGGCGCCGCCGGCGGCGCGCGCGCGCGAGGACAGGAGCGCGGGCGCTGCGAGCGAGGCTCCCGCCGATTTCACGAATGCTCTGCGGCTGATGTAATGCTTGCCCATGGCTTCCTCCGTTTTCTGTGCGTTGGCTTTGGCGTCGCTCACCGTGCAATAAGCCGCGCGGCGATGCCGAAGTCGACTAAAATTCGTGCTTCACACCTCGAAATTCGCGGTTTCGAGGCCGGCGATCATTTCGGCCCGGCGATCCTCGAACCACGGCGGGAACACCAGCGTGCGGCCGGTCATGCCGGGCGGTTCGTCCTTCGCCCAACCCTCCGGCACCGTCCAGGCGATCTCGAACATCGCCCCGCCCGGCGTGCGCACGTAGCAGGACTTGAAATAGTTGCGGTCCTTCTGCTCGGAAATGTCGGTGAAGCCGAGCCCCTCGATATGGGCGCGCAGTTTCAACTGGTTCGCCTCGTCGCCGGTGTTGAGCGCGATATGATGGATCGTTCCGCCTGCCAGCGTCCATGTGCCCTGCGGCCGATTGGGTTCGTGCAGCACCTCCACCACCGAGGTCATGCCATTGCGCTCGGGAACTGCGAACGCCAGGCCCTCGTGATTGTCGGCCAGCTTCTTCATCGGGATCGCCAGGGTGAGAAAATCGTCCATCGCGGTGCGGTCGGAGACGGCGATCGCCGCGCCATAAATGCCCTTGACGCCGTGATCCTTGCCGATCCCCTGCTTCTCGTTGATGATCGGCTCGCGCGGGTCGCCGGGATTTTCCACCAATTCGAAAGGAATGCCGCAGGGATGCTCCAGACTGACGCG
>JANYIH010000239.1 GCA_025358745.1 Hyphomicrobiales bacterium | reverse complement strand
ATTTGGAAAAATTGGGTGACCGAGAAAATCGAATTTTGGGCTATTTTTGGAGAAGTAAAACAGGAATGACATTGGAATCTGTTGCAACTGACGCAATATTATATCTTGAATTCGTTCGCTCGCCCGGAACAAAGCAACAACTTGTGAATACGACCACGGAGGCCGCTATTTATGGGCTGCAAGGAAAGGGATAGTTGCGAATAGAAAGTAAGAAACTGTATGAAAAAATTGGTCATCGCGACGAATTGGTAGAATGCGTGACTTTAACTCAAAAAGGGTATGAAAAAATTTACAACCAGCATTTTCATCCAACGATTTGGTGGGCTCGAATGTTATATTCGCTTCCCGATTGGCTCACTTTAACATGCACGATTTTCATGACCGTTTTAACAATTGTGGGCCTGCTCGTTGCTTTCGAACCGGTCCAAAAATGGGTGCTCGCGCACTTGTTTTGAGGCAGGGGAACCCTGAATCTGTGCGTGACCGGGAAGTTTGACGCATCGCCCCTCTTCGCGTATGTCATGACATATGACCGAACGCACCACTGTTCGCTTGCCCGACGAACTCGTCGCCAGAGCCAAGCGCAAGGCTTTGGCAGAGGGGCGATCGCTCACCGCGTTGATCGAAGACGGCTTGCGTCGGGTGCTCGCAGATACCGCGTATCGAGAGCGCAACAAACGCTTATTGCCCCCGGTCGCAGCGGAGACCGGCGGTCTGTTGCCCGGCGTCGATCTCAACGACTCCGCAGCGCTTCAAGAAATGGACGATCTCGAATACGTCGAGCGGTTGCGAAATGGTTTTGCCTGACGTCAACGTGCTGATTTATGCTTTTCGTCAGGATGCTTCGCTTCACGAAAAGTCGAGGCGCTGGTTGGCGGGCGCAATCGAAGGCGACGCGCAATTCGGCGTATCGCCTTTGGCTCTCGCGGCGGTAGTTCGGATCGTTACGAACTCGCGGTCCTTCAAGCAACCAACACCCTTGGAGCGGGCGCTTGCCTTTTGCGACAATCTGCTCGGGCAACCAAACTGCGAGGTCGTCGAGCCGGGCCCGCGGCATTGGACGATCTTCAAGCATCTTTGCGTTGAAGTCGCGCTTCGCGGGCCGCCCGTCACCGACGCCTGGTACGCCGCGCTCGCCATAGAGCACGGATGCAGCTTCATAACCTTCGACCGCGACTTCGCGCGCTTTCCCGGCCTCGACTGGCGCGCCCCGGACTAAGCCTCCGTTCAAACCTCCTTAAGGTTGAAAACTTTCAACGATTTGGGATTCACTCCCCCTCAAACCTTGTGGCCGAGATTGGCCTCATGGACGGGCGGCTGAAAACGTCGCCTTCGCCAGGGAGTTGATCCGATGCCTTTCACCGTCGACCGCAGCCGCTCCATCATCTCCGCGATGATCATGGGCCGCAAAGTCACCGCCATGGACGTTTCATGGCTCCGGCGCGAAGTATTCGCCGACGGCGTCGTAACTCGCGAGGCGGCCGAGGAATTGTTCGCCGTCGAGCGCGCCGAGATCGCCAAGGCGCCGGAATGGACCGACTTTTTCGTCGAATTGATCACCGACTATGCGCTATGGCAGGCCCGCCCGACCGGTCTGCTCAACGAGACGCAGGCGGAATGGCTGTTGGAGCAGGCCGATTCCTGCATGACCGTCAACGCGCTGGCGACGCTCGTCAATGTGCTCGGCGAGGCCCACCGCGCGCCGCGCTGGTTCCTCTCCGCGGTGCGGGCGCGCGCGCAGAAGCAATGGGCCGGCCTCGATCTCGCCCTCGTCGCTGCGCAGGCGCCGGCCACGCTGGCGATGGCGGGCTGAGCCTTCAGATCACGCCATTGACGCGGAGGTAGCCAAGCGTCGCCTCGACGTCGATCACCACCTGCCGGGTGGCGTCGAAATCCTGCGCGCGCAGCAGCGTCACGAGATAATGCGCTGAATTGCCGACGACGCTGTCGATAGCCATGAAGGTCGTGGGCATGAACCGGCCGATCAGGACATAGGTCGAAATCTCGGGGCCGCGCAGGCTGAATAAAGTATTGTGCAGCGCGCTGCCCCACGGCCCGATGAACACGCTGTGCGCGTTGATCGCCTCGACCTGTTCGGCGAGCGATAGCGTATCCATCCGCAACACGCGCACGCCGCGCGCGACCAGCGCCTGCTCCAGTTCGGCCTCGTTGCGCAAAGTGGGACGCGAGTCCGAGTGCGGCTTCAAATTCACGCGCGAGAGATAGACCGGCCGCTCGTCGCGCGCCTCGCTGCGCAGCAGGCTCCGCGCGACGCGATGCGGCGCGGCGAGATGGGCGGGATCGGCATAGGCCGCCATGGCGAACGAGGCGGTCGGGAGGAAGCAGCGTTTCAGCGCGAGTTTGCGCGGCTCGCCCGCCGGGGTCGCCAGCGACAGACCCGCTTCCCTCAGAAAATCGCGATAGCTCGGGCCGAGATCGCCTTCGGCCAGCGACCACGAGAACACGCTGGGTAGTTCCGCGAGGCGCGCGTCGGCCTGCGCCCAGGCGCGGCTCATCGATTCCAGCAGGAAATGGCCCCAGTGGCGGAAAAAAACGCCGTGATAGACCACCGGCTCCGCGATTTCGGCCTGCACAGGGCGCGCGTCGATCTGTTCGCGCGCGCGCCACAATTGCGGGGTCAGGTCTTCGGCGTGGCGGGCGACGCAGCTTTCGTCGATCCGCCGCCCCTGCGCGTCGTAGAGGCACAGGCCCGTCGGGCTGTCCTCCAGCACGACGTCTTCAAGTTCGAGCAGGCGCACGGGCGCGACCGGGCGCATCGGGCGTTGCGCCATCTCGACAAAGCTCCGGCGCAACGCCTCGTTGCGCGCGGGGTGATAGAACCGGAAGCGTTCGCCGTTCGGCCCGTCGACCGCGCAAACGCTATAGGCGAGACTCACGCCAATGCGACGCGGTAGCTCGCTTCGGTCTTGGCCGCGACCTCGTCCAGCGTCACGCCGGGCGCGAGTTCGATCAGCGCCATGCCGCGAAAACCGAGCTTGTCGATGGTGAATACAGCGAGATCGGTGACGACGAGATCGACCACCTTGGCCCCCGTCAACGGCAGGTTACAATGGTGCAGCAGCTTCGCGCCGTCCTTGGCGGAATGCTCCATCACCACGACGATGCGCTTGACGCCGGCGACGAGGTCCATCGCACCGCCCATGCCCTTGACCATCTTGCCGGGAATCATCCAGTTGGCGAGATCGCCGCTCTCCGACACCTGCATCGCGCCGAGAATGGCCAGATCGATATGGCCACCGCGGATCATGCCGAACGAATCGGCCGAGGAGAAGAAGCTCGTAGTCGGCAATGCGGTCACGGTCTGCTTGCCGGCGTTGATGAGGTCGGGGTCCTCTTCGCCCTCGAACGGGAACGGCCCCATGCCGAGCATGCCGTTCTCGCTCTGCAATTGCACCGACATACCCTCGGGAATGTAGTTCGACACCAGCGTCGGAATGCCGATGCCAAGGTTGACATAAAATCCGTCGCGCAGTTCCTTGGCGGCGCGCTCGGCCATCTGGTCACGGGTCCAGGCCATGGGGGCTCTCCTCAGGCGCGCTTGCGCACGGTGCGCTGTTCGATGCGCTTTTGCGCGTCGGGAACATGCACGATGCGCTGCACGAAAATGCCGGGCGTGTGGATATGATCAGGGTCGATCTCGCCGGCGGGCACGAGATGCTCGACCTCCGCCACGGTGACTTTGCCTGCGCTCGCCATCATCGGATTGAAATTGCGCGCGGTTTTGCGATAGACGAGATTGCCCTCGGTATCGCCCTTCCAGGCGTGAACGAGGGCGACGTCGGCGACGAGGCCCGTCTCCATGACGAACGCCTCGCCATGGAAATCGCGGATTTCCTTGCCCTCGGCGACGATGGTGCCGACCCCGGTGCGGGTGAAGAAGGCCGGAATGCCCGCACCGCCGGCGCGAATGCGCTCGGCGAGCGTGCCCTGCGGATTGAACTCCAACTCCAGCCTGCCGGAGAGGTAGAGATTGGCGAAGGTCTTGTTTTCGCCGACATAGGACGAGATCATCTTCGCGATCTGCCCGCTCTCCAGCAGCACGCCGAGACCGATGCTGTCGACGCCGGCGTTGTTGGAGACGACGGTGAGATCCTTCGCCCCGCTCTGACGCACCGACTCGATCAGCGCCTCGGGAATGCCGCACAGGCCGAAACCTCCGGCCATCAGCATCATGCCGTCTTTGACGAGCCCGGCCATCGCTTCGGCCGCGCTGGTATAGACCTTCTTCATCGCGTCACCTCGGGGTCTGGCCGACCCCATAGCCGCGTGGCGGCGCATCGGCAAGCCGGCTTTGTGGGCGCGGAGCGAATGGGGCGCCTGTGCGTTATGCGACAGGTAATATGAAGGGCGAATCAGCTATGTTGCGCATATTCACGACGCTCGCCGCGCTTCTCGCCCTCGCTGTCGGCGCGCCCGGCCACGCCGCCGGTTGCCGCGCCCCCCACTGCGCCGCCCATTCCAGCGCTCACTCCGCCCCTCGTCACGCCGCCAGCGGGCGAGGATATGGCCGGGTCCTTTCCCCCGTCCCCTCGATAGGTCGGGCGGATCGGCGCCGCCCGCTGCCGCAGCCCGATTTCACCCAACGGCCGGTCCCGCCCGGCCGGGCGCCGCTGCCCGCCTTTCTCCCCAACAACGCCCCGCCCGTATTCGCGCCGCAGCCTTTGCCGTGACGCGCCGCCGCTTAGCGTGCGACGCTTCGACATTGCCGGGACACTAACATCGTGTTAGCGTTGTTAGAATTGCGCCACGTCGGCGAATTCGGCGCGGGGGAGACCAGAATGGGTCGGATTGTCGCGACGTTTCTCGCCGTTTTGACGATCCTGTTCGCCGCGCCGGCGGCGGCCGACGACCCGCACGGACTTCTCAGCCCCGGCAATGCCGCCGTCACCGGCTTTTCCGGAGCGCGCGACGGCGCGATAGATAAAGACGGCCCGTCTTTCCGGGTGATCGACCTCGGCGACGCCGCAGGCCCGCTCGACGCGCATTTTTTCAAATCCAACAAGCCTTTCTCGGCTAAGGCGGCCGACGTCGGCCAAGTGTTCGGCGTCGCGCTCGACAAGGCGGTTCCGCCCAACATTTTTGTCGCCGCTAGCTCAGCCTACGGATTGCCGCTGGTTGTGCGCCGCCCCGACGGGAAGATCGAGCGCGTTCCCGTGGGAGAGCCGGGCGCAATGTTCATGCCCGGCCAATTCGGCGCGAGTGACAAGCGCGGCGGGCCGGGCTCTGTCTGGCGCATCGATGGAGCCACGGGCGCGATCACGTTGTTCGCCGACGTGCAGGCGGGCGGCAAGACCAATCCCGCCCCGGCCTTAGGCAACCTCGCCTTCGACCCGACCGGAAGCACCCTGCTTGTCGCCGACCGCTGGAGCGGCCTGATCCACCGCTTTCGCATGGATGGATCGGAGATCGCGCTCTACGACCACGGCGCGACCGGACGTCCGGCGGCGGGACTGCCGGACTCGCCGCCGACGTTGACGCCGGTGGACGTGCAAGACCCCGCGTTCGATGCGCGCAAGCCCGAGAGCTGGGGGTTCGCCCCGCCCGAGCGGCGTCCGTTCGGCCTCGCCGTGCGCGGCGGGCGGCTCTATTACGCGGTCGCCGCCGGGCTCGAAATCTGGTCGGTCTCGCTCAATCTTGATGGCGGAATCGGCGCCGACGCGCGACGCGAGATCGTCGTTCCCCCCGGCGATGGCCCGTCCGAGATTTCGAAGATCACGTTCGACGATTCCGGTCGGATGTATCTGGCCGAACGCCCCGCCCCGAGCGGCGCGCCAGATTTCGAGGCGCTGACGCCGCAGGGAATCGGCCGCGTATTGCGATACCTGCCCGACCCCTCAAGCCCGCCCGACGCGCCGCAATGGCGGCCCGAGCCGCAGGAATATGCGATCGGCTTTCCCCGCTCGCTGCGCAACGCCGACGGCGGCGTCGAGATCGGCTATGATTACGACGAACGCGGCCGCTTCGACCGTCGCTCATGCGGCGGCTTCCTTTGGTCGACGGGCGAGGTTCTGCGCCACGCCGACGATTCCCAACTCGCGCAGCGACTCTCGGCGAGCGGCCCGCTCGACTTGACCGGCCTGCAGGGCAATCGCACGCCCGACGTGCGAGCGCGCAATGTGCCGCCGATGGCGACATTATTCACCGATTACAACGAACATTTCGACGATGCCGGCGCGCGCGGCCACATGGGCGATCTCGTCATCTGGCGCGTGTGCGGCTCAGCCGGCAGGTCGGATTTCGACTTCGGCTATTTCGAATTCGACGACGACGAGATCGTCATCATCGACGAATGGACCGATGAGGGCGGCGGGGGCGAATGCATCGGCTATCGCTGCTGCCCGCGCGGCATGACGCCGGACGCCAGGGGCCATTGCCGGCCGTGGTGTCGCGAAAAGCACGGCTCGCCGCGCGACTGGCGACTGTGCGGCCTTGGCTTCGATCCCCATGGTCCGCGTTGTCTCGATGGCTCGACGCCCCGCAACGACACGCCGTTCGGCTGCGCCGGCGCCTCGCCGATCCTGTCGGCGAAGGCCTGCCCGGCCGGTTGGGCGCGCACGGACGTTCCCGGCGCCGGCGAAATCTGCGCGCCGACGCCGCAGCAGCGCCATTGCCGACCCGGCGAGCAGGCTGACAAGGACGGCGTGTGCCGACCGCCGCGATGCAAATGGATCGAGTGGCCGGACCCGCTGTGCTGCCCGCCCGATTCCAAGATCACGCCGCGCGGCGAATGCTGTCCGCCCGGCGCGGAAATCGACGCGCGCGGCGAATGCTGCCCGCGCGGATCTCGGCTGAACGCCCATCGCATGTGCTGCGCGCCGGGCGCGGCGGTCGATGGCGAAGGCGTCTGCTGCCCGAGGGGCGCGACGCTCGACGTCAACAAGCAATGCTGCCCCGCCGGGTCGGCGATCAACGGAGAAGGGGTCTGCTGTCCCCCCGGCGCACGGCTCGACTCGGAAAAGAAATGCTGTCCGATCAACGCCGTCACTGACCGGCGCGGTCGCTGCTGCCCCGTCGGCGCGCATGTCAATCCGCAGACTGGCGAATGTTCGCGGGTGATGCCGACGCCGATCTCGACGCCGACTTGCGGCCCCAACGAGACCGGAATCTCCGGTCAATGCTGCCGCAATGACTCCGTGTTCTCGACCGGCGAGGGTCGCCGCCTTTGCTGCCCGCATCCGCTCGATGCGAAAGGTCGATGCGAGCGTCCGCGGCCGCCCCCGCTATGCGCGCCGGGCTCCGTGCCGCTGCAAAGCGGCGCCTGCTGCCCCTCCGATCGCGTCACGCAGGACGGGACCTGCGCCGTCGATGTCATCATCCCGCTGTTCGTCGTGCCCGACGGCGGGCTCTGCCCCAGCGGCGCCGCGCCCGACAGCGAAGGCCGCTGCCCGGCCCCGCAATGGTGCCCGGATGGGCGCCGACCCGACCGCTTCGGCCATTGCCCCGAAATCCGGCTCTGCCCCAATGGGCAGGCGCCGAACGCGTTCGGCGAATGCCCGGGCCGCCTCTGCCCGGATGGGCGGCGACCCAATCTGCGCGGCGAATGCGGACCACGGCTCTGCCCGGACGGAAAGCCGATGATCGAGGGCAAATGCGCGCCCTTGCCGACGCCGACCCTGATTCCGACCCCGACGCCGACTCGCACGTTAAGGCCGACGCCGACGCCCTCCCCGACGTTTACGCCCACCCCGACGCCGACCCGTACACTAAGGCCGACGCCGACATTCACCCCGACGATTCGGCCCATTCCGACCCACACGCCGCGTCCCATCATCGTTCCCAGGGAGACCTTTACGCCGCATCATGCCGCGCCGGCTAAGGAAGAGCCAAAACGCATCGTGCCGCGCCACGAAGAGCCGCGCTTCCAGCCGCAACGCGAGGAACGGGTCAAGCCGCGCTTCGAGCCGCGCCACAGCCCCGGGCCCAACGAGCGGCGCGGTCCGTTTGGCGGCGACGGCTGAACGCGCGGCGGCGCGAATTCGCTCAGCGATTCCGATAGCCGGCTGAAGCGAAATGCGCCAAACTGGCGTCCCCGACGAAGCGAGGCGACGCCATGGCAAAAGGTCAGATGAAGAGCAGCAAGGAAGCCAAGAAACCCAAGGCGGAAAAACCTAAGACCGAGGTTTCGGCTTACAAGCAATCCCAGAGCAAGGGCGGCCAGCCGATCAACGTGCCGGGCAAAAAGTCATAGCCTGCGGCGCCAAACGCCGCGTTACAGCACGCCGAGCGCCCGCACCGCGCGCATCAACCCGTCGTGGCTTTCCGCGACGGTTCTCCCACTTGTGTCCAACGTCGTCTGGGCGCGGGCGTAGAGCGCCTCGCGGCCGCGCAGCAACGCGTTCAGTTCCTCCATCGCCTTCGGGTTGCCCGCCATCGGCCGCTCGTCGCCTTGCGCGCGCACCCTCTGCATATGCTCGGCCGGCGCCGCTTTCAGCCAGACCGTGTGAAAATGCGCGAGCAGGAAGTCGAACGTCTCCGGCTCGGTGACGAGCCCGCCGGCGACCGCAAGCACCAACCGGTCGTCGACGCCCGCCACCCGCTCCAGCGCCTGACGCTCCAGCCGGCGATAGCCCTCCTGGCCATAGAGCGCCATCACCTCGTTGACCGGCATGCCGCTCTGCGCCTCGATCTCGCGGTTCAGTTCGACGAACGGCAGATCAAGACTTTCGCCGAGCAGACGGCCGAGCGTGGTCTTGCCGGCGCCGCGAAGTCCAATCAGGCCAATGCGCCGACGCCGCGCGCGCACCGGCCGCTCCGGATCGAGAATGTCAAGCGCGCGCTCGCGCTGGACGGGCGTGGCCGCGCGCCAGAGCGTCGAGATCTCCTCGCCGTCCTCAACCAAATCGCTGACCCGCCGCCCCAGCGCGCCGGCGACGCGATGCAGCAGCGCGATCGAAGTATTCCCCTCGCCGCTTTCGAGCTGCGCGAGATAGCGTTGCGAGACGTCGGAACGCTCAGCGAGCGACTTGCGAGAAATCCCGCTGGCCGCGCGCGCGCGCCGCACCCGCTCGCCCAGGCGGACGAGGAACGATTCCGCGTGATTGGGTTCAATAAGTCTCGACGTGATAGCGGCCTTCCTCGCGCAAAACCTGACGCAGCGCGCCCCACGACACCCCGACGCTCTCGGCGATGCTGACGAAGGCCTTCTCGACGCCCTCCTCCATCCCGCGCAAGCCGCAGATGTAGATATGCGTGCGCGCATCGCCAAGCATCTCGGCGATCTCCTCGCCCTCCACCAGCAGCCGGTCCTGCACATATTCCTTCGCGGCGCCGGGAATGCGGCTGAACACCATATGCTTGCGCAGCAGGCGGTTGGGAATCTTGTTGAGCGGGCCGAAATAGGGCAGGCTGTCGGGCGCGCGCGCGCCGAAGAACAGCGTCATGTCGCCGCCGCGCGCGGCCGCGCGCTGGCGGCGCATGGTGAAGGCGCGGAACGGCGCGGCGCCCGTGCCGGTGGCGATCATCAACAGACGCGCCCGAGGCTCGTCCGGCATCAGGAAAGTCGCGCCGAACGGGCCGGCGATTCTGACTCTGTCGCCCTTGGCGAGATCGCAGATATAGTTGGAACACACGCCGCCGGGCTCGCGTTTGACCGTGATCGCGACATTGTTGAAGCCGGGCCGCTCACCGTCACGCGGGCTCGATATGGAGTAGAGGCGCGGAATCGTTTCGCCCGGCGCGATCACGCCCAGGCTCTGCCCCTCGAGCGCGGGAAACGGCCGGCCCTCGAAACTGAAGATGATGTGCCGCACGTCGGCGCCCGAACTCTCGGCGGTCAACCGGTAATTGCCTTGCACCACAGCTTCGACCGGCTTGGCGGCGGTGTAGAGGTTGATGGTCGGCTTCGAGGCTGAGGCTGGCGCGCGCGCGGCGCCTTCGGAGCCCGCGTGCGCCTCGGCCAGCAGCGCGGCGACGGCGGGGTCGGTCGCCTCGACGGTCTCGCCCGCCGCCCCGCCCTGCGGCGGCAGCTCGCTCCAGTCATATTGCTCCGCCAGCGAAAAGGGCGAGAGCACGATCCGCCAATTGTCGATCGAGCCGGTCGGGCACACCGGAATGCAGGACATGCAGTAATTGCAGGCGTCCGCCTTCACCACCACGTTGCGATCGTCGTGCTCGATCGCGCCGATCGGACAGGCGGCCTCGCAACTGTGGCAGCGGATGCAGATTTCCGGATCGATCAGATGTTGTTTGACGGGCGTGTTCATGTCGGCTCACGCCATATGCAGTTGCACATATTCGAAATCGCCCGGCTTGTTGTCGATGCCCACCTTCGGCGGCGCAATCCAACTGGCGTATTGGCCCGGCTCGAAGCACGGCTTCATGAGCGACTGGATGAAGTCACCGTCGGCATGATTGGGCAGCCAGTCCTTCGCGCTCGCGTCGTAGGCCGCGCCGCCAAGCAGCGCGCCCGCGGGGCTGAACAGCTTGTCGGCGAACACGCCGATCTTGCGGTTGAACGCCTCGTGCGGCAATTTCATCTCAAACTTGATTCCCGCCTTCTCGATGATCTTGTTCCAGCGCCCCACCCCACCGGCCGCGTCGCGGGTGTAATCGTCACGCAGCCGCATGTTGATCGCTGTCAGCGCCGGCACGTTCTGTTGCACGAGTTGGCCGTTCTCGATCCCCCACACGCGATAGCTGTCGCCGGTCAACTTATGGTCGTCCTCGATCCGGTGCTCCATGTAGCGGCCCTTGATCCCGGCGTTGAAGGCGTTGGCCGCGTTGGTTGACACCTCCTGTCCAAACAGATCGAGCGACAGCGTATAGTGCAGGTTGAGCTTCTTCTGGATCGTCGGCAGATCGATCACGCCGAGCGCGCGCACGCGATCGATCTCCTGCGGATCGTCGATGCCGGCCGTCCGCATCGCCTCGCAGGTGCGTTCGATCACACGTCCGACGCCCGTCTCGCCGACGAACATGTGATGCGCCTCCTCCGTCAGCATGAAGCGGCAGGTGCGCGACAGCGGGTCGAAGCCGGATTGCGCGAGGCTCTCCAACTGCATCTTGCCGTCGCGGTCGGTGAAATATGTGAACATGAAGAACGACAACCAGTCCGGCGTCGCTTCGTTGAAGGCGCCCAGCATGCGCGGCGTGTCCTGGTGGCCGGAGCGGCGGCGCAGCAGATCCTCGGCTTCCTCGCGGCCGTCCCGGCCGAAGTATTTTTGCAGCAGATAGACCATCGCCCAGAGGTGGCGGCCCTCCTCGACGTTGATCTGGAACAGGTTGCGCAGGTCGTAGAGCGACGGCGCGGTCTTGCCGAGATAGCGCTGCTGCTCGACCGAGGCCGGCTCGGTGTCGCCCTGG
>JANYIH010000241.1 GCA_025358745.1 Hyphomicrobiales bacterium | reverse complement strand
GTCGCGCGCGTCGAGGCCGGCCATCTCCGCGCGCGCGCCCTCCTCGCGGCCCCCGCTCATCGAATTCAATGCGACGACGACGTCGTCGGACAGGCCAAACACCTTGGCCGTCTCGCGGATCGCCGAGCGGGAACGATAGGTCGTCACCGCGCTGGCCAGCCCCGCCCGCTCGCGCCCATATTTGCCGTAGATGTACTGGATCACCTCGTCGCGCCGTTCGTGTTCGAAATCGACGTCGATGTCGGGCGGCTCGTTGCGTTCCGGGCTGACGAAGCGCTCGAACAGGAGATCGAACCGCGCCGGATCGACCTCGGTGATCCCGAGGCAGAAGCACACCGTCGAATTGGCCGCCGAACCGCGCCCCTGGCAAAGAATGCCGCGCGCGCGCGCGAAGCGCACGATGTCGTGCACGGTGAGAAAGTAAGGCGCGTAATTGAGGCTCTCGATCAGCGTCAATTCATGCGCCAGCGCCTTGGTCACGCCCTCCGGGACGCCCTCGGGATAGCGCGCGCGCGCCCCCTCGTAGGCGTAAGCCGCCAGCGCCTCTTGCGGCGTCGCATAGCCCTCGCGCAACTCTTCCGGATAGACATGCGAGAGTTCGTCGAGCGAGAAGGTCAGGCCGTCGAGAAAGCGCGCACTCTGTTCGATCGCTTCTGGCGCCTCGGCGAACAGCCGCGCCATCTCGTCGGCGCTTTTCAGGTGGCGCTCCGCGTTGGCCTGCGTCAGCCGGCCCGCGTTTTCCAGCGTCACGCCCTCGCGGATGCAGGCCAGCACGTCGGCGAGCGGCCGCCGCTCGGGCACATGCATCAGCGCATCGTTGAGCGCGATCAGCCGGCCGCCCAGTTTTCGCGCCAGCGCCGCGCGTTGCGCTAGGCCCCGGCGCATCTCGGGTCCATAGGTCGCGCAGGCGCCGATCCACAGCCGGTCGCCGAACGCCTCGCGCAAGGCGTCGAGCGGCACGGGTTTGACCTGCGGCAGCGCGACGATCTGCAAGCCTTCGCCAAATTGGATGAGATCGGCGAGATCGAGCCAGCATTCGCCCTTCGGCGCGCGCAGATTGCCGGTCGACAGCAACCGGCACAGCCGGCCGTAAGCCGCGCGGTCGCGGGGGTAGGCGAGCAGGTCGGGCGTGGAATCGCGAAAGACCAGCCGCGCGCCCGTCACCACCCGCAGGCCGCCGAGCGCTTGTCCGTTCTCGCGCGCGAACACATGCGCGCGCACGACGCCGGCCAGCGTGTTGCGGTCGGCGATCCCGAGCCCGGCCAGCCCCAGTTCGGCCGCGCGCGCGACCATCTCTTCCGGATGCGAGGCGCCGCGCAGGAACGAATAATTGGTCGCCGCGCCGAGTTCGGCGTAGCGGACGCTGAGGCGGATCATTCGTTCCGCCGCTGAACCCAGGCCATCTCCGCCGTTCCTTCCGTTCGTCCGACGACCAGAACATAAATAGAACATAGACGAGCGGATATCACAAGCGACCTATTCTTCGACGAACGACTCCGGCGACGCGAGCCAGGCCAGCAAGCCGCGCATCCCGCCAAATATGAAGCCGAGCGCCGTCGCGAGAAGAAACGCGCCCACGACGAACATGATGGCGCTGTCTTTTTCGCCCCGATCGCCGAGACCTATCAGCAGAGCGCTTATTCCGGGGTAGATCTGGAGCAGACCGAACAGGACGGCCAGGGCGCGCAGCGGTCGGTTGATCGAGGGGCTTGGAGATTGATCGTCTCCCGCCTTCGGCCGTGAGAAGAACGGCCGTTGCAGCAACATCACAAACCCGAGCGAGAGCATTTCCATCGCGAAGCAGAACACGATCGTCGCCGCTCTGGCGCCCGGCCGCAACGCAAGCGCCTCGATCAAGCCGCTCTGGCACATCCAGATGGCGACGACACCGAAGACGACCAAAATCGAGCGAATAGCGCGGCCCATGACCAACTCCCCCACGGACGCGACAATGGTTGGCGCCGATGGATTACGGTCTGACCGAGAGCGCCCTCACCCGCGCCGCCACCCCGCCGCCGCCTCCGCAATCGACCGCACGCCGAAGGCGATGAACATCACGCCGACCACCCGCGTCACGATCAGCCCGTGGGTGAGGAAGAACCGCCTGACCGGCCGCAAGCCGGCGGCGAACACCAGCGTCGCGTCGGCGGCGAGAAAGCCGACGAACGCGGCCCCC
Source organism: Hyphomicrobiales bacterium (assembly GCA_025358745.1). GTDB lineage: Bacteria > Pseudomonadota > Alphaproteobacteria > Rhizobiales > Beijerinckiaceae > Roseiarcus. The sequence continues at coordinate 8,657 of JANYIH010000241.1, read as the reverse complement.
ATCAGTCGCGGCGCGTCGGCCAGACTCAGCCGGTCGACATAGGGCGCGACGATGGCCGAGAACATCGCCAGCGCCACCGGATAGGCTTTCGGGTTGGTCAGCCCGAACGCCAGCCCCGTCAGCAGCGGACGCTGCGACCCAATCGCGCGCGGCGGCGCGTCGCGCTTGGTCATCACCGCTTTGGCCCCCAGATAGATCAGATAAAGCCCGCAGCCGAAGCCCAGCACCTGAAACAGCCGACCGCCGAGTTGATTCGCGCCGACGATCGCCGTCACCGCCAGCGCGCCCCAGGTCACGTCGCCGACGAGATGGCCGCAGACGAACAGCGCGCCGGGCCTGCGCCCCTTGGAGGCGGCAAGAGTGAACAACGCAAGAAACGCCGGCCCCGGCGAAATCACATAGAGATAGGCGGCGAGCCCGCTCGCCAGCAGAATGTGCAGATCGTTCAATTCAAACCGCCCAGCCGTTTGAGTTCGTACAACATAGCCTGCGCTTCGCGCGGGGATAAAGCGTCGGGGTCGAGCGCGGCCAGCGCTTCGCGCAAGGGATCGCGCGGCGGTTCGGGTTCGGGCGCGACATGGGCGAACAGCGGCAAGGCGCGTGGCCCGCCCGCCCCTTCCAGTTCCGCCAGCAACGCGCGCGCCCGCTTGACCACCGCTGGCGGCAGGCCCGCCAGCCGCGCCACCTGCACGCCGTAGGACCGGTCGGCCGTTCCCGGCGCCACCTCATGCAGGAACACCAGTTGGCCGCGATGCTCGCGCACCCGCATCGTCAGATTGCTCAGACGTGGCATGGTCTGCGCCAACTGCGTCAACTCGTGGAAATGCGTGGCGAACAGGGTGCGGCAGCGATTGAAATCGTTCAACCGCTCGACGCAGGCCTGCGCAATGGAGAGGCCGTCGTAGGTCGCCGTGCCGCGCCCGATCTCGTCGAGGATGACGAGGCTGCGATCCGTCGCCTGATTGAGGATCGCCGCCGTCTCGACCATCTCGACCATGAAGGTCGAACGCCCGCGCGCGAGATCGTCGGCCGCGCCGACACGGCTGAACAGCCGGTCGACCACGCCGATGCGCGCGATCCGCGCCGGCACGAACGACCCCATCTGCGCCAGCGCGGCGATCAGCGCGTTCTGCCTGAGATAGGTCGATTTGCCCGCCATGTTGGGGCCGGTGACGACCGCGATCCGTCCGCCCTCGTCGTTGGCGCCGGATAACTCGCAATCGTTGGCGACGAACGGCTCGCCGCGCTCAGCCAGCGCCGCCTCGACCACGGGATGCCGGCCGCCTTCGATGGCGAAACGCAGCGAGGCGTCGACCTCCGGCCGCGTCCAGTCGCGCTTGACCGCGAGTTCCGCCAGCGCGGCGGCGACGTCGAGTTCGGCCAGCGCGCCGCCGATCTCGCGCAAGGTCTGGGACGCCGCAAGCGCCGCCCGCTTGAGCGCCTCGAAAATCTCCAGTTCCAGCCTGACGGCCTCTCCGGCGGCCGACGATATCCGGCTTTCCAGCTCGATCAGCGCGCTGGTGGTGAAGCGCATCGCCCCCTGCATGGTCTGGCGGTGGATGAAGGTCTCGACCTGGGGCGGTTTGAGCAGCGCCTCGCCCGCCGCCTGCGGCGTCTCGATGTAGAAGCCGAGGAAATTGTTGTGCTTGATCTTGAGTTGGCGCGATCCCGTCGTCTCGGCATAGCGCACCTGCATTTCCGCGATCACGCGCCGGCTGTCGTCGCGCAGTTTTCGCGCTTCGTCCAGTTCGCCGCGATAGCCTTCGCGCACAAACCCGCCTTCGCGTTTGTCGAGCGGCAGGTCCTCGGCCAGCGCCGCCCCGATCTCGTCGCCGAGCGGCCCCCGGCTGCGCGCGAGCGCGGCATAGGCGTGTGTGATCTGCGCCGGCGTCTCGCCCGCTGTATCGAGCAGCGCCGCGGCTTCAGAGGCCGCCCGCCAGCCGTCGCGCAAGGCCGCGAGATCGCGCGGCGACCCGCGATCGACCGCCAGCCGCGCCAGCGCGCGCAAGAAGTCCGGCGCGGCGGCGAGCGCGCCGCGCAGGGCCGCCCGCAAGGCCGGCTCGGTGCAGAAAAAGCCGACCGCGTCGAGCCGGGCGGCGATGGCTTCCGGGTCGGTCAAAGGGCTGGCGAGCCGCTCGGCGATCAGGCGCGCGCCGGCGGGGGTCTTGGTGAAGTCGATGGTCGCCAGCAGCGAGCCGCGCCGCTCGCCCGCCAGCGTGCGGGTCAATTCGAGATTGGCGCGGGTCGCCGCGTCGATCTCCATATGGGCAAACCTTGTCCGACGCGCGGGGGGCGCCAAATCCGGCCGATGGGCGATCTGAGTGCGCTCGACATAGGCCAAAGCCAGCGCGCAGGCGGCGATCTCGGCGCGGCCGAAGGCGCCGAACCCCTCCAGCGTCTCGACGCCGTAGAATTCGCGCACCCGGCGCTCCTGCATGCCCGAATCGCCCGTCTCGCGCGCGAACGGGGTCGCGGGGATTTTAGCTTCCGCGATCAGCCGCGCGAAACCGGGATCGTCTAACAGGCTTTGCGGCGCGACGATTTCGCGCGGTTCGCTACGCGCGATTTCCGGCGACAGCCCCGCCTCGTCCGTTTCGCTGAGGGCGACTTCGCCGGTGGAGATGTCGACGCTCGCCAACCCGTAGACCGCCCGCCCCTCCACGCGCACCCGCTGGATCGCCAGCAGCGCATGGGCGCGGCCGGGTTCGAGCAATCGCTCCTCGGTGATCGTGCCGGGCGTGACGAGCCGCACCACGTCGCGCCGCACCACCGATTTCGCGCCGCGTTTCTTCGATTCGGCGGGGTCTTCGAGTTGCTCGCAGACGGCGACGCGATGGCCGAGCGCGATCAACTTGTGCAGGTAATCGTCAGCGCGCTCGACCGGAACGCCGCACATGCGGATATCCTCGCCCATGTGCTTGCCGCGCTTGGTCAGCGCGATGCCGAGCGCGCGCGCGGCGACTTCCGCGTCGTCGAAGAACATTTCGTAGAAATCGCCCATCCGGTAGAACAGCAGGCTGTCGGGATTGGCGGTCTTGATCTCGAGATATTGCGCCATCATCGGCGTCAGGCGCGACGCGGAATCGTCGGGGCGGGCGTTCATGCCTCAACACGTAGCAAAGCCTGGCCTTGCGCGAAACGCGGCCAGCCCGAGTTATCCCGCGAAGATTGCCCCGGCCCGCCGCCCTTTAAGCGCTTTCGCCGCCATGGTGTAGCCGCCGCCCGCGCCGTCGATGAAATGCAGATGCGCGCGCCCGGCCGAGAGCGGCGAGTAGCAGGTGATCTGCGCCCCCTCCTGCCGCGCCATGCCCCATTCCACGAAAGGCGCGAGGCCAAGCTTGGCCTCCAGCGCGTCGGCGAAGTCTTTCGAGCAATCGAGCGTCATCCGCAGGCCGTCGTCGAATTTGCGGAAATCGGCGTTGGCGACCAGGTCCCGCTTGTATTGCTTCATGTCGAAGTCGCCGAGTTTCAGGTCGAACGCCTTGACCAGAAATGCGATCCCGTAGATCAACGCGGCCTTCGCGCGCGCCGCCGCGCCGGAGGCGCCGGCGGCGCGAAACACCGAAGATTCCAGCGCGATCGCCGGCCCCGCCGCGCCGCCGATCAAAGAGTCGATCGTCACCGGCCGCCCGCCGTCCTCGACCGCCAGCGCGTCGCGCACGAGTTCGGCCAGGAACGGCGCGAAGCGGGGATCGTCGCCGCGCGGAGCGACGATCAGCGACAGGATCAGGCCGTGACGCGCCGGCGTCACGCCCCAGCGGCAGGAAAGGTCGGAAAGGTCCGGCCGCGCGCCCGGCGCCGCCGGCTCCAGCGCGAAGCGGCCGGCCTTGGCGACCTCGTCGAGCCAGGTCAGCCCGCCGCCGGCGAACATCGCATAGGCGATATTCTCGGACGGCCCGTAGCGGGCCACCCGAACGTCGCGCCCGCCCGCTCTGATCTCGCCGACTTGCGCCATCGCGATGCGCAACTCGAAATCGAAATCCTCGCGCGCGAAGGTCGCCATCGCCCGCAGCGCTGCTTCCGCCTGCGGAGCGTCTTGCGGCGAGACCGCGAAGCTTGCTCCATCGCCGCCGAACACGAAGGGAAACGGGCGCCGGTGCAGCGCGTTCGAAACCGCCGCCACCACGCCGGCGCCGATCATATTGACCGCCTTGTAGCGCCCCGCCGCCACCGCGGCCGTGGAGCCCTTGACATCGGCGAAGCCGACCTTCCAGTCGTCGGGCAACGGCGAATAGGCGTCCGCCGCGACGGCGCGGGCGAAATCCTCGATCACGGGCAGCGACGCGTAGAAATCCCCGGCCATGTCCCCCTCCCGTTCAGGGCGCGGGCATCAGCGGCCCCGGCCCATGGCCCAGCGCGAGATCGCGCCCGTTTTCAATCGCTCGGCGCGTGAACGCCTTGGCCCGGCCGACCGCTTGCGTGAGATCGTAGCCCAAAGCGAGATGCGCGGATATGGCGCTGGAGAGAACGCAGCCGGTGCCATGCAGGTTTCGCGAAGCGATGCGCGGCGCGGCGTAGCGATGCACGCCGTCCCGCGTCACCAGGAGATCGACCGCCTCGCCGTCGAGATGGCCGCCCTTCATCAGCACCGCCTTCGCCCCGAGAGCCAGCAGCGCGCGGCCCTGCTCCGCCATGCCTTCCTCGTCGCGCGCGGGCGCGACGTCGAGCAGCCGCGCGGCTTCCGCGAGATTGGGCGTCACCAGCTCCACCTGCGCCAGCAGCGCCCGCGCCGCCGCGACAAAACCTTCGCCTGCGAGCGCATCGCCCGAGGACGAAGCCATCACGGGATCGAACACGCAGCGGGCGCCGCGCAACGCCGTACCCACGGCGGCGGCGATCCCGGCGTTGGCCAGCATCCCCATCTTCACCGCGCCGACCTCGAAATCCTCGCGCACCGCCGCAATCTGCGCGGCGACGACCTCGGGCGGCAGCGGGTGGACGCCCCTGACGCCGCCCGTGTTCTGCGCCGTGATCGCGGTGATCGCGCAGGTTCCATAGACGCCGAGCGAAGCGAAGGTTTTCAGGTCCGCCTGCACGCCCGCGCCGCCACCGGAATCCGATCCCGCGACGGTCAGCGCGACGGGTGTCATTCGCGCGTCGCTTCCACCCATTCGCGGGTCCGCGCTTCCGGGTCCGGGTTCAAGGTGATGTCGGTGACGACGGAGACCACGTCCGCCCCCGCCGCCAGGCAGGCCCTTGCGCGCTCGATGTTGAGGCCGCCGATGGCGACGAGCGGAATGTCGCCGATCAGCCCCTTCCATTCGCCGATCCGCTCCAACCCTTGCGGCGCGAAGGCCATCGCCTTCAGGATCGTGGGATAGATCGGCCCCAGCGCGACATAGTCGGGATCGAAGCTCAACGCGCGGTCAAGCTCCTCGTGGCTGTGGGTGGAAAGGCCGATTTGCAGGCCCCGGGCGCGCAACGCGCCGACATCGGCGTTGTCGAGATCGCTTTGGCCCAGATGCACCCAATCGGCTCCGGCGTCGAGCGCCGCCTCCCAGTGATCGTTGACGACCAGCGTCGCGCCGGAGCGGCGGCAGATCGTCACCGCATGATGCAGTTCCGCGCGCAGCCGAGCCGGCTCGGCGTCCTTGATCCGAAGTTGGATCAGTTCGGCGCCCTCGCCGACCAGCCTGCCGACCCAGAGCGCGCTGTCGACGATGGGATAGAAGCGGTCCAGGCTCATGTCAGGTTCGCCTTCCCCAGCACCGGCGTCGACGGCGCCGCCATATCGCGCGGCGGCATCGGGCCGGCCAGATGCGCCGTCCGGCCGGCCTCGATCGCGCGCGCCATGGCGAGCGCCATAGCGACGGGATCGCCCGCTTTGGCGACCGCCGTATTGAGCAGGATCGCGTCGTAGCCCAATTCCATCGCCGCCGCCGCGTGGCTCGGCAGGCCGATTCCGGCGTCGACCACGAGCGGCACGTCGGGGAAATGCGCGCGCATGGCGCGCAGACCCCAAGGATTGTTGAGCCCCTGCCCCGAACCGATCGGCGCGCCCCACGGCATCAACACCTGGCAACCGGCCTCCAGCAATCGCTCGGCGACGACGAGGTCTTCGGTTGTGTAGGGGAACACCTCGAAGCCGTCGGCGGACAATATTCTGGCCGCCTCGACCAGTGCGAACACGTCGGGTTGCAGCGTGTCGGCCTCGCCGATCACTTCCAGCTTGATCCAGGGCGTATCGAACACTTCGCGCGCCATCTGCGCCGTCGTCACCGCCTCCTTGACCGAGTGGCAGCCGGCGGTATTGGGCAGCACTTTGACCCCGAGCGCACGGATCAGGCCCCAGAAATCCTGTCCCTCGCGCAGCCGCGCGCCCTCGCGCCGCAACGACACGGTGACGATCCCCGCCCCGCTGGCCTTGACCGCTTCGGCCAGGATCGCGGGCGAGGGATATTGCGAAGTGCCCAGCAGCAGGCGCGAGGTCACGGTCTGTCCGTAAAATGCAAGCGGCTTCATTCAGCCCCCCTGTCGCGGCGCGACGATTTCGAGCCGGTCGCCCGGCGCGAGCGGCGTCTCTCGTCGCTTGCGCTGGGGCACGAACTCGCCGTTGAGCGCCGTCGCGACGATGGCGTCGGCGTAGTCGAGCGCGGCCAGCGCCTCGGCGAGATTGCTGGCCGCAAGTTCGCGCGGCTCGCCGTTGAGAGTGATCAAGAGCGCTAGAGTTTCCATGGATCAACCAAATCAATCGCCACTCTCTCGAAATGGAGGATATTGCGGGTGGCGAGCCGCGCGGAAATCGAAACCGCGGTCGCTGCTATGAGTGCGTCAGGCGCATCGAGCTTGAAGCCCGACCTCGCCTCGCCCGCGCGCAGGCGACCCGCGATTTCTGCGATATCGACATCGACGAAAACCGTTCGACTTCGATAATGTTTGCGAAAGGTTTCGATCCCCGCGCTCAGCCTCGCCCGCTTGGAGCCCGCCGCCATCATCTCAACGCCATAGGCGAGTTCGTGAAAGACGATCGCGCTCACAAGGGGATTTTCCAGCCCTTCGACGAAGGCGCGCACGCGCGCGTCGCCTTTCGGCCTCAACAGCTCTGACAACACGTTTGTGTCGAGGAGGGTCGCGCGTGCGTTCACGGTGTCGACCGATCCAACGCCGCCCAATCTTCATCGGTCCAGTCGGCGAACGGGCTGGGTCGGCTATCCTCGCGCGGCGGCAGTTCGATCTCGCCGAGGCCAGCCAGATTGTCTACGAGCCATTTGCCCGGATGCGGCTCCTCCGAACGGGCGGTGAGACGCTTGTACTCGTCCAAAGAGATGACCACACAGGGCTCTTGCGCGCCGATGACCTGCGCCTCGCCAGCGCGCGCACGCAGCAACACCTGCGAGAGTTTCGCCTTGGCCTCTTGCACTGTCCACATACTCGTGCCCCCCCTTCCGGAAGCATTCTAGTCTGGTCCAGACTAGTCTACAAGCTCGCTTGCCATCTGCGCCGCTCGCGCCGCCATATCGGGCGCCAGCAGATACCCGTGCCGATAGGCGCCGTTGACGAAGATGCGTCCGTCACGTTCGGTCACGCGCGGCTCATTGTCGGCGTAGGCCGGCCGGACGTCGGCGCTCATTTCGAGAATTTCGGCCTCGCCGAAGGCGGGATGCAGCGCGAAGGCGGCGCTCAGGAGTTCGATCGCCGAACGCGCGGTGACGCCGCCCTTCTCCGCGCTCTCGACCATCGTCGCTCCGATCATGAACACGCCGTCCGCTCGCGGGACGATGTAGAGCGGGATGCGGGGATGCAGCAGCCGAACGGGGCGCGACAGGCGAAGCTCCCGCGTGCGCACAAGCAGCATCTCGCCTCGCACGCCGCGCAGTTCGGCCAGGCTCTCGCGGGCGGCCCAGCCGCGGCAATCGACGACCAGTCGCGGCCGCCCCTCACCCTCTCCCCGTAAACGGGGAGAGGGAGGCGGATAGGGCTGCGCGAACCTCAGCTCGGCCCCGTTTCGGATCAGCCCGTCGCGAAGCGCCCGCAGCGCCGCGCGCGGATCGACATGGCCTTCGCCCGCGTAGAACAATCCTTTGCGGAACCGCCCCGCCAAATCCGGCTCCAGCGTGGCCAGAGCGGCTTCGTCGGCGCGCTCCCAGCCTTGCGTGCGGGCGGCGAAGCGGTCGAGATCAGCGCCGTCGCGCGGACTGGCGACAACCAGCGTGCCGTTACGGATGACCGCGGGAACATGGCGCGACCACCAGTCCAGCGCGCCGCGCCCGCGCGCGACCACGCTGGCTGGCGCGCTTTCGCCCTCGCAGAACGGCGCCAGCATCCCGCCCGCAAGCCACGAGGCGTTGCCGCCCAGATCAGCGTTGCGCTCGTAAAGCGTGACGGAGACGCCGCGCTCGACGAGTTCGGTCGCCGCCGCGAGGCCGAACACGCCGGCGCCGACGACATCGGCGTGCATGCCTACTCCGCCGCGTTGACGTAGAGCTTGCCACCGGAATCGACGAATTCTTTCGACTTCTCCGCCATGCCCGCCATCGCCTCGGCCTCGGCGCGAAGATCCCGGGTGATCTGCATCGAGCAGAACTTTGGTCCGCACATCGAACAGAATTTTGCTTCCTTGTAATAATCGTCGGCCAGAGTCTCATCATGCATGGAGCGTGCAGTCTCGGGATCGAGAGACAATGCAAACTGTTTTTCCCAATCGAATGTGTAACGCG
>JANYIH010000229.1 GCA_025358745.1 Hyphomicrobiales bacterium | reverse complement strand
GCCGGCGCTGGCCGAGGAAATCCGCCATCGGGGGGTCTGCGAGGAGATCATCGACTTTCTCGAAATCGAGGCGATCCGCAAGACCCCCGTCGGCAAGCTGCCCTATGGCTTGCAGAAGCGGGTCGAATTGGGCCGTGCGCTGGCGATGGAGCCAAAACTGCTGCTGCTCGACGAGCCGATGGCCGGCATGAACCGCGAGGAGAAAGAGGACATGAGCCGCTTCATCGTTGAAGCCAACCGGCGGCTCGGCGCGACCATCGCGTTGATCGAGCATGACATGGGCGTGGTGATGGACCTGTCCGACCGCGTCGTCGTGCTGGAATACGGGCGTAAGATCGCCGACGGAACGCCCGACGAAGTCAAGGCCGACAAGGGCGTGATCGCGGCCTATCTCGGCGTCGCGCATTGAGGCTGACATGAACCCGCTCTACGCCGTCTTCGTCGATCCCTTCGTTCAGATGGCGGCCGCGCCCGATCTGTTCGCGCAGACGATCTGGACCGGCTTTGTCGGCGGCGTGCTCTATTCGCTGATCGCGCTTGGCTTCGTGCTGATCTACAAGGCCTCCGGCGTGTTCAACTTCGCGCAGGGCATCATGATGGTGTTCGCCGCGCTGACGCTGGTCGGCCTGCATGAGAAGGGCGTGCCGGCGTGGCTTGCGCTCGCGCTGACGGTCGCGGTGATGTACGGCCTCGCCTTCGGCGTCGAGCGCATCGTGCTGCGCCCGCTCGTCAACCAGCCCGATATAATTCTCCTGATGGCGACATTCGGGCTCACCTATTTCCTGATTGGCTTCGGCCAGTTCGTGTTCGGCGGCAATCCCAAGCAGATGATCACGAGCGAACTCGGCCTGCCCTCGGGCGCGATCGATCTGCATATTCTGGGCGGCGCGGTGACGCTGCAAAAGCTCGACATCGCGGCGGCCGCCGTCGCGCTGGCGATGGTGGGCGCGCTGGCGCTGTTCTTTCAGAAAACCCGCATCGGCCGCGCCCTGCGCGCGGTCGCCGACGATCATCAGGCGGCGCTCTCGGTCGGCATCTCCCTGGAGCAGATCTGGGTCGTGGTCTGGTTCGCCGCCGGCGTGGTGGCGCTGGCGACGGGGATCATGTGGGGGGCGCGCTCCGATGTCTCCTTCGCGCTACAGGTGGTCGCGCTGAAGGCGCTGCCTGTTCTGATCCTGGGCGGCCTGACTTCGATCCCCGGCGCCATTATCGGCGGCCTCATCATCGGCATCGGCGAGAAACTCGGCGAGTTCTACTGGGGTCCGCTGCTGGGCGGCGGGATCGAGCGCTGGCTCGCCTACGCCATCGCCCTCGCCTTCCTGCTGTTCCGGCCGCAAGGCTTGTTCGGCGAGAAGATCATCGAGCGGATCTAGCGCGCACCGTCGTCCGTCGCGCCCCGGCGACGCAGACAAGCACCGCGCCCGCCACGGCGAAGGTTGAGGCGCTCACCGTTTCGCGCAACAGCAGCGCCGAGAGCGCGAGGCCGAAGAACGGTTGCAACAATTGCAACTGACCAATTGTCGCGATGCCGCCGAGCGACAAACCGCGATACCAGAACACGAAGCCGATCCACATTGAGAACACCGAGACGTAGGCAAGCCCGCCCCAGGGCGCGGCGGCGACCGGCCAATGCTCGGGTCGCAGCAGAAAGCCCGCCATCGCGCTGAACGGCAGCGCCAACACGAGCGCCCAGGAGATCACCTGCCAGCCGCCGAGTTTTGGCGTCAGCCGCGCGCCTTCGACATAACCCAGGCCCGCGGAAACGACCGCCCCCGCCATCAGCGCGTCGCCCACCGCCTCGCCGCCGCGCGAGCGCGCCGCCGCAAAGCCTGCGACGCAGGCCGCGCCCGCAATGGCGAACGCCCAGAAGCGCGGCGGCGGCCGTTCACCCGCGAGCCACACGCTGAACAGCGCCGTCGTCAGCGGCAACAGGCCGATCCAGATCAGCGAATGCGCCGAGGTGATGCGCGTCACCGCCAGCGCCGACAACAGGGGAAAACCGAATACGACCCCGGCCGCAACCAGGACCAGACGCGGCCAATCGCTGCGGCTCGGGCGCGGCGCGTTCAGGAGTTTGAGGGTCGCCAGGGCCAGCACGCCGGCGATCGCCGCCCGAGCCGCCGTCAGGAAGAACGGATCGAACGCGCCCACCGCCACGCGCGTGGCCGGCATCGAGGCGCTGAAAATCAACATGCCGAGGAAGCCGTTGCCCCAGGCCTCCACCACACTCGTCGTCGCTTTCTTCATCCCCCGACCTAGCGCGTCGCTCTCGCGGTGAAAATATACAATCGGCGCCAAAACGCCGGACATTGAAGCGTGTGATCCGAATTCCGGAGAATTGCCTCGGTTTTCGTCATTGCGAGCGAAGCGAAGCAATCTACGCCTCCGTCGACGAGGTTCAATCCGTCTAGCCTTCGATCTCCCAGAATTGGATTGCTTCGACTCACGCTCGCAATGACGGAAGAGGCGGACGCGACCCCTTCAATCGGAAACCGTATGACAGTTCGATCGCGAAAGGCCTACAATGGCGAGCAAGGGGCGCGCGGATTTCCTAGCGCCTCGGCTCGCGGGGGATTGGCCATGTCCGCGCTCTGTTTCAACTTCGGCCCCAACGCGGGCGAGGCGTCTCCGGCCCTCCGCAAAGTCGGCCGACGTGTCGGCCTCGCCGCGATTGCGCTCGGCCTTGGCCCCGCAACGGCGCAAGCCGACGCGCTAAGGCCCGTCGCGCCGAGCGACATTTGTGTCACCAACGGCGATTTGACGCCGCTGCCCGACGGCAGAATCGGAGTCGACACTGCGAGTGCGCGTGCGGTGCTCACCTCGGTCGGCCCGCAGGCGGCCGAAATTCGCTTCACCTATTTCGGGCAAAGCGCGCGGACGAAGCCGCTCGCGTCGGGAGAACTGCGCCAGCAGATCGGCATCAAGCTGCGGGCCGCGGACACCTGCAATCTCGTCTACGCGATGTGGCGTATCGCGCCGGATTCGCGCGTCGCGGTGTCGGTGAAGCGCAACCCCGGCCAATCGACGCACGAACAATGCGGCGCCCATGGCTATGACAACCCGAGGCCGACCGAGCGCGGTTCGCCGCCGCAGATCACGCCGGGTTCGAGCCACGTCTTGCGTGCGGAACTCAGCGGCTCGACGCTGACCGTCACCGCCGACGGCGCGCTCGCCTGGAGGGGCGATCTGGGCGCCAGGATCGCCGGCCTCAACGGGCCGGTTGGCCTGCGCACCGACAATGCGCGCTTCGCCTTCGCCTATTTCGCCGCCAACGCCGCGGGCGCGCCGCTCCGGCCTTGCGCCAGCGCCGCGGGCGATTGAGCGCCAAACAACGCATGTGCCTCCGCCACCGCCTCGTCGAGCCGCCGCCCCTCGCGATAGCCGGCCAGGCCCTCGGGTCGCGCAACGCCCGCGACGAGCCGCGAGCAAGGCTCGGGCGCGCCGAGCACGGTGCGCACCGGAATGCGCTCGGCATAGATAGGCAGCGCGTAATCCTCCTCGTCGTCGCCGATCCCCTTGGCGCGGATTTTCGCGCTCGCCTCCTCGATTTCCATGCCGACGAAGCGGGTCGCCTTGATCTCCTGAGCGGTCGGGGCCCGCAACAGGTCGCTGCGGCCGGGATAGAAGCGATCAACCATGGCGCGGATCGAGCGCGCCTTCTCGTCCTCGTCGTCAATCAACCTGGCGCGGCCGAACGCCATCACCGCGCGATAGTCGGCCGAGTGGTTGAAGCCGCTGCGCGCCAGTACGAGGCTGTCGAGATGGGCGACCGTCAGACAGACCGGCTCGCCTTCGGACTGGTTGCGCAACATGCGACTGGCGCTGCTGCCGTGCCAATAGAGCCTCGTCCCTTCGCGCCAGAACAGCGTCGGCGTGCAATAGGGCTGGCCGTCGATGACATAGGCGACATGGCACATCATCGACGCATCGAGCAGCGCGTGGATCGTCGCATGATCATAAGACCCGCGCTCGTGCAGGCGCTTGACGCGATTGGTCGGCGTTACGGGGTAGCTGTCGGTCATCTCTCTCATCTTATTTGCCGGTGAAAATTGTCAGGCTCGCGCCCTTCGCTTTCAGTTCATCCTCGCCGCCGCTTAGAGTGACGGAGCGGCCGGCTCGCCATAACGGCGCGAGGTCGCGATAATGGGCAGAGAAAATATGGCCGGACTGGCCGGTCGCGATGACGAACCGCGAACGCGCGGGATCGGCGAGGTCGAACAACCCGCGATAGCCGCCGGCCTGGGTGCGGGCGAGCGGCTGATCCTTGGGCGTGTCGAATCCGCCGCCGCGATCGAGCGAATAGAAATCGCCGCTGGAGGGAAACGAGAGATCGCTGAGGAGATCGAGGCCGGGCACATGGCTGTAAACCTTGTGCGTCACGATCGCCGTCTGCTCGGCGCCCCAGCTCCATTTGCTCATGTCGGCGCCCTGTTTGGCGACGATGCGCGCAATCGCGCGGTCGAGCGCGCCGCTCAGCGTTTTCGCGCAATCGGGGTCAGGCTGCGCCGGCGTGGAACACGCGTCGGGGTGGTCCTTGACCAGCGACATCGTCGCGGTGGCGACCAGCGGGCCGAATTCGGCGTCGAGATCGACGTTCGTTCGCTCCGTCAGCAGCGTCTTGTGCAACTCATAAAGGAGCGTCTCGGCGATCAGCGGCTCTGGCCTCGCCGCGTCGGTCACGCCGTCCCATCCCGCGACCAGCGCCAGGGCCTGCCGCGCCCGCTCGTCGCCCGGCTTGATGGTCGCCATCAGGGGCTTGAACGCCAGCATCGCCAGCGACAGATGATCCGTCTGCATCGCGGCGGAGGTGTCGAGATCGTGTTTTTCCGGCCGGTCGAGCCATTGCTGGATGCGCCGCGCGCGCCACGGCTCCTCCCAGTCGCGCCCGAACGTGGCCTCTTGCGAGACCGGCGTCACGGCGTTGTTGGCGTTGAACAGAAAACCGGCGGCGGGATTGAACGCCTGCGGCTGCTGCTCGAACGGGACATAGCCCGTCCAATCAAACTGGCCGGAGGCGCCGTCGGCCGGCGTCAGGCCGTCGCCGGATTTGCGAACCGGCACGAGGCCGGGGCTGAAATAGCCGATATTTCCATCGACGTCGGCATAGACGATGTTTTGCGTCGGCGTCTGGAACAGGCGCATCGCCGCGAGGAACTCATCCCAGTTTTTCGCCGCGTCGAGCTTGACGACGGCCTCGAACGTCGTGTCCTTTTCGCCCAGACCCGTGAAGGCGAGCGCCATCGCCTTGCCGGGCCCGACAAACTCGCGCATCTCGGCGTCGACATCGGACATCACCGGCCCGTGCCGGGTCGCGCGCACTGTCAAAACAACGTCGGGCGCATTCTTGACGTGAATGATCTCCTGCCGCGTCTCGAACGGCTTGGCGCCGTCGGGCGTCAGATATTTGCTTGCATCGGCGGGATCGAGCGTCTCGACGAACAGATCCTGCGTGTCAGTCAAGGTGGTGGTGAAGCCCCAGGCGATATGGTCGTTCTGGCCGAGCAGCACCACCGGCGTGCCGGGAATTGTGACGCCCTTCACCGAGCCCTGCGGCGTGACGACGCGCGCGAGATACCACAGGATCGGCGCGCCGAGGTCGAGATGGGGATCGTTGGCGAGGATAGGCTTGCCGGTCGTCGTGCGCGCGCCCGCCACCGCCCATTCGTTCGAGGCGCCATGCGCAAACGGCGACCAGCGGCCGAGTTCCTCATAAGGATCGAGCGCGGAATGATCGGGATGCGTCTCCGGCGCCGTCGTGATCGGCGAATTGAGCGTCAGGTCGGGAAACACCCACGCGCCTCTCTCCACGCCGAGCTTGGCCGCCACCCGGGCGCGCATCAGTTCGATTTTGTAATTGTGGCTGAGCTGCAAGCCCAGCAGCTTGCCGATCACCAGCGAATCGACCGGCGTCCAATGTTCCGGCGTATCGCCGACGATCAGGAACTCCGGCGGCAGCCGGTTCTTGTGCGCGTCGAGCCACGCATTGACGCCCTCGGCATAGGCGTCAAGCCGGGAACGCGCTTCCTCGCTCAGCGCGCCTAGGCTCGATTGCGCGAGCCGGGGAATGCCCAGCGTGCGAATGAAACGATCGACCCGCACGAGATCGCTTCCCAGCATTTCCGCCAGCCGCCCTTCGCCGGCGCGGCGTTGCGTCTCCATCTGGAACAGCCGCTCGCTCGCATGCAGCCAGCCGAGCGCGCGCGCGGCGGCGTTGGAGTCGGCGGCGAATATGTGCGGCACGGCGTAGCCGTCGCTCCAGACCCGCACCTCGGCGCCCAATCCCGGCAGGATTTCGCGCCCCGCGTGACCCGGCATGGCGCGGATGAACAACCAAGCCGCGAATCCGAACGCGAAAACGGCGCCAACCAGAGCGAGCCGCAACGCTATGCCGATAATCCTCCGCGCCATGCCGCCTCCCTTGCGCAACCGAGCCGCTATCATAGCGCATTTGCGCGCGAGATCACGAAAACGTCAACGCATGGCGAAAACCCGACGGATTTGGCCGCGTATTTGCTCTGTACCCCAAGAGGGCTAAGGGAGTTTAGAAATATGAGCAAGTTCAATGTCCGCGCCGCTTTGCTGATCGCCGGCGTCGCTTTGGCCGCGCCGCTCGGCGCCGGGTTCGCCTACGCCGAGATGACCAAGATGGTCGGCGGCGCGCCGATGTATCCCACCAAGAACATCGTGCAGAACGCGGTGCATTCCAAGGATCACACCACCCTCGTCGCGGCGGTGAAGGCGGCGGGTCTGGTTCCCACGCTTGAGAGCGCCGGGCCGTTCACCGTGTTCGCCCCGACCAATGGGGCCTTCGGCAAACTGCCGGCCGGCACGGTCAAAACCCTGCTCGAACCCGCCAACAAGGACAAGCTGACCGCCGTCCTGACCTATCACGTCATTCCCGGTCGGATGACCGCTCAGGACATCAGCAAGAAGATTGACGAAATGGGCGGCCACTACAGCGTCGCCACGGTTCAGGGCGGGTCGCTGTCATTCTCGAAGATGGGCGGCGGGATCGCCGTCACCGACGCCAAGGGCGACACCGCGATGGTGACGATTCCCGATGTCATGCAGTCGAATGGCGTGATTCACGTCATCAACACCGTGCTGCTGCCGGGCTGATCGCCCCGTCATCCCCAAGCGCACAGGGCCGGGGGCGAATGCTCCCGGCCTTTCCTGTTGTGGGGAACAGTCGCGGCCCAGACGCGTTAAGGCTCCACATCAAAGTGGAGCGCTAGACATGAGCGGCAAGGTCCCCAACGAGCAAATCTGGAAGCTGATGAACGACATCGGCATAGCCATGATTGTGACCCATTCCGGTGAAGGCGACGAAATTCGCGCACGCCCGATGGCGGCCCGCCCCATGGTTGACGACCATGCGATCTATTTCCTCACCGACGCGGACGCGCCCAAGGATCATGAGATCACCGACAATGCGAACGTCTGCCTTTCCTTCGCCGATCCGAAGGGCAATCGCTTCGCCTCGGTGACAGGGACGGCTCAGGTGTTCGCCGATTCCGCCATGGTCGAGCGCGTATGGAAGACGTTTGACAAGGCCTTCTGGAGCGACGCCAATGACGCGCGCATCCGCGTCATCCAAGTCACGCCGGATCGGGGCGAATATTGGGAAGGCGCCGGGCTTGTCGCGAGCGTCGTCTCCATGTTGACGGCAGGCGCCAAGCACGAACGGCCCAAGCTGGGCGACAGCGAGAAGGTCGAAATGAGAGGCTAGCGCGCGCTCGCCCTGCGCCAAATGTTCATTTCCACCTGCTGCGTCGCGTCGAGCTCAATGCGTTCGGCGTGACGCAAACCGTACTTTGTCAGAACGCCCTCCGCGGAAAGCGTCTCGCCGCATTCCGAAAACACCGCCCGTCCACCGGGAAGCCTGACCCCTCGCGCCCGAGCGAGGTGGAAGACGTCGTAGCCGATGGCGAGGAACAGATCGAACACGCCCTGTCCTCCGGGCGCTGCGACTTCGCCGCCGTCGGGCAGGATGCGCTCAACCACCTCCGACCAATTCACGTCCGCCGGGTTCCACCACCAGGCGTCGGCGCGACGCTCCAGCCCTTTGGCCTCGCGAGAGAGGACAACGCGCGGGTCGCCGCGCGTATTGGGCTCGTTCTCGTGGCTAACGCGGGCGAACACGACCAGATCGCTGCGCGCCAGCGCGGCCTGATATTGCTCCCAATCCTTGTCGTTGCGCAGGCTCGGCGGAATCAGCCCGTCGGCGCCGGCGATTCTGTCGTCGTCGGAAACGATGGCGTAGCCGTGAATCTCGATCGGTTTCTTGCTCATAGCAGCCTCCTGACCTTGTGCTTCTACGGAGACGACCGCGCGGCGGTTTCCTCAGAGTTGGCCGAGCAGCTTTTCTAGCAAATTCTTGTCGCGCCTGGGCGAACCGCCGCCGACCGGCGTCGGCGGGATCGGGGCGGTCTCCACTTTCGCCCCACGCCGCGTCTGCGCCGCCACCGCCTCGCCGATCTTGTTGATCGCCATCGGCGCGCCGGCGCTCGCCGGCGGCGGCGCGGCTGGCTGTGGTTCACCGACGTCGAGGCTGCGCCAGTCGCCGAGCGGCAGGCCCGCTATCGGCACGCCGGCATGCGCGTCGCGCATGAAGCGGCTCCAGATCTCCACCGGCAGATTGCCGCCCGAGACCTTTTTCGTCGACGTCCCGTCGTCGTTGCCAAGCCAGACGGCGGCGACAAGATGCGAGGTGAAGCCGATGAACCAGGCGTCGCGGAAATCCTGGCTGGTGCCGGTCTTGCCCGCCGCCTGCCAGCCCGGCAAATCCGCCTTGTGCGCCGTGCCGACCGTCAGCGTCTCCAGCATCATGGCGTTCATCATCGCGACATAGCGCGGCTCGATCACGCGGCCGTAATTGTAGGGATGGCGCCGGTACAGCAGCTTGCCATTGGCGGTGCGCACCGTCATGATGACATAGGGGCGCACGCCGATCCCGCCATTGGCGAAGGCGGCGTAGGCCGAGGCCATCTCCAGCGGCGTCGTCTCCGAGGTGCCGAGCGCGATCGAGGCGTTGGCGGTGAGATCGGACAGGATGCCGAGCCGGTGCGCCACCCGCACCACCGCCTTGGGGCCGACTTCGAGGCAGAGCCGCACCGCCACGGTGTTGAGCGAGAACGACAGCGCCTTGGTCAGCGTGACGGGGCCGAAATATTCGTGGCTGTAATTCTCCGGCGACCAGCCTTTGACGTTGATGGGGGCGTCCTGGCGGATGTCGTCCGGCCGGTCGCCCTTCTCCAGCGCGGCGAGATAGACGAACGGCTTGAACGACGACCCCGGCTGCCGCTTGGCGGCGATGGCGCGGTTGAACTGGCTTTCCGCATAATTGCGCCCGCCAACCAGCGCCTTGACGCCGCCATCGGGGTCCAGCGCCACCAGCGCGCCCTGACCGACGTTGTATTTCGTTCCCTTGGCGTCGAGTTCGCCCGTCAGCGCCCGCTCGGCCGCGGACTGTAGCGCCGGGTTGATCGTCGTCATCACGACGATGTCCTCGTCGATCGCGCCGACGGTGTCGTCGAGCGCGTCCATCACATAGTCGGCGGCGTAGTTGACCGAGCCTGCGCCTTTGGTGTTGGCGACCTGAGCCGGGCTTCCAAGCGCGACTTTCGCCATCGCCTGCGTGACATAGCCCTGCTCGACCATCGCGGTGATGACCTGCGCCGCGCGCTCGTTGGCGCCTTTCAGGTTGCGGTTGGGCGCGAGTTTGCTGGGGGATTTCATCAGGCCCGCCAACAACGCCGCCTCCGACAGGGTGACGTCCTTGGCGTCATGCGCGAAATATTTGCGCGCCGCCGCCTCGACGCCATAGGCGCCCGCGCCGAAATAGACCCGGTTGAGATAGAGTTCGAGGATCTGATCCTTCGAGTATTTCCGCTCCAGCCACAGCGCCAGGATCGCCTCCTGAAATTTGCGGCTGATCGTGCGCTCCTGAGTCAGAAACAGGTTCTTGGCGAGTTGCTGGGTCAGCGTCGAACCGCCCTGCATCCCGCCCGAGCCCGCGACATTGCTGATCACGGCGCGCAGAATGCCGATCGGATCGACGCCGAAATGGTAATAGAAGCGCCGGTCCTCGATGGCGATGAAGGCCTTGGGGAAGTAGCCCGGCAGGTCGCCGAGCCGCACCGCCGCGCCGCCGGTGTCGCCGCGGTCGGCGAGCACCGAACCGTCGACGCCAAGGATCTGGATGTCGGGCGGCCGTTTGGGCACCGCCAGTTCGTCGATCGGCGGCAATTGACTTGCGTAATACGCAAACAGGCCGCCCAACGCGACGACGCCCCAGATTCCGAGCACGAAGGTCCAATAGACCAGCGCGCCGAAAAACGAGCGGCGGCGTTGGCGGGGACGCTTCTTTTCGGCCTTGCGCCGCGCCGGCGGCCGGTCGGAGGGATCGGCGCGCAATTCGGGTTCCACGCCGTCGGGCGCATCGTCGAAGCGCGGCTCGATCCGCCGCCCTCCTCGCTTGCCGCCTGATCCGAACATGCCCTTTTTCCCGCGGAGCCCGGTTTCTCGCGGCCAACTCGAAGATTAAGCCGGCCGTATTAAGGCGCCGTAAAGGCTCGCGCGCGACGGCCGGCGCGGGGTTAGGAAATCGTTAAAAAACGCCGCCGCCGCCCTTGCGCGCGGGCGACCGAAAAGGCAAATTCCGGCTCCTTTTCGAAGCGGCTGGGCGCAACATATGCGCGGCGTGAGCAGCTTTTAGGATATCGAGATGAAATTCACTATCGAGCGCACCGCTCTGCTGAAGGCGCTCAGCCACATTCACCGCATCGTCGAGCGGCGCAACACGATTCCGATCCTCTCCAACGTGCTGATCGAGGCGCGCGAGGGCCAGCTCGAGCTGAAGGCGACCGATCTCGATCTGGAGGCGACCGAAGTCGCCCCCGCCGATGTCGCGGCGGCGGGCGCCACTACGGTCTCGGCCCACACCTTCCACGACATCGTGCGAAAACTGCCCGAAGGCGCGCAGGTGAGCCTGGAGATCGCGCCCGACACCGGGCAATTGCTGCTGCGCTCTGGCCGTTCGCGTTTTCACCTGCAATGCCTGCCGGCAAGCGATTTCCCCGATCTCACCAGCGGCGAATTCGCCCACAAATTCGATCTGCCCGCCGTCGAGCTGCGCCGTCTGATCGATAACGCCCAATTCGCCATCTCGACCGAGGAGACGCGCTACTACCTCAACGGCATCTATTTCCACACCGCGGAATCGAACGGCGCGACGGTTTTGCGCGCGGTGGCGACTGATGGCCATCGGCTCGCCCGGATCGAGGCGCCCGCGCCTGCCGGCGCCGCCGGTATGCCCGGCGTGATCGCCCCGCGCAAGGCGGTCGGCGAAATCCTCAAGTTGCTCGAAGACCTATCGCGCGACGTCACCATCGAGATCAGCCAGGTCAAGGCGCGGTTCCGGTTCGGCGAAGTGACGCTGACGACCAAGCTGATCGACGGCACCTTCCCCGATTACACCAGAGTCATCCCGCTCAACAACGACAAGCGGCTGGTGGTCGACAAGGACCAGTTCCAGCGCGCGGTGGATCGGGTGTCGACCATCTCGTCGGATCGCGGGCGGGCGATAAAGCTGTCGATCGGCGACAACCGCATGACGCTGTCGGTCAACAATCCCGACTCCGGTTCGGCGAGCGAGGAGATCGAGGTCGACTACGATTCTGCGCCGATGGATATCGGCTTCAACTCGCGCTACCTGCTGGAGATCGCACAGCAGCTTTCCGGCGACACCGCGCTGATGAAACTCGCCGACCCCGGCTCGCCAACCATCATCATGGACCGCGACGGCGCCCAGGCGCTCTACGTGTTGATGCCGCTGCGGGTGTGAGCCGCGGCTCGGTTCGGAGGATGAAGTGTCGGTGAAAGAAGATGTTGCGTTCGAGGATCACGCGTGGTTGCATCTTCGCGCGACGCAACGCGTCTCGCGTGCATTCTCGCAACTCAATCTGTTTATCGTGCATCAAGTCGAACTACCTGTAAATCCAAATTTCATCGTCAAGATCCCCAAAAACATCCGCTTCGAGAACTATACGTCAAGTCACGGACAGCTATATGCAGCCGGGGCGTTCACTTATTCCGAAAACGGACTCACCCAGGCTAGCGCGGGCCGTTACTGCTCGATCGGAGGCAATCTCTCCGTCATGGGCGAGCGGCACCCGATCGAGCAAGTCACTTCGTCCTCGTTCACCTACTGCTATTTTCCCAACTACAACAAGCCGCAGTTCCTGCGCGGCCACGAGCAATTGCTGGGGAACGCCTATCCGCCAAAGCTGCCCCCGATCATGACGGCGGCCCCGCCGAAGCTGGAGCATGATGTTTGGATCGGGCAACAAGTCATCCTTCAACGTGGCGTCATTCTGCATACGGGTTGCGTGGTCGGCGCCGGCTCGGTGGTGACGAAGGATGTTGCGCCCTACACGATCGTCGCGGGAAACCCGGCGCGGCCGATACGCACGAGGTTCAAACCGGAGATCTGCGAAAGACTGCTGGCGACGCAATGGTGGAATTTCCACCCCAAAGTCTTGTTCGAGTTCGGCTTCGCCGATGTCGCGCAATTCTGCCAGCGCATGGAGGAAGCCATCGCCGCCGGGACGTTGGAGCCGATGCCGGTGCGCGTCCTCACGTGGAAGGACGTCCTCGACACCGTCAACGAAATCGCATGAAAAAAGGCGGCCTATCGGCCGCCTCTTGCGTTCGAAAAAACCCCAGCCTCAGCGCGAGTAGAACTCGATCACCTGGTTGGGCTCCATGTGCGTCGGATAGGGCACCTCGGACAGGCCCGGAATCCGGGTCATCTTGGCCGTGCCGTGGCCGTGATCGACTTCCAGATAATCGGGCGTGTCGCGCTCGGCCAGCGCGGCGGCCTCGATCACGATGGCGAGCTGGCGCGAGGATTCCTTGATCGTCACAACGTCGCCGACCTTCACCTGATAGGAGGCGATGTTGACGCGGCGGCCGTTGATCTGGACGTGGCCGTGGTTGACGAACTGGCGCGCGGCGAACACGGTCGGCACGAATTTGGCGCGATAGACCACCGCGTCGAGCCGGCGCTCCAGCAGGCCGATCAGGTTGGCCGAGGAATCGCCCTTCATGCGCAGGGCCTCCACATAGTACTTATGGAACTGACGTTCGGAAATATTGCCGTAATAGCCTTTGAGCTTCTGCTTGGCCTTGAGCTGGGTGCCGAAGTCGGTCGCCTTGCCCTTGCGGCGCTGGCCGTGCTGGCCGGGGCCGTATTCGCGCTTGTTGAACGGCGAACGGGGACGGCCCCAGATGTTCTCGCCCATGCGGCGATCGATTTTATACTTGGCTTCTGCGCGCTTCGTCATCGCGGTTTCCTTAATGTGAGGAAACGCGCCCTCCTTTGCGGGGGTTTCCCCTCGCCGACAGGCCCCAGACCGAGCAAGGTCGCGGACCACGGGTGCGTCAAACGACAAGCGCGCCCTCATTTCCGAGAGCGCGCCCGACGAGGGGGCTGCTAACAGGGGTCTCCGGGAAAGTCAACAACGGGCGGAAACCCCGGAAACTCCCGCCAGCGACCGCCTCGCAAGGAAATTTAAAGCTCTTGCGACTAGCTTGGCGCGAGATAGCTGACCGGCGATGTAGCCTGTCAGAGGCATGAGGCCGTTCTATCCCGTCGAAATCTTCGACATTCCCCATCGAAACTTCCCCGGGTTCTTCTCGGTTGCCGCGAACCGCCGGCGCGCGACGCCTTTTGCGGCCTCCCAGAACATTGACGGATGCGAAATGAGCAAAAGCCGGTTGCGCCCTTCTTTGCTGTCCTGGCTGTCGCCAGTCACCATCCGCGCCAAGCTGACCCTCGTTCTTGTCGTTCTGGGGGCGACCTTGACCGCCGCCTCGCTCGCGACGGTCGCCATCAGCCGGGCGCAGCAGGCCGAGCTTGCGGATGTGCGCGAACAGATGAACCAGATGCAGGAGGTATTCCTGCCGCTGGACAAGGCGACGCGCGACCTGCAGGTCGACGTGATCCAGGTGCAGCAGTTCCTCACCGACGCCGCGGCGACCCATCACGCCGACAGTTTCGACGATGCGGCGAAGTACAATGCCGATTTTTACAAGCAATCAGACAGCGTCAAGTCGCTGTTGAGGCGTCTCGAAAAATCCGACGCCGCGTCGGCTGCGCACGCCATGGCCGACAAACTCGCAACTCTGGACTCCGGGTTTAAGACTTATGACGCCAAGGGCGTCGCCATGGCCCATATTTATATCGATCGCGGCGTCGCGGCGGGCAATGTCGAGATGGAATCTTTCGACAAAATGTCCGAGCAGCTCTTCGCGCAACTCGACAGCCTGCTCGCCGACGTCAACACACTCGTCCAGCAGCGCGAACAGGCCGTTGGCGGGGCCGTGCGGCGCGTCGAAAAGGGTTCCGAGACTCTCGTCGCCTGGGCGTTCTTGTCGGTCGGGCTCGGGATCGTCGTGATTCTCGGCGCATTTTGGATCGTGCGCTCCGGCGTCGTCGCCCCGCTCGCCCGCCTTGCGGCGCAAATCCTCGAAGTGGCGCGCGACAATCTCGCAGTTGAGATAACCGAGCGCAGTCGCCGCGACGAAATCGGCGAAATGGCGCGCGCTATCGATGAGTTCCGCCAGGGCCGGATGGAGTTGCATCGACTGGAGGCCGAAGCGCGGCAAATGCTGGCCCACACGGAGAGCGACAGGGCGAAAAACGAGGCCAGCAGAGCGAACGCGGCGGCGCAGTTGACCAGGGTTGTGCAAAATCTGGGCGGCGGGCTGCAAGAGCTTTCGGAGGGAAACCTGCTCGCCCGGATCGACCAGGCGTTCGCCGCCGAATACGAGGGATTGCGTCGTGATTTCAACGAAACCGCCGCGAAGCTCGCCGCCACCTTGAATGTCGTGGTCGACGCCTCCCAGTCGCTTCGGTCGGGCGTTGAGCAGATTACGGTTGCCTCCGACGATCTCGCCCGGCGCACCGAACGGCAATCCGTCACGCTGGAAGAATCGGCGGCGGCATTGCGGGTTCTGGGACAGACGCTGAACCAGTCCGCTGAGGAATCGAGCAAGACCAAGGACATCATCTCCAGCGCGAAGAAGGAAGCGATCGAGAGCCTCGACATCGTAAGGCGGACGAGCGAAGCGATCGTTGGCATCCATGAGTCGTCGCAGAAAATCGCCTCGATTATTGGAGTGATCGACGAAATCGCCTTCCAGACCAATCTGCTGGCGCTGAACGCGGGGGTCGAGGCGGCCCGCGCAGGAGAGGCGGGACGCGGCTTCGCCGTCGTCGCTGCCGAAGTGCGGGCGCTCGCGCAGAGGTCCGCCGACGCCGCGAAGGAGATAAAAACCCTGATCTCGCGTGCGTCGATGGAAGTTTCGCACGGCGTGAGCCTTGTCGAGGAATCCGGACGGGCGTTCGACCGCATCAGCGATCAAATCTCGCAGATCGACAATGGAATCGCCGATATCGCCGTTCAGGCGATCGAGCAATCGGCGACGTTGAAACAAGTGAACGTGGCGTTCTGCGAGCTCGACCAGGTGACGCAGCAAAACGCCGCGATGGCCGAACAGGCCACCGCCGCATGTCATTCCCTAACGTCGCGAACCGAAGCGCTGGCCGAAATGGTGCGTCATTTCGTGGTCGAGCCCGCGGCGGGCGGCGGCGCGATGGAACGAAACGCGACGACCCGGAACAGGGCGCTCGGGCGCCGGTCCGCCGCGTGATTGAATCGGGGCCGGCGCGGGCGCGGCGCGATCAATCCGCGTCAATAAACCCAGCCAGATCGTCCATCGTGCGTCCCTCCCCCTCGGGCGCGACGCCGAGCCGCTCGCGCGGCGCGCCGGCGCGATTGATCCAGAAGGCGCGATAGCCGAACCAGGCCGCCCCGGCCGCGTCCCAGCCGTTCGACGACACGAACACGAGATTTTCAGCCGGCGCGCCGAAGGCGTCCGGCCCGAGCTGGTAGGCTTCGGGCGCGGTCTTGAATTTGCGCACACGCTCGACGCTCAGGACATGCGCGAACAGATGCGCGAGTCCCGCCCCCGCGAGCGCCTTGCGCAACATCGTCTCGTTGCCGTTGGAAAGCACGGCCAGCGGCGCGCGCGCGCGCAGGACTTGCAACGCGGCGGGGACTTCGGGATGGGTCGGCAGCCGTTCGTAGATCGCCATCAGTTCGTCGCGCCCCGTCGCGGAAAGCGAAACCCGCTCGAATTCGCAGGCGTAATCCAGCGCATCGCCCGTGAGGGTCCAGAAATCCTGATAGCGCCCGCTCATCGTGCGCAGACGCGAATAGTCGATCTGCTTGTCGCGCCAGCGCATGGCGAGCGCCCGCCCCTTGCCCGGGAACAACGCTTCGAGCCGCGCCTCCACGGCGTAGACGTCGAACAGGGTTCCGTAGGCGTCGAACACGATGCCCGAGATTGTCGTTTTCATGCGGTCCTTGTGCCTCAGTTTCGGCGCCGACGTCGAGAGCGCGGTTTCATCCCCGCGCGGCTTCCCCCGCCCGCTGCACGATCTCGCCAACGGCTCGCAGTTGCTTGGCGAGCGGACTGCTCTTGCGCCAGATCATGCCGATGGTGCGCGAGGGACGGGGGGCGGCGAAATGCGTTACGGTCACCGGGGCCGAGCGCGCTTCGACCGCCACCGCCATCGCCGGAATCAGCGTGACGCCAATGCCCGAGCCGACCAGTTGAACGAGCGTCGACAGCGAACTCGCCTCCAGCGCCTCGCGCGCGTGGAGCGGGTTGAGTCCGCAGACGGCCAGCGCCTGATCGCGAAAGCAATGGCCCTCTTCGAGCAGCAGGAGGCGCGCGTCGCGCAGGCTTTCCAGATCGGGCGCGGGCAGGCTCTCGGCGCTGCGCGGCCGCACCAGCAGGAATTCCTCGGAGAACAATGCGGATTGGTGCAGACCCGCGCCGGCGATCGGCAGCGCGACGATCGCCGCGTCGATCCGCCCTTGCGTCAGTTCCTCGATCAATCTGGCGGTGATCGATTCGCGAACATGCACCTCCAACTCGGGATGGTCCTGCGTCAGGTCGCGCATCACCGCCGGCAGGAGATAGGGCGCGACGGTCGGGATCACGCCGAGGCGCAACCGACGCAACGGGCGATGCGAGGCGGCGAGCCCGTCCAATTCGTCGATGGCGCTCAGAATGTCGCCCACCCGCTCGGCCAAAACCTCGCCCATGCTCGTGACGCGAACCTGCCGCGCGCCGCGCTCGAACAAGGCCGCGCCGAACTTCTCCTCAAGCTCCTTGATCTGCTCCGACAGGGCGGGCTGCGAGATCGCGCAGGCGCGCGCCGCGCGGCCGAAATGGCGATGCCGGGCCAGAGCGTCGAAATAGCGCAACTGGCGCAACGTAAGATGCAACATAGGCTCAGCCTATCGTTGCGATCGAAAAATGCAACTTTTGGCGATGGATTGCCTGTGCTAGACGGCGCGCAAGGCCCGATCGTCGTCAAATGCGGACCCGCTTCTGACGCCATCGCCCGATCAGGAGGGAAACCTATGACCGATACGACCGCCAGCGCCGGCAAATGCCCCGTCGCCCACGGCGCCAGCAGACCCAAGTCCAACACGCATTGGTGGCCGAACCAGCTCAATCTCTCGACGCTGGCGCAGCATTCCTCGCTCACCAACCCGATGCCGGCGAAGTTCGATTACGCCAGGGAGTTCCAGAGCCTCGACCTCGACGCCGTCTGCACGGACCTGCACGCCCTGATGACGGATTCGCAACCCTGGTGGCCGGCCGACTATGGACATTACGGCCCGTTCTTCATCCGCATGGCTTGGCACAGCGCCGGCACCTATCGCGTCGGCGACGGGCGTGGCGGCGGCAGCTCGGGCTCGCAGCGCTTCGCTCCGCTGAATTCCTGGCCCGACAACGTCAACCTCGACAAGGCCCGCCGCCTGCTGTGGCCGATCAAGCAAAAATACGGCGCCAAGCTCTCCTGGGCCGATCTGATGATCCTGACCGGCAATGTCGCGCTGGAATCGATGGGCTTCAAGACGTTCGGCTTCGGCGGCGGCCGCGAGGACGTCTGGGAGCCGGATATGGCGATCTTCTGGGGCCCGGAGGGCGAGTGGTTGGCCGACGAGCGCTATAAAGGCGAACGCGAACTCGACAATCCCCTGGCCGCCGTGCAGATGGGCCTGATCTACGTCAATCCGGAAGGGCCCAACGGCAAGCCGGACCCGCTCGCCGCCGCGCGCGACATCCGCGAAACCTTCGACCGCATGGCGATGAACGACGAAGAGACCGTCGCGCTGATCGCGGGCGGCCACACCTTCGGCAAGTGCCACGGCGCGGCCGACGCGAAGGCTAATGTCGGCAACGAGCCGGAAGGCGCCGACATCGAGGAACTGGGCCTCGGCTGGAAGAATAAACATGGCCAAGGCTTTGGCGTCCACACCATCGGCTCGGGGCTGGAGGGCGCCTGGACCACGACGCCGGCCAAGTGGAGCAACAATTACTTCGAAAACCTGTTCAAGTTCGAGTGGGAGCTGACCAAGAGCCCCGCCGGCGCCTTTCAATGGACCCCCAAGGGCGGCGCCGGCGCCGGCACGGTTCCCGACGCGCACGATCCCTCAATCAAGCACGCGCCGTTCATGCTGACGACGGACTTGTCGCTGCGCTTCGACCCGGCCTACGAGAAGATCTCGCGCCGCTTCATGGCCAATCCCGATCAGTTCGCCGACGCCTTCGCACGCGCCTGGTTCAAGCTGACCCACCGCGACATGGGGCCGCGCCCGCGCTACCTCGGCAAGCTCGCGCCAAACGAAGCGCTGCTGTGGCAGGACCCCGTGCCTGCGGCCGTCCATCCGCTGATCGGCGAGGCCGAGATCGCGCAGCTCAGGCAGAGAATCGCCGCTTCGGGCCTGACTGTTCCCGAGATGGTCAAGGCCGCCTGGGCCTCGGCCTCGACCTACCGTGATTCCGACAAGCGCGGCGGCGCCAATGGCGCGCGCTTGGCGCTCGACCCGCAGCGCAATTGGGAAGCCAACGAGCCGCAGGAACTCGCACGTGTGCTCTCCAAGCTGGAAGAGATCCGCGGGGCTACGAATATCTCGCTCGCCGATCTGATCGTGCTCGCTGGCAATGTCGGCGTGGAAACGGCGGCCAAGGCCGGCGGCCACGACGTCAAGGTTCCCTTCACGCCCGGCCGCACCGACGCCAGCCAAGCGCAGACCGACGTCCACTCGTTCGAGCCGCTGGAGCCCAAGGGCGACGGCTTCCGCAATTACATCAGCGACAGAACAGGCACGCCGCTGGACGAATTGCTAGTGGATCGGGCGCAACTCCTGACGCTGACCGCGCCGGAAATGACGGTGCTGGTCGGCGGCCTGCGCGCGATGGGCGCGACGCACGGCAACAGCCAACACGGCGTGTTCACGCATAAGCCCGGCGCGTTGACCAACGATGTGTTCGTCAACCTACTCGACATGGGCGTGACCTGGGCCCCGTCGGGCGCGCAGAAGGGGATCTACGAAGCGCGCGACCGCAAGACCGGCGAGGTCAAGTGGACGGCGACCCGCGTCGATCTCATCTTCGGCTCGAACTCGCAATTGCGCGCATTGGCCGAGGTCTACGCCAGCAACGACGCCAGACGAGCGTTCGTCGACGCCTTTGTCGCCGCCTGGACCAAGGTGATGAACCTCGACCGGTTCGATGTGAAGTAACCCAAAAGCGACAGGGCCGCCCTCACGCGGCCCTGTTTGATTGAAAGCCTCAGCTTACAAAATAAACCGGCTCAAATCCGCATTGTCGGCGAGGTCGCCGATGTGCTCGTCAACGAACGCGCCGTTGATCTCGATCCGCTCGCCCGCCCGGTCCGGCGCGGTGAAGCTCACATCGTCGAGCACGCGCTCCATCACCGTCTGCAACCGCCGCGCGCCGATGTTCTCGACCGTGCCGTTCACCTTGGCCGCCAGCCGCGCAATCGCCGAGATGGCGTCGTCCGTGAAGCTGAGATCGACGCCCTCGGCCTGCAACAGCGCCACATATTGTTTGATCAGGCTGGCTTCCGGCTCGGTCAGGATGCGGCGGAAATCCTCCTCCGTCAGCGAGGAAAGTTCGACCCGGATCGGCAGCCGCCCCTGCAATTCCGGCAACAGATCGGACGGCTTGACGACATGGAACGCGCCCGAGGCGATGAACAGGATATGGTCGGTCTTGACCGCGCCGTGTTTGGTGGCGACCGTCGTGCCCTCGATCAGCGGCAACAGGTCGCGTTGCACCCCCTCGCGCGAGACATCGGCGCCGCTGCGCCCGTCGCGCGCGCAAATCTTGTCGATCTCGTCGAGAAACACGATGCCGTTGCTCTCGACTTCGTTGATCGCCTCGCGCGTCACGGCGTCGGAATCGAGCATCTTCTCGACCTCCGCGCCCAGCAGCGGCTCGCGCGCCTGCACCACCGTCACCCGCTTGCGGTTGGCGCGTTGAATTCCCTTGCCGAACAGATCGCTCAAATTGATCGCGCCGACCGAGGCGCCGGGCATGTTGGGCAATTCGAACATCGGCAATCCGCTGCCCGCCTGCGGCAGATCAACCTCGATCTCCTTGTCCTCCAGCTCGCCGGCGCGCAGCTTCTTGCGAAAGGCGTCGCGCGTGCCCGCGCTCGCGGTCGCGCCGACCAGCGCATCGAGGATCTTGTCTTCCGCGCCCAGTTCCGCCCGCGCCTCCACTTCCCGGCGTTTGCGCGCCTTCACCAGCGCGACGCCGATCTCGACGAGATCGCGAATGATCGTCTCCACGTCGCGGCCGACATAGCCGACTTCTGTAAATTTGGTCGCCTCGACCTTCAGGAACGGCGCGCCCGCGAGCTTGGCGAGACGACGCGCGATCTCGGTCTTGCCGCAGCCGGTCGGGCCGATCATCAGAATGTTCTTGGGCATCACCTCCTCGCGCATCGGCGAGACGAGTTTCAGCCGCCGCCAGCGGTTGCGCAGCGCGATCGCCACCGCCCGCTTGGCGTTTGCCTGGCCAACGATGTAGCGATCGAGTTCGGAGACGATCTCGCGCGGGGAAAGGTCGCTCATAGGCTTTCCAGCGTCAGCGAGGTGTTGGTGTAGACACAGATGTCGGCGGCGATCTTCATCGAACGGCGCACGATCTCTTCCGCATCGAGGTCCATCGGCATCAGCGCACGCGCCGCGGCCAGCGCGTAATTGCCGCCCGAGCCGATCGCGGTCGAGGCGCCGTGCGCGTCGCTGTCAGGCTCCAGCACGTCGCCGGAGCCGCTCAGCACGAGGCCGATCTGCTTGTCGGCCACCAGCAGCATCGCCTCCAGCCGGCGCAGGTAGCGGTCGGTGCGCCAGTCCTTGCCGAGTTCCACGCAGGCGCGGGCGAGCTGGCCGGGGTATTGCTCGATCTTGCCTTCGAGCCGCTCGAACAGCGTCAGCGCGTCGGCGGTCGAGCCGGCGAAGCCCGCGATCACGTCGCCCTTGGCGAGCCGGCGCACCTTGCGCGCATTGCCTTTGATGACGGTCTGGCCGAGGCTCACCTGCCCGTCGCCGCCGATCACCGTGCGCCCGCCTTTGCGGACCATGAGAATGGTGGTGGCGTGCCAGCCGGGAAAGCTGGGGTCTTGGCTCATTCGGGAATTGCTCCGTGGCGAAGGGCGCACTTAAGCGGCGGGAGGGGGCCGCGCAAGGGCGGGCCCCGCGCCGTTCACGGTGAAGGTCTGGCGAAATAGGGCGTCAGCCCGGTGACGTAGGCCGCCAGCGGTCCCTGCGCGATTTCCGCCGCGAAGGCGGCGCGGGCTTCGGCGGACAGGTCACATTCCCAAGGCGTCGCCAGCAGCCGCAGGACAAGGCCGACCGCGTCCGCACGGTCGATGATGCGAAATGCGCCGATATTGGGAGCCCCGCCAGGCGCGACGACGCGCTCGGGAAAAGGACAATCGAACAGCCATTGCGGGCCGAATCCGTGCGGCGAAGCCAGTAGCTGGGGCATGTTGATATCGTGCAGAACGACGACCGCCCCGTCGCGCAGCCACGGCAACAGGAATAGCAGATCCAGCGCCGGCCAGGGATGAAGATGTTCGCCATCGATGAAGGCGAGGTCGAAACGCGGACCGCAATTCGGCGCGCCGACGAGGCGCCGCAGATCGGCGACGCAGGCGCGGGGGTACAACGCCAACCGCGAGGCTTGGTTGAATTCGCTGTCGAGGGCGAGAAAGCCGACGGCTCGGCTCGGGTCAGGATAGTAAGCCTCCGCCAGATCGAGGGCGTAGAGTTTTCTGTCCCCGCCCAGCCGGCTCAGCATCGCCAGCATGTACAAAGTCGAGCCGCCGGAAGCGACGCCGATTTCGATGGCGGCCCGAACGTCCTCGCGTTCGATCATGCACAATAAGAACTCCGCCTCCTGCCGGCTGATCGAGCCCTTGACGCCTTGCCGACGCGGCAGGATTTCGAGCGCCGTGCGCCGCGCGAGAGCGGAAGTCTCCAGCCTCGGCAGATCGAGGAACTGCATGAATATGCTCGGGTGCGGATTGGAGACAAACACGGCTTGCTCGTGCGCCCCGGGTTTAGTCAGGACGCAGGCAACGGCGCAAGCGCGCAGGCTAAGCTTCCTCCAACCCCGCGATCGCCCGCGCGAAATCGCGCGCCTCGAACGGCTCCAGATCGTCGATCTGCTCACCGACGCCGATGAAATGCACCGGCAGTTTGAACTTGTCGGCGATGGCGACCAGAATGCCGCCGCGCGCGGTGCCGTCGAGCTTGGTCATCACCAGCCCCGTCACGCCGGCGATGCGGCCGAAAATCTCGACCTGGGACAGCGCGTTCTGACCGACGGTGGCGTCGAGCACCAGCAGCGTCGCGTGCGGCGCTTCCGGATCGACCTTCTTCATCACGCGGATGATCTTCTCCAACTCTTTCATCAATTCGACGCGGTTTTGCAGCCGCCCCGCCGTATCCATCAGCACGACGTCGACGCCTTCCGCCTTCGCCCGCGTCAGCGCGTCGAACGCCAGCCCCGCCGCGTCGCCGCCCTGCTCGCGCGCGACGATCTCGGCCCCGGCGCGGGTCGCCCAGATGCGAAGCTGCTCTATTGCCGCGGCGCGGAACGTGTCGCCCGCCGCCAGCATCACCCGCGCGCCTTGGTGAGCGAATTTCGCCGCCAGCTTGCCGATGGTCGTCGTCTTGCCGGAGCCGTTGACGCCGACCACCAGCACGACGAACGGCTTCTTCGTGGGATCGCGCACGAGCGGCCGGGCGACCGGGGCGAGTGTGCGCTCGACCTCCTGCGCCAAGAGCCGCTTCACCTCCTCGGGGTCGATGCCCTTCTCGTAGCGCCCTTTGCCGATCGACTCGCGCAGCCGTGTCGCCGGACCTATGCCGAGGTCGGCTTGCAGCAGAATGTCTTCGAGATCGTCGAGCGAGGTCGCGTCGAGCTTCTTCTTGGTGAAGATATCGACGATGCCGCGCCCGAGCGCCGACGAAGAGCGCGACAGACCGGAGGTGAGGCGCGAAAGCCAGCTGCGTTTGGGCGTCTCGGGCTCGGGCTCCGCGGCGGCGGGCTCCGCGGCGCCGCCGAACCAGCGGCCAAGGCCGGCGCGCGGCTTCTCCTCTGAAGGAGCGGGGGGCGATGGCGCGAGCGCGGGAGGCGCGTCGACCGACGCAGGCGCGACTTCCGGCGGCGGCGCGGATTCCTCTGTCACGCCGAAACCGAGCAGGCGGCGGAACAGGCCGGGCTTCGGCTTTACCTCTGTCTTGTCGTCCAAGCGAATCCCTCATCCGACCACATCGCGGCCGCTCTCGTCTCCCGCTATATAGGCGAGCATGACCCCAGATGACATTCTCGCCCGCGTTCTCCACCGCGACGGGCTGATTCTCGTGCTCGACAAGCCCTGGGGCGTGGCGGTGCATCGCGGTCCCAAGGGCGGCGCAAGCCTGGAGGACAGTTTTGACGCGCTGCGCTTTGGCCTGCCGCGAAACCCCGCGCTCGCCCATCGGCTCGACCGCGAGACCTCGGGCTGCCTGGTGCTCGGCCGCCATCACAAAGCGCTGGAGAAGCTAGGGAAACTTTTCAAACAGGGCAAAATCGCGAAAACCTATTGGGCCATCGTCGAGGGCGGCCCGGAAGCCGACGAGGGCCTGATCGACAAGCCGCTGGGGCGGCAAGACCCAGATCGCGGCTGGTGGATGAAGATCGACGAGGCTGGCCAGCCCTCGCAGACGCGCTGGCGCGTGCTGGGACGCGGCTCCCTCGAAAGCAAACCCGTCGCCTGGCTGGAAATGGCGCCGCTGACCGGGCGCACGCATCAATTGCGCGTCCACGCCGCCAGCGAAGGTTGGCCGATTTGGGGCGATTCCGTCTATGGCGCCCGGGCGCCGGTCGGCCCGCGCCTGCATCTGCACGCCCGGCGCGTGGAAATCCCGCTGGGGCCGGCCAAGTCGTCGATCGTGGTCGAGGCGCCGCCGCCGCCGCATATGGCTCAAGCGTTAGCCGCCTGCGGCTTTTCGACCTGACGCGCTTGTCAGGCGGCGCCGGACAGCGCAAATACAACTCGGCTCCACGGCGAGGGAGCGGGAGGCTAACGAGATGAACGATATGTCGCGCAATCCGCTGGCCGACATTGCGCTGGCGGACAGGTACGACCTCGCCAAGACCCATGTGCTGCTTAACGGCGCGCAAGCCGTGGCGCGGCTGCTGCTGATGCAGAAGGAACGCGACCGTCGCGCCGGCCTCAACACCGGCGGCTTCGTCAGCGGCTATCGCGGCTCGCCGGTCGGCGGCCTCGACCTGCAATTCGCGCGGCTGAAAAAGGAGTTTTCCGCCGCCGACGTGCATTTCGAGCCCGGCCTCAACGAGGAACTGGCGGCCACCGCGCTGTGGGGCACGCAGCAGGCGGAGATGCGCGGCGAGGGCAAGTTCGACGGCGTGTTCGGCCTCTGGTACGGCAAGGGCCCCGGCGTCGACCGCTCCGGCGACGTGCTGCGCCATGTCAATCTCGCCGGCACATCGAAGAACGGCGGCGTGCTGGCGCTGATGGGCGACGACCACACCGCCGAATCCTCCACCACCGCGCACCAGTCCGAATTCGCCTTCGTCGACGTGATGATGCCGATTCTCTCGCCCGCCGGCGTGCAGGAAATCCTCGACTATGGCGCGCTGGGCTATGCCTTGAGCCGCTTTGCCGGCGTCTGGGTCGGCATAAAATGCATCAAGGACACGATCGAATCGACCGCCGTGGTCGACGCCCGGCTCGACCGCGTGACACCCGTCACGCCTAAGGATTACGCGCTGCCTCCGGGCGGACTCAACATCCGCACCCCCGACCCGATCCTCGAACAGGAAGCCCGCCTTCAGGATCACAAGCGCGATGCGATGGTCGCCTGGCTCGCCGCCAACGGAATCAACAAAACGATTCTGAACGGTGGCCCATCGCCGAAGATCGGCATCATCACGGCGGGCAAGAGCTATCTCGACGTGCGCCAGGCGCTCGACGATCTCGGCCTCGACGAGAAACGTTGCGACGAATTGGGCGTGCGGCTGTTCAAACTGGGCTGCACCTGGCCCGTGGTGCCGGCTGAGATCCACGCTTTCGCGGAAGGGCTGGATCGCATCATCGTCGTTGAGGAGAAACGCTCGCTGATCGAGGTGCAGGTGCGCGAGGAGCTATACGGCTCGCAGACGCAGCCCATTCTCATCGGCAAGCGCGACGAGAATGGCGAATGGTTGTTCCCTGTCAAGGGCTCGCTCGACCCCAACCAGATCGGCGGCGCTATAGGCGACGCCATCCTCAAATATCACGACGACGAGAGCGTGCGGAGCAAGTTGGGCCGGCTCAAACAGGACCGTGCGCGCGTGGCCGAGATCAAACAGGAGGCGACCCGCACGCCCTATTTCTGCTCCGGCTGCCCGCACAATCGCTCGACCGTGATCCCCGAGGGCGCGCGCGCCTATGCCGGCATCGGCTGCCATTACATGGCGCAGTTCATGGACCGCCGCACCGACGGCTACACCCAGATGGGCGGCGAGGGCGCCAACTGGGTCGGCGAAAGCCGCTTCTCCAGGCGCGGCCATGTGTTCCAGAATCTGGGCGACGGCACCTACAACCATTCCGGCGCGCTGGCTTTGCGCTGGTCGATCGACACCAACACCGACGTCACTTACAAAATCCTGTTCAACGACGCCGTCGCCATGACGGGCGGCCAGCGCCACGAGGGCGGCCTCTCTGTGCCGCAGATCGCCCGCCAGGTCGCCGCCGACGGCGCGAGGCGCGTGGCCGTGGTGACCGACCAGCCCGACAAATACGCGGCCGGCGAACATTGGCCCGCCGGCATGAAGATCTATCCGCGCGAGGAACTGATCGCCGTCGAGGAGGAACTGGCGAAAGTTCCCGGCACGACGGTGTTGATCTACGACCAGACCTGCGCGGCAGAGAAGCGGCGTCGGCGCAAACGCGGCGAATTCCCCGATCCCGACAAGCGCGCCTTCATCAACGAACTCGTGTGCGAGGGCTGCGGCGACTGCGGCGTGAAATCGAACTGCGTATCCATTCAACCCAAGGACACCGAGTTCGGCCGCAAGCGCGTCATAGATCAATCAAGCTGCAACAAGGATTATTCCTGCGTCGACGGCTTCTGCCCCTCGTTCGTCACTGTCGAGGGCGCCAAGCCCCGCAAGTCGCGCAAGGCCGCCGCCTCGGCCCCTCCGGTCGCCGAGCCCGTCCGTCCCGAACTGACCGCGACGCCCTATTCGATCGTCGTCACCGGGGTCGGCGGCACCGGCGTCGTCACTATCGCTGCGATCCTCGGCATGGCCGCCCATCTCGAAAACGCGGGCTGCGGCATGATCGACATGGCGGGCCTCGCCCAAAAGGGCGGCGCTGTCTACAGCCACGTCAAACTCGCCCGCGCGCCGGAAGACATCCACGCGATACGCATCGCGCCCGGCGGCGCGGACCTGATCCTGGGCTGCGATCTCGTGGTGTCGGGCTCGCGCGCGGTGCTTTCGACCGCCAAAGGCGCCGAGACCGGCGTCGTCGTCAATGCGGCGGAAGTGTTCCCCGGCGACTTCACCCGAAACGCCGATTTTTCGCTTCCCACCGAGCGGTTGAAGCGGGCGATCCAGGCCGCTTCCGGCGGGTCTGCGCGTTTTGTCGATGCGAGCACTGCCGCCGTGGCGGCGCTCGGCAATTCCATCGGCGCCAATATGTTCATGCTCGGCTACGCCTATCAGGCCGGCTTCGTGCCGATGTCTTCGGCCGCGATCCGCCGTGCGATCGAACTCAACGGCGAAGCGGTCGCGATGAATCTGGCCGCCTTCGCCTGGGGCCGCGCGGCTCAAGCCGACCCGGCCGCGCTTGCGGCCTTCGCCAAGGCGCCGGCGAACGAGAAGGCGGACGACCTCGCCAGCGTCGTCGCCAAGCGCGTCGAGTTCCTGACCGCCTATCAGGATCGCGCCTATGCCGAGCGCTATCGCGCTCTGGTGGACGAAGTCGCCAAGGC
Organism: Hyphomicrobiales bacterium; assembly: GCA_025358745.1. Classification (GTDB taxonomy): domain Bacteria; phylum Pseudomonadota; class Alphaproteobacteria; order Rhizobiales; family Beijerinckiaceae; genus Roseiarcus. The sequence continues at coordinate 17,468 of JANYIH010000229.1, read as the reverse complement.
GGAGGCGGCGCGCGCGCCCGGCCGCGCCGGCCTCGCGCTCACTGTCGCCCGCTACGCCTTCAAGCTGATGGCCTACAAGGACGAATACGAGGTGGCGCGGCTCTACACCGACGGATCGTTCGCGCGCGCCGTTGCGGACGCGTTCGAGGGCGACCTGAAACTGACCTTCCACCTCGCCCCGCCGATCCTCGGTCGCAAGGACCCGCGCACCGGCCTGCCGGTGAAGACCGCGTTCGGGCCGTGGATGATGCGCGCGTTCTCGTTGCTGGCCGGGTTGAAGGGCCTGCGCGGCGGCGCGTTCGACGTGTTCGGCTACACGAAGGAGCGGCGCGAGGAGCGCCAGTTGATCGAGGACTACGTTGCCCTTGCGCGTGAGCTATGCGCCAAGCTCGCCGCTGATAACCACGGCCTCGCCGTCACGCTGGCTGCCCTGCCGGAGAAGGTGCGCGGCTACGGCCATGTGAAGGCGAAGAGCCTCGAAGCCGTGCGGGCGGAATGGGCCACGGGGATCGAGGCTTGGCGCGGCGGGGCGGCGCTGGCGAGGGCGGCGGAGTAAGCCTTAGAGCGCCACCCCAAACCGCGCCTCCACATACGCGCCCTTCGACGCCCCCGCGCCGAAGGCGAACTCGCCGCCCAAGGCCCGCACCCGGTCGCGCAGGCCCGACAGCCCCATGCCCGGCGCCTGCTCGTCGTCAAGTCCCTTGCCGTCGTCCTCCACGCGCGCGCGCAGGCCCGCCAGTTGCGGATCGCCGGGCGTTTCCGCGTCCGGCGCCTCGTAGGCGATGCGGATCGCGATGCGCGACGCCTGCGCGTGGCGGAAGGCGTTGGTCAGCGCCTCCTGCACGAAGCGATATAGCGTCAGGCTCGCCCGCGCTCCGAGTTCCGCCACGCGCGGATCGGCGGCCAGTTCGATCGTGACATCAGGCTTCAGCCGACGCCATTGCTCCACCAGCGCCTCCAGCGCAAAACTCAGGCCCAGTTCGTCGAGTGCGGCCGGGCGCAGATTGGCGAGGATGCGGCGGTTCTGCTTTTGCAGCGATTCCACGGTCTCGCCGACGGCGCGGGCGAGCGCGGCCTCCTCGCCGCCGACCCGGGCGGCGAGCGCAACCGCGTTGGCGCGCAGCGCGAACAGATGCGGCCCCGTCTCGTCGTGCAATTCGCGCGCGATGGCGCGGCGCTCCTCGTCGTGCGCGTCGACCACGCGCACCAGCAAATGCCGCACGTCGGCGGAGAGATCGCCGAGCGCCTGGCCGAGCCGGTTGATGCGCGCGGCGATCGCGGCGATCTCCGGCGAGCCCGAGATGCGCGCCCGTGCCGTGTAGTCTCCCGCTTCGAGCTTTGCGAGCGTCTCGCCCGCGCCCGCCAATGGCAGCAAGGCGAGGCGCACCAGCGCGTTGCTGGCTAGGATCACCGCGATCGCCAGGGCGGCCCCGGCGAGCAACTGGCCTTTCGCCTCCTCCCAGACCTGCGCGATGATTTCGGTCGGATCGGGCTGGATGACGATGTAGTTGATCCGGCGGTTGCCGATCATGACGGGGAGCGTCGTCGTCATGATCGACGCGCCGACCAGCTTTTGAAACCAGGCGGGCGCCGCGTTCGCCGCATAGGGAGAGGGCGCGAGCGCCGCCGCCGCCGCGCCCTCGCCGACGATGACATGCGCGTGGCGCAGATAGCGCAGGCTGACGATCAGTTCGAGCATGGCTTCCTGCGGATCGGAGGCGCTTTGCACACGATCGAGCGAGGAAACCAGGAATTCCTGGGTCAGTTGCGTCACCGCGCGCGCTTCCGCCGCGATGCGGGGCTTGGCCTGCGCCAGAATGCGCGCGATGTCGCCCACGAGCCACAAGGCGATCAGCGCGGCGAACACCAGATTGAGGCGGCGACGCAAAGGGGTCTGGCGCCACATGAAAGGTCTCCAACAGGCCCCCAACCCCCTAGCGGACCACGGCCGGCGCTGTCCATGCGCGAGCCCCCGGGAGATTTTCCCGCAGCGCTGAGAAAGCTTGCAATTGCCAAGCCGCGCGCGCGGCGTCTTTATGATGAAAACGGCTTGTGGCGGGCCGCGTGGGGGAGTTGGATGCGTAAAGTTCTGGCGGCGTGCGCGGCGGGCGGGGTGATCTGCGCCGGCGGGATCGCCTCTGCGGCGGGCGGCGGCGCGGCCCCGCCGGTGGTCGATCTCGGCACGATCAACGTCTTCACCACCACGCCAATGTCCGGCACCGGCGTCGATGTGGCGAAAGTGCCCTCCGCCGTGACGACAGTCTCCACCAAGGCGATCGAGCGCGAGAAATCCTCCAACGTCGTCAATTCGCTGGCCAAATCCACGCCCTCCGTCGATGTGACCAGCGTATCGGGCAACGATTTTCAGCCCGACGTCTATTTCCGCGGCTTCGACGCGTCGCCGCTCGCTGGCACGCCGCAGGGGCTGGCGGTCTATCAGAACGGGGTGCGCATCAACGAAGCGTTCGGCGACGTCGTCAATTGGGATCTCATCCCCACGGCGGCCGTCAAATCGATCGACGTCATCAGCAACAATCCCGCCTTCGGCCTGAACGCGCTTGGCGGCGCTATCGCCATGCAGATGAAGGACGGGTTCAACTTCCAGGGCCTTACGCTCGATGTGATGGGCGGCAGTTTTGGCCGCGCGCAGGCCTCGCTGCAATATGGCAAGCAGGTCGGCAACTGGTCGACTTATCTCGCCGCCGAGGGCGCGCACGACAGCGGCTACCGTCGCGCCGCCGCCTCCGACATCCGCCGCGTCTATGGCGACATCGGCTACAAGGGCGAGGCGGCCGAGTTTCACCTCAGCGGCGGCCTCGCCAACAACACGTTCGGCGCCTCCGCCTCGTCGCCGATCGAACTGTTGGCCATGAACTGGAGCAACGTCTACACGCTGCCGCAAACGTCAACCAACCAGGTCGCCTATCTCAACGCCACGGCCAATGTGACGGTGACGCCGACCTGGAGCCTGCAAGCCAACGCGCATGTGCGTTCGCTCCACCAGACCACCGTCGACGGCAACGCCACCAACACGCAACCCTGCGATCCCGCGCAGGGCGGCGCGGCGGGCTTCCTGTGCTTCAACGACGCGTTCTCGCCCGCCAATGGTCTAAATGGCCTGCAACTCGCCAATGCGTTTCCCGCCGGCGCGACGCTGGGCGAGATCGACCGCACGCACACGAAATCCACCACCGTCGGCGCGACCTTGCAGGCGACCAACACGGACAGACTGTTCGGCCACGACAATCATTTCGTGATCGGCGGCAGTTTCGACTACGGCGTCACGAACTTCGGCGCGACCGCCGAACTCGGCGTGATTCAACCCGATTTCACCGTCGCCGGCTCGGGCGTCTTCCTCGGCCCCTCCGGCAATCCGGTGTCGGACGGCCCCGTCTCGCTGCGCGCGACCAACGCCTATACCGGCCTCTATGCGCTCGACGCGTTCGACGTCAACGACAAGCTGACGCTCAGCGCGGGCGGGCGCTTCAATGTCGCCAACGTCCGGCTGCAGGACCAACTGGGAACCGCGCTCAACGGCGGCGGCGACTACTGGCGTCTCAACCCGATGGTTGGGGCGACCTACAAGATCACGCCCGAGATCTCGGCCTACGCCGGCTATTCCGAGGCCAACCGCGCGCCCACGCCGCTCGAACTCGGCTGCGCCGACCCGGTCCACCCCTGCATTCTCGCGAGCTTCCTCGTCTCCGATCCGGCGCTGCAACAAGTGATCGCGCGCACGATGGAGGCGGGCCTGCGCGGGACGCACGATGTCGGCGACGACGGTCATATCGGCTGGAAGCTTGGCGTATTCCGCACCAGCACGTCGAACGACATTCTCAACGTCCCCGATCCGGTGCAGCAGGGGTTCGGCTATTTCCAGAACGTCGGCTCGACGCGACGGCAAGGTCTTGAGGCGCAGATCAACTACCACAACGAAAAGTTCACGGTTTCTGCAAGCTACGCCTATCTCGACGCGACCTTCCTCAACGCGCTGCAACTCGGGTCCAACTCGCCCTTCGCCGACGCCGCCGGCAACATCCAGGTGGCGCCCGGCAACCAGATCCCGCTGTCGCCGCATCATCGCGTCAAGCTGTCGGCCGATTTCGACGTGACCTCGGCGTTCAAGATCGGCGCCGACGTCAATATCGTCGGGCCGCAATACTTTGCCGGCGACGCTTCCAACCAGTTCTCGCAACTGCCAGCCTATTGGGTCGCCGACGTCGACGCCTCCTATCAGGTGACGAAGAACGTACAACTCTACGCCAAGGTCGAGAACGTGTTCGACAATCGCTATTACACCTACGGCTCGTTCTTCGACACGACTTCGGTGCCCAATTTCGCCAACGGCGGGGCCGCCTTCACCGACCCGCGTTCGCTCACGCCGGCGAAACCGCGCGCGATCTACGCCGGCATGAAGGCGACGTTCTGACCCTCTCCTCCTTACGGAGGAGGCTTGACCTCGATCAATCCGTCGCCGCCTCGACGCGTTCTAGTCTTGCGCGCGAGGGGCGCGAACGTGGGCCGCTCCCGCATGATGTGCGCCCGCGAACGAGGGATTGTCATGAGGCTGGCGTTAGCGACAGTCGCGCTGATCTTGGCTGCAACGCCCGCGCTGGCGGCCGACGTCGTCGCGGGCGAAACGGTGTTCCAGCAATGCAAGCAGTGCCATCGCGTCGGGGTCGGGGCGACCAATTTCTACGGCCCTGTGCTTAACGGCCTCATCGGCCGCAAGGCGGGCGCCGTGCCCGGCTACAAATATTCGCAGGCGCTGGAAAACTCCGCCATCGTCTGGGACCAGGCCGCACTGTCCAAATATCTGAAGGAGCCGCGCCACGAGGTGCCCGGCGTGGCGATGACTTTCCCCGGCCTGAAAAACCAGACCGACATCGACAATGTGATCGCTTACATCTCCCAGTTCCGCCGTGACGGCGGCAAGGACTAGAGCCGTCGCCACTCGGTTGAAATTTTGCGGGCGCGCCCTTCCCCCTAGCGGGTGAAGCCACATCCAGGTCAGCCCTCCTCCATCAGGGAGGGGCAGCGTGGAAATCGCCGAAGGCTCCAAAGAAAAACCCCGCCGGATCGCTCCGGCGGGGTTCTGTTTCAGCGTGAGGCGATTACGCCTTCTTCATCGCGCCCTTGACGGCTTCCGTCGTGATCGGCAGCGAGCGCACGCGCGCGCCGACCGCATTGAAGATCGCATTGGCGAGCGCCGGCGCGACCACGGTCACCGTCGGTTCGCCAGTGCCGCGCACCGGATCGCCGTTAGCGATGATCGCCACTTCGATCTCCGGAATGTCGGCCATCCGCATCGGCGTATAGGTGTCGAAGTTGGTCTGTTCGATGGCGCCGTTCTTCATCGTCGCCTGTTCGAGCATCGCCAGCGACATGCCCCATTGCGCGCCGCCCATCACTTGGGCGCGCACGCCATCGGGGTTGATCGTCGTTCCGATATCGGTGGCGACGGTGAGTTTCTTCACCTTCACCGCGCCGTCGGCGCCAACCGCGACATGCGCGACGCAGGCGGTCCACGACGACGTGCCGCGCTCCTGCGAGCTGACGCAGGCGACGCCGAGGCCTTCGCCCTTCTCCAGCTTCTTGGTGCCGTAGCCGGCCAGGCCCATCGCCGCCCGCAGCGTATTGGCGAGCCGTTGCGCCCCGGCGTTGTCGCCGGCGCCGTCGAGCAACGCCAGCCGGAATTCGGCCGGATCCTTGCCCGCCGCATGGGCGGCTTCGTCGATCAGGCTTTCAACCGCCCAGAACGTCCAACCCGGCGCGACCGAGCGCAATTGTCCCGACGGCGTGGCGCTTTGCGCCACTTCGTTGAGGACCGTGCGCACGGTGTGGTTCGGCACGGAATAGAAGAAATCCGAACCGTTGACGGCGAAGCCGTCGAGCGCCTGTTTGTGGCCATCGGCGGAGTTGCCCATGAACCCAGGGATGCCCCAGCGCTTGGTCGCCCAGGCGCTGACGAGATCATGGTTCACGGCCACGAGCTTGCCGTCGGCGTCGAGACCGGCGGAGACCTTCTGATAGACCAGCGGACGGGAGAAATCCATCTGCATGTCGTGCTCGCGCGAGTACACGATCTTGATGGGTTTGCCGACCGCCTTGGTCGCAACGGCCGCCACGACCATCATGTCGCCGTCGAGCTTGCGCCCGAAGCCGCCGCCGATCCAGTATTGATGGGCGACGACGTCTTCCGGCTTCATGCCGACCGCAGCCGCCGCGATGGCGCAGGAGCGGGTCATGAACTGGTTGCCGCAATGGATATGCAGCTTGCCGTCCTTGATTTCGGCGATCGCGTTCATCGGCTCCAGCGGCGCATGGATGTTGATGCTGGTCGTATATTCCGCCTCGACGGTCTTGGCGGCGGACTTCAGAGCGCCGGCAGCGTCGCCGAGCTTGAAGAACAGTTCACCGCCGGGCGCGGCTTGCAGACGCTTCGCCTCCGCAACGATGGACTCGCTCGTCACACTCGCGTTCGGCCCCTTGTCATAGGAAACCTTGAGGGCCTCCGCCGCTTTGGCGGCTTCCCAATAGGTCTTGGCGACAGCGACGACCCATCCCGTCACGGTGCCGGTCGGGTCTTCCACGGTGACCGCCTGCACGAAGCCGGGTAGCTTCTTGGCGGCGGAATCGTCGACCGCCGTCACCTTCGCGCCGTAGCGCACGGGCGGGGTCACGATGCGGCCGTAGAGCATGCCGGGAACCGTCGCGTCCATGCTGTATTTCGCCGTCCCGTTCACCTTGAACGGAATGTCGATTTGCGGGAGATCGCGGCCGATCAGCGTATACTGATCCGGCGTCTTCAACTTGATCGCCTTCAGTTCGTCGGCGGTGAAAACCTTCGACGCCTTGCCCGACTTGACGATGTCGGCGTAGCTGACCGACTTGCCGGATTTCTTGTCGATGACGCGCGAATCGGCGGCGACGACCTGATCGGCGGACGCCCCGAGCATCGCAGCGCCGGCTTCCGTCAGCGCCATCCGTCCGGCGGCGCCGGCGCGGCTCATCGTGTCGAAGTTCATCATCGTCGACCACGAGCCGCCGGTGATGATCGCGCCGAGCACGGGATCGTTGTACTTGGGATCGTTGCCCATCAAGGCGACGCGCATGTGCGACCAGGTGGCCCCGAGTTCGTCGGCGACGATCTGCGCCATCGTCGAGGCGACATGCTGGCCCATATCAGCCTTGCCGACATTCACCGTGACCAGCCCATCCTCGCCGATCGAATACCAGGTGGTGGGCGCAAAGGCGGCGGCGGCCTCGGCAACGCCGGGCAACCCTACGCCGCAGACGAGTCCGGCGGCGCTGACGCCAACCAGGAAGGTGCGGCGGGAGATCTCCGGACCGGAGCGGATCGTTTCGTGCTTGCTCATGCCTTCCTCCCGGCGGTGTCGTTGGCGGCGCGCATATCGTTGGAAGCGCGCTCGATCGCCTTAACGATGCGCGGATAGGTCATGCAGCGGCAGAGATTGCCGGTCATCGCCTCGACGATCTCGTCGCGCGTGGGCGCGGGATTATGCGAGAGCAAGGACGCCGCCTGCATGATCTGGCCGGACTGGCAGTAACCGCATTGCGGCACCTGCTCGGCCACCCAGGCCTTTTGCAGCGCGTGGTCGCCATGCGCGCTCAAACCTTCGATGGTGGTGACCTTCTTGGCCCCCACGTCACCGAATTGCGTCTGGCACGAACGAACGGCGACGCCGTCGAGATGCACGGTGCAAGCGCCGCAAAGACCGGCGCCACAGCCGAACTTCGTGCCCGTCATGTTCAAATGATCGCGGATAACCCACAATAGCGGCGTATCCTTCGCCGCATCTACGGTCACATTGTGACCGTTAATGGTCAAGCTGGCCATGTTTCCTCCCTCTGGTCGACCGCCCTTTGTTCCTGTGCGAGCGACCGCATGAACGAACGCGGCTCAAATTCGCCACGTTCGGCGTAGCGGCGATGAATGAGCCGCAGCCGTGTAGCTAAAATCTCCTAATACTTTTGACGCGTCAACCGCACAGAAGGAGGATATAGATATTTATTATCGCTCGCTATGCTCTCTCGCATATAACGGTAGATATCCGCCCAGCAAGTCCGACCAAACCTGAAACGCTTCGCCGACGAACACTCGCAGAGCGGCCGCAAGCGGCGCCAAAGTACAATATCGCGCCACCAGCTGCGCGAGATAACCTCGCTCAGAACAAATCCACTTTGGGCGGGAGCGTAATGCGGGCGAAATCTTTCACGATCATCATCGCTCTCGCGGCGGTCTGGTGCGCGGGACACGCGCTGGCCCATGGCGACGTCGCGCCCCAGCCGGTCGACACCGCCGGCCTCGACCCGGTCGGCGCCGATTGGCGCAAGGCCAATCCCTATCGCGGCAACGCCCTTGCGCTGAAAATCGGCGCCTCGGGCTTCAACCAGAACTGCGCGCGCTGCCACGGCCTGCAGGCGGTTTCCGGCGGGTTGGCGCCGGACCTGCGCTATCTCGACCAGGCCGAGGCCGGCGACGAATGGTTCATCAACCGCATCCGCCACGGCTACACCCAGAACGGCATGACCAAAATGCCGGCGTTCGAGGGAATCCTCAGCCAGGAAGCGATGTGGGCGATCCGCACCTACCTCGATTCACGCTACGACGGCAGTTGAGATTGCGCGCCCTTCCCCTCATCTGCGCTCTGTGCGCAGCCGCCGCGTGCGCGCAGGCCAGACCGCTTGAGGCGGTGCGGAAAAGCGGGGCGCTGCGCGTCGCCGTCTATCTCGACTACAAGCCCTATTCCTATGACGAGAACGGCAAGTCGAAGGGCGTCGACGTCGAAATCGCGCAGGCGCTGGCCGACGCGCTCAATGTCCGGCTCGACCTGTTTGAACTTCGCGCCGACGGCGACGTCAACGACGATCTGCGCAACGGCGTCTGGAAGGGCACCGTGTTCGGCGCCGCGCCCGGCGACGTGATGCTGCACATCCCCTACGACCCCCGCATCGCCAAGGAAAACGAACGCATCGCGCTGTTCGCTCCCTACCACGTCGACGGCGTCGCCATGTATGTCGATCCGGCCAAAGCGGAGGCGGGGCGCGATCTCTCGCTTTTGAAATCCGAAAAAATCGCGGTCGCCGTCGGCACTCTGGCCGATTGGGTGCTCGCCTCTGCGCAAAATCACGCCTTTATCCCGCATATCGTGCACGAGCGCTCGCTGGAACAGGCCGCCGTTCATTTCGAGCATGGCGACGTCGACGCCTTCTATGGCGAACAATCGGCCGGCCAGTCCTTCGCCCGCGCCGGCAAGCGCCCGTTCGCGGTCGTCCATCCCGAATTGCGGCTGGCGAGCGAATGGACGCTGGGCGTCGCGGTGAGGAGCGATTCGCGCGATCTCGGCCAGGAAATCGCGGTCAAGCTCGGCGAACTCGAAAGCTCCGGCAGGCTGGAGAAGATATTCGCAGCCTATGGCGTGGATTGGCGCAAGCCGGAAGCGGCGCGCTGATCGAAAAGGAGATTTGCGCGACGGATGGTCCGGCGCGCTGGAAACGGCACGAAGCGCGAGGAGGCGCTTGGGGTCGAAGGGCGCCAAAAGGCGCCCGACAGGGAGGACGTTATGAAATTTAGGTTGAAACTGGGTTTCGTCTCCGCGTTGGCGCTCGCCGCCGCGACGCTGGGCGCCCGCGCCGAGCCTGTCACCGACGAAATGCTATTGAACGACGCGACCAACACGAAGTCGATCGTCACCAACGGCCTGGGCACGCAAGGCCAGCGCTTCAGCCCCCTCAAGCAGGTCGACAAGACCAACGTCAAGAGCCTGGTCCCCGCCTGGTCGTTCTCGTTCGGCGGCGAAAAGCAGCGCGGCCAGGAAGCCCAAGCGCTGGTCCATGACGGCGTGATCTACGTCACGGGCTCCTACAGCCGGCTCTACGCCATCGACGCCAAGACCGGCGATAAGAAGTGGGAATATGACGCGCGTCTGCCCGAGGGAATCCTGCCCTGCTGCGACGTCGTCAATCGCGGCGCCGCGCTGTACGGCGATCTCGTCTATTTCGGCACGCTCGACGCGCAGCTCGTCGCGTTGCACGCCAAGACCGGCAAGCTCGCCTGGAAGAAGGAGATCGAGGACTTCAAGGGCGGCTATTCGATGACCGCCGCGCCGCTGATCGTGCCGACCACGGCGCATGGCGCGCTGATTCTCACCGGCGTCTCCGGCGGCGAATTCGGCGTCGTCGGCCGCGTCGAGGCGCGCAAGGCCTCGACCGGCGATCTCGTCTGGACCCGCCCCGTGCTCGAAGGCCTGATGGGCTCGATGAACGGCAAGGACACCACCATGACCGGCAAGGCCAACGAGAGCTGGCCGGGCGACATGTACAAGTTCGGCGGCGGCGCGCCCTGGCTCGGCGGCACCTACGATCCCGAGACCAAGCTCGCCTTCTTCGGCACCGGCAACCCGGGTCCGTGGAATTCATGGATGCGCGCGGGCGACAACAAGTGGACGTCGTCGCGCCTCGCCATCGACCCGGAGACCGGCGACATCAAGTGGGGCTACCAGACCACCCCGCACGACGGCTGGGACTATGACGGCGTCAACGAGTTCATCTCCTTCAATACGAAGGACGGCAAGAAGCTCGGCGCCACCGCCGACCGCAACGGCTTCTTCTACGTGCTCGACCGCACCGACGGCAAATTCCTGCACGCGACCCCGTTCGTCGCCAAGATCTCCTGGGCCAAGGAGATCGGCAAGGACGGCCGCCCGGTCTATAACGACGACAACCGCCCCGGCGACCCGACCAAAGGCGCCGACGGCAAGGAAGGCAGCCAAGTGTTCTCGGTGCCCTCGTTCCTGGGCGGCAAGAATCAGATGCCGATGGCCTATTCGCAGAACACCGGCCTGTTCTATGTCCCCTCCAACGAATGGGGCATGGACATCCACAACGAGCCGGTCGCCTACAAGAAAGGCGCGGCCTATCTCGGCGCCGGCTTCACCATCCACACCATCTTCGACGACCATATCGGCTCATTGAAGGCGATCGATCCCGCCGATGGCTCGATCAAGTGGGAATACAAGAACGTCGCGCCGCTGTGGGGCGGCGTGCTGACGACCGCTGGCGGTCTCGTCATCACCGGGACGCCCGAGGGCTACCTGATGGTGTTCGACGACAAGACCGGCGAGGTGTTGTGGAAGTTCAACGTCGGCACCGGCATCGTCGCGCCGCCGATCGCCTGGGAGCAGGACGGCCAGGAGATGATCGGAGTCGCGGCCGGCTGGGGCGGCGCGGTGCCCCTGTGGGGCGGCGATGTCGCCAAGCAGGTGAAGGACATCAACCAGGGCGGCTCCTACTGGGTGTTCCGCCTGCCGCAGAAGACCGCCGCCAACTGAGCGCGCGCTAACATCCCAGTCGCCGGGCGCCGCGCCCGGCGACTTCCTATTGCCCGGCGAGCCGAGATGATCCGCTTCCTCATCGTCGACGATCACCCCCTGTTCCGCGAAGCGCTGCAAAGCGCGGTCAGGATGGCGCACGCCGATGCGGAGGTGTTCGAGGCGACCTCGATCGAGGGCGCGATCGACGTCGCCGCCGCGCATCGCGATCTCGATCTCGCTTTGCTCGATCTGTCGCTGCCGGGCACGACCGGCTTTTCGGGCCTGATCCGTTTTCGCTCGGCCCATCCCAAACTTCCCGTTGTCGTCGTCTCCGGCCACGAGGAGCTGGAACTGGTCGCCGAAGCGATGTCGCTCGGCGTCGCCGGCTACATTCCGAAATCCACTTCGCGCCAGGAGCTTGCCGACGCCATCGGCGAGGCGCTCAACGGCTCGATCTACGTGCCGCCGCAGATGCGCGCCAAGCTTGCCGAAAGGGCGCCGGAAACCGCGCAGGGCCATGTGCTGAAGAAGATGCGCACGCTGACGCCGCAGCAATTGCTGGTGCTCGAAATGATCAAATCGGGCCTGCAGAACAAGCAGATCGCCTACGAACTGAAACTCGCCGAGACCACGGTGAAGGCGCATGTCTCGGAGATATTGCGCAAGCTCGAAGTGTTCACCCGCACGCGCGCCGTGATCGAAGTGTCGAAGGTCGATTTCGCGGCAGTGCGCCGCGGCGCCGACGACGCCTCTCAGGCCAGGAGATAGGCGATCAGCGAGCGCAATTCCGCCGGCTTGACCGGCTTGCGCAAGATCTCCAGCCCGCGCGCGGCGGCCGCCTCCGTCACCGCTTCCGAATGATCGGCGGTGATTATGCAGGCCGGAATCGTCATTTCAATCTCCTGCTGCACCACTTCAATCGCGTCGATACCGCGCGCGCCGTCGTCCAGGTGATAATCGGCGATGACGAGATCGGGGCTGGCCCCGCCGCGCCGCAGGGCGTCGCGCGCCTCTCCCGGCGAGCGGGCGACGCGGACGCGGCAACCCCAACGCTCCAGCAGCGCCTGCATCGCGCTCGCCACGCTCGGCTCGTTCTCGATCACGAGGATCTCGGCCCCATGCACGCCGCCGAACCGCGGCGCGAAATCCACGGCTTGCGGCGGCTCCGCCGCCTCCGCGGCGCTCGCCGCCGGCAGCAGCAGCGAGAAGGTCGAGCCAAAGCCGACGCGGGACGTGAGTTCGACCCGATGCTCCAGCGCCTGCGAAAGCCGGCGCACGATTGACAGCCCGAGTCCGAACCCGCCGTCGCCCGGCCCGCCCTCGCGCTGGAACTCCTCGAAGATCGCCTCGCGGCGCTCGGGGGGAATGCCCGGCCCGGTGTCGCTGACCTGGATGCGAATTTGATCGCCGCGCGCCCGCGCCCCCAGCAGCACGCCGCCGCGCCGGGTGTAGCGCAGCGCGTTGGTGATCAGATTCTGCAACACGCGCCGCAGCAGCATCGCGTCGGTGCGCACGTATGCCCGGCTCGGCCGCACCGTCAGCTTGAGCCCGCGCGCGGCGGCGAGCGGGGCGAATTCGAGCCGTAGCGGCGACAGCACCTGCTCCAGCGGCACGGACGCGATGTCCGGCCGCATCGCCCCGGCATCGAGTTTGGACATGTCGAGCAGCGTGCGGATCAGGTCTTCCAGGCTTGTCAGCGCCAGGTCGATCTGATGCGAGAACCGGCGCACTTCGTCGTTGGGCGCGGCCTCGTTGAGCGTCGACAGATTGAGCCGCGCGGCGTTGAGCGGCTGCAACAGATCGTGGCTGACGAAGGCCAGGAACGTCGATTTGAAGGCGTTGGCTTTCTCCGCCGCCTGCTTGGCCCTCGTCAGCGCCTCGTTGGCGCCCTCGACCGAGCGCAGCGCCGCCTGCAATTCCGCCGTGCGCCGCCTGACCGTCTTGTCGAGCGTGATTGCGACCTCGAACAGGCCGAACGCATTGTTGGGCTGGTCCATCGCCCGCTCGACGCGCGACATCAGTGCGGCGTTGATCTTCTTCAGCTTGGCGTTTTCAGCCGCGAACCGGGCGACCTCGGCGTCCGCGTCGCTCATCGCGCCGCCGGCCTCTTGCCGATAGCGACGCCCGAGAACGTCTGATTGAGGTGCATCGATTCGAATTGCTCGCCGTAAGTGTTGAACCCGACGACGCGATGGCGCCGGTAAAGATCCTCCAGATCCCGGATGATCTGGCGTTGCTCTGCGTCAAGCCGACGATGCAGGCAGTCGAAGCCGATATAGGCGGAAACTTCGCCCAGTTCGCGCTCGGTGTCGGCAAACATCTGCTCGACCACCCCTAAAGTGTCGAGCCGGCCCGCGGCCGTCAGCACCAGCCCCTCGTCGATGGCGCAAAAGAACGTCAGCGACCCGTCGGGATTGGCGCGCTGGATCGAGCGGGCGTAGAAATCGCCGCCGACCCGCACGATCACGGGATGGGCGGCGAACACATAGGCGTTGAGTTCGCTCTCCGGCACGCCGATGGTGCGCGCATATTCCTTCGCCGCCGGCTCCGCGTTCAGTTCGCGCACGATACGCCGGTCGATGTCGGCGTCGGTGACGACCAGTTTGGTTGTCGTCGGCTCGAAACTGTTGCACTTGAACGGCCGCACCGCCAGATTGGTGGAGAATAACATCAGCACGGCCGAGTTCGTGCTCGCCTTGCCGCCGCAGATCACCGAGGTGACGCCAAAGTTCATGCCATCGCCAGCCGAGCCGCCGACCACCTGAATGTCGTGCAGGCAGGCGCCTATGGTCGAAGCCAGCGTCTCCTCGTGCAGGCACAGCCCGTCGACCAGCAGCAGCGCAAAGCAGTTGCGACCCGCCGCGACCGCCTCCAGTTCGGAGCGCGCGCCGCTGAGGTCGCCGCGCAAGGCTTCCAACGTCGACGCGCCGATGTCGAGGATAGGCTTGGCGACCACGGCGAAGTCGCGCGCACGAAAGCCGATCGCCAGCGCGCCGCCCTCGGAGATGCCGTCCGGGCCGATTTCCCCCGCCGTGCTGCAACCATAAACCGGCGCGTCGCCGAATTCCCGGGCCAACGCGGCGGCGAATTCGCTCGCGTCGTAATGGGGGGAAAAGAACACGATCACGACGGCGTAGTCGAACAAGGGGAGTTCGCGCCGCAGTTCCGCCGCGGCCTGCCTGGCGTCCGGCGCGCGCGTGCTCGCCACGACCAACGGATCGTCGTCGAAAAACTGTCGCGCAGACGCGCCCAACGCGTTCGCCTCCCTGGCGCCTCGCGCCATTTGGCCGCCATCTTTAGAGGAGTGGAAGGCGCCCCGCAACTTCACGGGGAAGGCTCCGGGCTCACCCATTGCGCAAATGGCTCCGGACGCAAGAAACCGCAGGCGCAGCCACGTCCAAATTGAGCCAGGTCAATTAATCAATCGATTGATTATCATATAGCGACCGCATAGGGTTTTCGCCATGAAGCCATCCTCCGCCCCCCTGCCACGCGGCGACGCCACCCGCGCCGCTCTGCTCGCCGCCGCGCTGCAAGTCTTTGGCGACAAAGGCTTCGAGGCCGCTTCGACGCGCCAGATCGCCGCCGCGGCGCGCGCCAACATCGCCATGATCGCCTATCATTTCGGCGGCAAGGAGGGCCTGCGCGCGGCCTGCGCCGACCACGTCGCCGCGGTCTTGAGCGGGATATTCGGCACCGCTGCCGCCCCACGCGTCGAAACCGCCAGCCAAGCCCGCGCCGCGCTGAAAGCGCTGGCGCGGGCGGGCGTGCGCGGCATCGTCGCCGACGAAGCGGCGCGGCCGCTCGCCCGCTTCCTGTTGCGCGAAATCTCCGATCCCTCGCCCGCCTTCGCGCGCGTGTTCGAGACCGGCTTCGCGCCGCTGCACGCCCGCGTCTGCCGCCTCTGGGCGTTGGCGACCGGAGAGGAGCCCGAGAGCGAAGCCACGCGCCTGTCGGTGTTCGCCCTCATCGCGCAGATCGTCTATTTCCGCATCGCCCGCGCACCCGTCCTGCTTCGGATGGGCTGGAGCGAAATCGGCCCAAATCAGGCCGCCGCGATCGAAGCCATCGTCCTCGCCAATCTGGAGGCGGCGCTGGACGCCGCGGGGAGACGCGCATGATCGCTTACCTCTGCAAATTCGCGTGGGCCGCCGCCCTGCCCTTCTGCGCGCCGCCCGACGAGGCGATCGTCGGCTATGTCGAGGGCGAATATGTCGCCGTGGCGCCGATCGACGTCGCTCGCATCAACGCCGAATTCGTGCGTCGCGGCGATGCGCTGAAACCCGGCGACGCCATCGCCCGGCTCGAATCCGCCGATGCGGAGATTGCGCTGCGCAACGCGGAAGCCGCGCTGGCGCAGGCGCAATCCGATCTCGCCAACCTGCAAAAGGGCCGCCGGCCCGAGGAGATCGATGCGCTCGATGCGTCGCTGAGGGCGGCGCAGGCGACCGCCGCGGACGCCGGTCGCACCCTCCAGCGCCGGCAGAGCCTGCTCGATCGCGGCTACACCTCGCAGGCCGAATACGACGCCGCCAAGACCGCGCTGGATGTCGCGAGCGCCCGCGCGCGCGAACTCACCGCCAATCTCGCGGTGGCCAAACTTCCCGCCCGATCCGACGAGATCGCGTCTTCGGAAGCCAAAGTCGCGCAGGCCCGCGCCGCGCGGGACGCCGCGCAATGGCGGCTCGGCCAGCGCACATTGGTCGCGCCCAGCGCGGGGCTCGTCTCCGATATCGTTCGTCGCGTCGGCGACGTCGCCGGCCCGCAATCGCCGGTGGTCTCGTTCCTGCCGGACGGCGCCATCAAGCTGAAAATCTATGTGCCGGAGGCGCGGCTCGCGGGTCTCTCCATCGGCGAACCGGTTCAAGTGCGTTGCGACGGCTGCCCCCCGGGGCTCTCCGCCGATGTCACCTATATCGCGCGCGAGCCGGAATTCACCCCGCCGGTGATCTATTCGCTGCAAAGCCGGCAAACGCTGGTCTATCTGATCGAGGCGCGCCCATCGCCCAACCGGCCGCTCGGCCTTCAGCCCGGCCAGATCGTCGATGTGACGTTTCCGAGCCCGCGCTCATGAACGCGGTCGACGTCACCGGTCTGACCAAGCGCTACGGCCCGCGCAAAGTCGTCGACGACGTCGCGCTGCGCGTCGCCGAGGGCGAGATCGTCGGTTTCCTCGGCCCAAACGGCTCCGGCAAGACCACGACTATTCGCATGATCTGCGGCCTGCTGACGCCCGACGCCGGCCAGGGAACCGTGCTCGGCTTCGACGTGATCAAACAAGCGCGCAGAATCAAGCGCGAAGTCGGCTACATGACGCAAAGGTTCTCGTTCTACGAGGATCTGACGATAGAGGAAAACCTCACCTTCGTCGCGCGGCTGTACGAACTGCCTGACCGGCGCAAGACGGTCGAGGCGACGCTCGCCGACCTCGGCCTGACTGCGCGACGCCATCAACTCGCCGGCGCGCTGTCGGGCGGCTGGAAACAGCGGCTCGCGCTCGCCGCCTGCATCATGCATCGACCCCGGCTGCTGCTGCTCGACGAGCCCACCGCCGGCGTCGATCCCAAGGCGCGGCGCGAGTTCTGGGACGAAATCCACCGCCTCGCCGGCGCCGGCGTCACCGTGCTGGTCTCGACCCATTACATGGACGAGGCCGAGCGCTGCCACCGCATCAGCTACATCTCCGACGGCCGGATGCTGGCGACCGGAACGGTGGACGAGGTCGTGCAAGCCTCCCACCTCTCGACTTTCGTGCTGCGCGGCCATCCCGACGCGGCGCTGATGGCCGAAGTTTCCCGGCTCGACGGCGTAGCGCAAGTCGCCCCGTTCGGCGCGACGCTGCATGTGGTCGGCACGGATCGCGCCCGGCTCGCTGCTTCCGTGAACGCTTACGCCGCCGCGCATGGACTTGTCAGCGAGCCCGGCGTCACCAGCCTGGAGGACGTGTTCATCCATTTCATGTCGAAGGCGGGCGATGGCTCGCCCAAGGCGGCGTGATGGGCGGCTTTCTGCTCCGGCTCGGCGCCATTCTCGCCAAGGAATTCGTACAGATGCGGCGCGACCGCGTCACCTTCGCCATGATGCTCGCCATTCCCGTCGTGCAACTCGTCCTGTTCGGCTACGCCATCAACA
>JANYIH010000091.1 GCA_025358745.1 Hyphomicrobiales bacterium | reverse complement strand
TCGCGGCCGAAGCGATGGCGCTGAGCGCATCGATTCTTCGCCCCGTCCCCGGCACGGCGGGCAGCGCGCGCGAGGCGACGAGCGCCAGCGCGCCGATCGGCAGGTTGATGGCAAACAGCCACGGCCAGCCCGCCGCCGACAGGATCAGCGCGCCCACAGAAGGCCCCGCCGCGCCCGCCAGCGCGACCACCACCGCGTTCCAACCGATCACCGAAGCGAGCTTCTCATGCGGCACGGTGAAGCGCAGCAGCATCGCCGTGATCGCCATGATGGCGCTGCCGCCCAACCCTTGCGCGAATCGCGCCGCCACCAGCATCGGCAGGTTGGTTGAAAGGGCGCACCACGCCGAGGCGGCGATGAACAGGCTCGCGCCGCCGACGAACACTTTTCGCGGGCCATGGTTTTCGCCAAGCGCGGCGAACGGCAACAGCGAGATCACCACGGCCAGTTGATAGCTGGTCGCCACCGCCACGCTCGCCGCCGAACTGACATCGAGCGTCGCCGAGATCGTCGGCAGCGCCACATTGACGATGGCGATGTCGAGCGCCACCAGCGCCAGCGCGGAATAGATCGCGGTCAACGGCAGCCAAAGCCCGCCACCGGAAGCGGGAGCGGCCACTCAGCCGCGACCGCGCAGGAACTCGATGATCCCCGAAAAATCGGCGCCGGCGCCGCCGCCCGCGTTGAACAAGGCGTAAAGCTGCGCCGCCGCCGCCCCGAGCGGCGTATTGGCGCCGCTGGCGAGCGCCGCCTCCTGCGCCAGCTTCAGATCCTTCAACATCAGTGCGGCGGCGAAGCCCGGCTTGTAGCCATTGTTGGCGGGCGAGGCCGGCACGGGGCCGGGCACGGGGCAATAGCTCGAAAGCGACCAGCTCTGGCCGGACGAGGTCGAGGCGACGTCGTACAACGCCTGATGCGACAGGCCGAGCTTTTCGCCCAGCACGAACGCCTCGCAGGTGGCGATCATGGTCGCCCCCAGGATCATGTTGTTGCAGATCTTGGCCGCCTGTCCCGCGCCCGCCGCGCCACAATGGACGATGCGCTTGCCCATCCGCTCCAGAACGGGCTTGGCCGCCGCGAAGGCCGCCTCCGAGCCGCCGCACATGAAGGTGAGCGTGCCCGCCTTCGCCCCGCCGACGCCGCCCGACACCGGCGCATCGATCGACAGCGCGCCCTTGTCTTGCGCCAGCTTGTGCGCCTTGCGGGCGCTGTCCACGTCGATGGTCGAGGAATCGATCCACAGCGCGCCAGCCTTCGGCGTCAGTTCGCCCCAGACGCCCAGCACATGCCGGCCCGCCGGCAGCATCGTCACCACAACGTCGGCCTGCGCGGCCGCCTCGGCGGCGCTGGCCGCGATCTTCACGCCGCCCGCTTGCGCGGCCTCGCGCAATTCCGCCACCAGATCGACACCCAGCACCTCATGCCCTGATTTGACCAGATTGGCGGCCATCGGCCCGCCCATGTTGCCCAGTCCGATGAACGCGATTGTCGACATGAAGTCCTCTTGGCGGCGGGAATGACTTGCGCCATCATGCCGCAAGCCGCGCGTCAACAAAAGCGGCGAGCGCGAACGAACGGTCCCAATGAGCGAAACGCCCTACCAAGCCTTGACCGTGGAAAGCCTGCCTCGCCGCCTCGGCGAGATCGCCGCTCTGCGAGAGCGGATCGGCGGCCCGCCGGAGGGCTGGCGCGTGCGCGAGGTCGGCGACGGCAATCTCAATCTGGTTTTCATCGTCGAGGGCGCGGCCGGCGGCGCGGTCGCCAAGCAAGCCCTGCCCTATGTCAGGCTGGTGGGCGAAAGCTGGCCGCTACCGTTGAAGCGCTCGTACTTCGAATATCACGCGCTGACGCGTCAGGGCGCCCGCGATCCCGGCCGCGTGCCCGCGATCTATCATTTCGACGAGGGTCAGGCCCTCATCGCGATGGAATATCTCCATCCCCACAAAATCCTGCGCCGCGATCTCGAAGCCGGCGTCAAGCACAAGGGGCTGGCCGAGCAACTCGGCGAATTCTGCGCCCGCACCTTGTTTCGCGGCTCCGACCTGTCGATGAAGACTTCCGAGCGCAAAGCCGATCTCGCGCTGTTTGCCGACAATGTCGCGCTTTGCGACATCACCGAGCAACTGGTGTTCACCGACCCGTACTACGCCGCGCCCATGAACCGGCACACGCCCGAGCTTGACGGGCTAGTCGCCGAGTTGCGCGCCGACGTCGAACTGAAAGTCGCCGCCCAGCAGTTAAAGCTCAAGTTCTGCAACCACGCAGAGACGCTGTTGCACGGCGATCTCCACACCGGCTCGATCATGGCGCATGTGGGCGAGGCGCGCGTGATCGACCCGGAATTCGCGTGCTATGGCCCGTTCGGCTTCGACGTCGGCATGTTGATCGCCAATTTCCTGATGGCCTATTTCGCGCAAGCCGGATACGAAGCCCGCGAGGGCGAACGCGAGGATTTTCGCGGCTGGACGCTTGATGTCGCCGAGGGCGTGTGGACCCGCTTCCGCACCGAATTCGCCCGGCTTTGGCGCACCGAGCGCACCGGCATTCTATTCCCCAAGGCGCTGTACGAGGATCAGGGCCATATGCTTGCCGCCGAACAGGCTTTGAGCGCGCTGTTGCAGGACATCTGGATCGACGCGCTGGGCTTTGCCGGCGTCGAGATGCACCGGCGCATTCTCGGCCTCGCCCATATCGCGGAATTCGAGCACATAGAGGACACGGGCCGGCGCGCCGCTTGCGAAGCCAAGGCGCTGCGGCTCGGCCGCCACCTCGCCGTCAACCGCGCGCGGCTGCTCGGCTTCGCCGATATCCGCGCGGCGGCGGTGCGGCTGGAGCGCCAGGGGTGAGTGTGAAGGTCGTCGACGTCGCTTTACTTGCGTGCGGATGTTCGGACGTCATTGCGAGCGAAGCGAAGCAATCCACCTTCGAGTGATCGCCGGTCGGCTGGAAAAAACCTCGCCAGCTCAATCATGGATTGCTTCGTCGCTTCGCTCCTCGCAATGACGGCTAACTGTTCAAATTTTCATAGAGATCGCACCAATCAGGATTCATTGTCTCGATCAGAGAAATCTTCTTGGCGCGACTGCCTCCCTTTAATTGCTTTTCGCGAATGATGGCCTCCTCCATCCGCGAATGCGGCTCGAACCAAACCAGCAGTTTGCAGCCGTAGCGTTTGGTGAAACCGTCCACCGCGCCAGTACGATGTTCATAAATGCGTCGGGCAAGATTGGAGGCCACGCCGCTATATAGCGTTCCATTGCGACCGCTCGCGACAACATAGACGTACCGGCATTTCACGGCGTCGCACGGTCAGACGACCTCACCCCTTCTTGGGCTCGACGTGGCCGCCAAAGCCCTTGCGCATCGCCGAGATGATCTTCTCGGCATAGGTGTGATCCTTGCGCGAACGGAAGCGGGTGTAGAGCGCGGCCGACAGCACTTCGGCCGGCACCGCCTCCTCGATCGCCGCCATGAGGGTCCAACGCCCCTCGCCGGAATCCTCGATATAGCCGGAATAGGACTCGAGCTTCTCCTCCTGCGCCAGCGCGCTGGAGGTGAGATCGAGCAACCAGGAGGATACGACGCTGCCGCGCCGCCAGACTTCGGCGACATCGGCGAGATCGAAGTTGAAGCGATGCTCCGGCGCCACGCCGTCCGCGTCGGCGTTGCGGAGAATGTCAAAACCCTCGGCATAGGCCTGCATCAGGCCATATTCGATGCCGTTATGCACCATCTTGACGAAATGCCCGGCGCCGCAGGGGCCAGCGTGCATGTAGCCCTGCTCGACGCGGGGATCGCGCGTCTCGCGCCCCAACGTCAGCGGAATCGCGCCCTTGCCCGGCGCGAGCGCGGAAAAGATCGGGTCGAGCCGCTTCACCACCTCCCCGTCGCCGCCGATCATCATGCAATAGCCGCGCTCCAGCCCCCACACGCCGCCGCTGGTGCCGACGTCGAGATAGTTGAGCCCCTTCTGCGCCAGCGCCTTGCCGCGCCGGATGTCGTCGCGCCAGAATGAATTGCCGCCGTCGATCACGGCGTCACCTGGGCTCAGCAATCCGGTCAACGTCTCGATCGTCGATTCGGTGGCGTGGCCCGCCGGCAGCATCACCCAGACCGCGCGCGGGCCGTTGAGCTTGGCAACGAGATCCTCCAGCGAGGCCGCCGTCGTCGCGCCTTCCTTGGCGAGCGCCTCGCCCGGCTTGGGGTCGCGGTCATAGACGACGCAAGACAGGCCGGCTTTCGTCAGCCGCCGCACGATATTCGCGCCCATGCGACCCAAACCGATCATGCCGAGCTGCATCGCCGTCTCCCAAGCGTCTTGTGCGCGGCCGCTTTTAGGCGCGATCCGCGCGGGCGGCAATCGCCGCCCGCCTCGTCACGACAGCTTCGCTCAAGCTGGCTTAGTCCTTGGCGCGCTCTACGTAGGAACCGTCTTCGGTCTGGATGACGATGCGCGTGCCGGCGGAGACATGGGGCGGCACCATCACGCGGGCGCCGTTCGACATTTTCGCCGGCTTGTAGGAGGACGAGGCCGTCTGTCCCTTGGTGACCGGCTCGGTTTCCAAAATCTCCAGCGTCACGCGCGCGGGCAGTTGGATGCCGACCGCCTTCTCGTTGAAGATCGACAGGATGACCTTCATGCCTTCCTGCAACCACTGCGCCTGATCGCCGATCACGTCCTCCGGCACCTGGATCTGCTCGTAGTTCTCGTTGTTCATGAAGTGATAGCCGTCGCCATCCTTGTAGAGATAGTCGTAGTCCTTGTCCTCGACGAAGGCGCGCTCGACCTGTTCGGTGGTCTTGAAGCGGTCGGTCACCTTGACGCCGTCGGTCAGGCGGCGCATGTCGATCTGCGTCGTCGGGGTGCCCTTGCCGGGGAAAAAGCTTTCGGCGGACAGGACGACGCAGAGATGGCCGTCCTCGCGCTCGATGATGTTGCCCTTGCGAATCGAGCTGGCGATGACTTTCACTGTAATTCCCTTGGCGGCTGGCGCCCGATCCCGACGGGCGCGATTGGGCGCGCGTCAAATCAGATCGGAGCCGAATTGTCGATACCCCAGCCGTTTTGGGCGCCTGACCGACACGCCGACCGGCGCCCGCGCCTCCTCGCCCGCGCCCGGACGCTGACCGCGCTGCGGGCATGGTTCGACTCAGAAGGCTTCGTCGAAGTCGAACCGGCGGCGTTGCAGGTCTCGCCCGGCAACGAGACGCATCTGCATGGATTTTCCACCGAACTGATCGCCGGCGATGGGACGCGGGCACGCGCGTATCTCCACACCTCGCCCGAATTTGCAATGAAGAAGCTGCTGGCGGGCGGCGAGACGCGCATTTTCGCTGTTGCCCGCGTGTTCCGCAACCGCGAGCGCACCGCTTTGCACGCGCCCGAATTCACCATGCTGGAATGGTATCGCGCCGGACAGGGGCTCGACGCGCCGATGGCCGACTGCGCCGCCGTGTTGCGGCTGGCGGCGCAGGCGGCCGGGACAAGCGTGCTGCGCTTCCGCGGGCGCGAGGCCGACCCGTTCGCGGAGCCTGAGCGGCTCAGCGTGCGCGAAGCGTTCTTGCGTTACGCCGGGGTCGATATCTTCGCGCACGACCTCGCCGAAGCCTGCGCCCGCCATGGCCTGCGCGTGGCGGCCGATGATAGCTGGTCGGACCTGTTCAGCCGCCTCTTGTGCGAAAAGGTCGAGCCGCACCTCGGCCTCGGCCGGCCGACGATCCTGTGCGACTATCCCGCCAGCGAGGCGGCGCTGGCGCGCCTATCGCCTGACGACCCCAGAGTCGCGGAGCGGTTCGAGCTTTACGCCTGCGGCGTCGAACTCGCCAACGCCTTCGGCGAACTCACTGACCGCCACGAGCAGCGTCGCCGCTTCGAAGAAGATATGGCGCTGAAGGCGCAAATCTATGGGGAAAGCTATCCCCTCGACGAGGATTTTCTCAGCGCCCTGCCCTACATGGAGCCGACCAGCGGCGCCGCGCTCGGGTTCGACCGGGTGATGATGCTGACCTGCGGCGCTGACAATATCGAGGATGTGCAATGGACGCCGGTGTTCCGGCCGTGAAGATCGGGCGCGCGCGGGAAGCGCTGCATCGGGTGTTCGGCTTCGCCGATTTCCGCCTCGGCCAGGAGGAAATCCTCGCCGAGGTGCTCAACGGCCAGGACGTGATGGCGATCATGCCGACCGGCAGCG
>JANYIH010000114.1 GCA_025358745.1 Hyphomicrobiales bacterium | reverse complement strand
CAGAGCGCGCCCTTGGTGGAGGGAATGCGCTGGGCTTGCCGCGGATCAATCGCAAGCGCGGCGCCAAGCGCCCGCGCAACCCCTTTGAAACAGGATTCGGCGATGTGATGGCTATTCAATCCATACAGCGTCTCGACATGCAACGTGAGGCCACTATTAATCGCAAAGGCCTGAAAGAACTCGCGAACCAACTCGGTGTCGAAGGTCCCGATCTTCTGCGTAGGGAACTCGGCGCGAAACACCAGAAACGGCCGCCCAGACACATCCACCGCAACGCGGGTGAGTGTCTCGTCCATCGGCAGCAGGCAATCGGCGTAGCGGGTCAGGCCGCGCTTGTCGCCGAGCGCCTGTTTAAGCGCCTGTCCGAGCGCAATGCCGACATCCTCGACCGTGTGGTGGTCGTCAATATGCAGGTCGCCCTTGGCCGACACGTTCATGTCGATCAACGAGTGGCGGGCGAGCTGGTCGAGCATATGGTCGAAAAAGCCGATTCCGGTGGCGATCCTGGCCGAGCCCGACCCGTCGAGGTCGATCTCGACGGTTATTTCCGTCTCGTTGGTCCTGCGCGTCACCGCCCCTTTGCGCATATCCGCTGTCCCGCCTGCCGCTCAAAGTTTGGGCAGCGCTTAGCAAGACTTGGGCCGGAAGGCCAGCGCCGCCAGTCTAACGCGGCGGCTCCGGCCAGGGGCGCATCGGCGCCGAGCGGATCTCCTCGTAGGCGCGCGCGATCCGCAGCACGCCGAGATCGTCGAAACGGCGACCGACGATTTGCAGCCCGATCGGCAGCCCGCCCGCATCGAAGCCCGCGTTGATCGAGATCGCCGGCTGGCCCGACATGTTGAACGCGACCGTGAAGCCGATATGCGGGAACGGGTTCAGCGGATCGTCACTGGGGCTGGCGAGTTCGGCCCAAAAGGCGGTGATCGGCGCGGTCGGCGTCAGCAGGAAATCGTAAGGCAGGGTCGCCGCGACCGCCTTTTGGGCGAATTCCTGCATCCGGCTGAACCCCGCAAACACCGCCTCGCCCGAGGCGCCAGCGGCCGAGTCCGCCCAGGCGCGGATGAACGGCAGCACTTTCTCGCGCGCGCCCGGCGCCAGCGCGTCAAGGTCGATCTTGGTGCGCGTGCGCCAGAACAGGTCAAGGCCGTCGAGCAGGTCTTGCGAGAACAGCCGCCCAACCGGTTCAACCGTCGCGCCCGCGCCCTCGAAATCGCGCGCGGCGTGGACGACGGCGTCCCGAACTTCGGCCGTCGGCGCCGCGCCGCAGCCGATGTTTAGACACAGCCCGATCCGTAGGCCCTTGAGCGGCGCGGGCGCGACGCGCCAGTCGAGCCGCTCCGGCGGCAGGCTGGTGTAGTCGCGCGCATCGGGCAGCGACAACGTCGCCATCATCAGCGCGGCGTCGTCGACGCTGCGCGTGATCGGACCCGCAGCCCGTCCGGGATAAGGCGGGTCGATCGGCGCGCGCCCCGCGCTGGGTTTGAGGCCGACCAGGCCGCACCAGCCCGCCGGCAGGCGGATCGAGCCGCCGATGTCGGTGCCCAGATGCAGCGGCCCATAGCCCGCCGCCCCCGCCGCGCCCGCGCCCGCCGAGGAGCCGCCCGGCCCTTTCGACAAATCCCAGGGATTGCGGGCGAGGGGGTGGAAACTCGACAGGCCCGACGACAACATGCCGTAATCCGGCATGGTGGTTTTCGAGAACGGAATCGCGCCCGCTTCGCGCAGCCGCGCCGCCGGCGGCGCATCCTCGGGCGCGGGCGACAGGTCGGTCGAAGCCGCGCCAAGCGGCTTAGGCTCGCCGCAGGTGGCGATGTTGTCCTTGATCGTGACAGGCACGCCGTCAAGCGGCCCGATCGGGCGCCCCTGCGCCCATCGCGCCGCCGACGCCTCGGCCTCAGCCAACGCCCGCTCCGGCGCGAGTAGATAAGTCGCCCGGATATGCGGCTCGAAGGCTTCCACGCGCGCGATCACCGCGCGCATCGCCTCGACCGGAGAGAACGCGCGACGGCGATAACCTTCCAGCAGCGCCGTCGCGCTCAACTCATGGAGTTTCAACGTTGGTTCACTTCCACGACAGGGCGGCGAGATCGTTGGCGAAGATCGGCGCGTTCTTCCAAACTCCCATCAGCTTGGCGTCGGCGACGACGGGATTGGGCAATTGGAACAAGAAGCCATTGACGCTGTCGTCGGCCAGTTTGTGCTGCGCGTCGGTCAGCGCCTGCTTGTAGGCGGCCAGATCCGGCGCCGCGTTCCAGCGGGCGATGATCGCCTGAAAATCCTTGTTGTCGTAGCCGAAATAATAGTTCGGGTTGGCGTAGACGCCGATGTCAAGCGGCTCGACATGGCTTATGATAGTGAGGTCGAAAGTATGGTTGGTGTAGACGTTGGAGAGCCATTGCGCCCATTCGACGTTCTCGATTTTAGCCTGGATGCCGATCTCGGCCAGTTGCGAAGCGACGATCTCGCCGCCCTGGCGCGCATAGGCCGGAGGCGGCAGGGTGAGGGTCAGCATGATCGGGGTCTTCAGGCCCGCCTCGGCCAGCAGCGCCTTGGCCTTGGCGATGTCGTGCGGATATTGCCCGGTCAGTTCGACATAGCCGGGATCGTTGGGCGTGAGGTGGCTACCGATCGGCGCGCCCAGGCCGGCCGAGGCGCCGTCGATGATCGCCTTGCGGTCGAGCGCATAGGCGATCGCCTGCCGCACTTTCAACTGATCGAAAGGCGCCTCCTTGTTGTTGATGGCGAGGATCGTCTTGCCCTCGGTCCCGCCGACCATCACTTGAAAGCGCGGATCGGCCTTGAACTGGTCGAGCGACGAGGTGACGATGCGCGGGAACGCGTCGAGATCGCCCGCCATCATCGCTGCCGATTCCGCGGCCGGATCGGCGATGAATTTGAAGGTCGCGTGTTTGATCGCCACCTTGGCGGCGTCGCGATAGCCGTCCCAGGCGTCGAGCGTCACCGCCGAGCCCTTGCTCCAGTTCGCGAGTTTATACGGCCCGGTCCCGACCGGCTGCGTGGCTTCATTGGCCGCGCTCTTCTCGTCAATAATCACCGCCGTGTTGAGGCCGAGGTGGAACAGCGCGGAGAAGCTCGGCTCCTTGAACGTCAGCACCACTTTGGCCGGATCGCTGGCGTCAATCGACTGGATCGAGCTGAAAAAGGTCCGGTCCTTGTTGGTCGACTCCTTGCCGGCGTAGCGCTCGAACGAGAATTTCACCGTCCCCGAGGTAAACGGCTCGCCGTCCTGAAATTTTACGCCCTGCTTCAATTTGAGCGTGAGAATTTTCAAGTCCGGCGAGAAGGTCCAGGAGTCCGCCAGCAGCGGCGTGAACGAGAAGTCCTCGTTGATCTTCGTCAACCCCTCGAAAATATTGTAATGCGTGATCTCGCCAATCGCCGACGCCGCGCCCGAGGTCGGATCGAGGCCGGGCGGCTCCAGCGTCATGCCGATGGCGACGCTGTCCTTGGCGTGAGCGAGCGAGACACCAGCCAGCAGCGCGGCGGCGAGAGCGGCGAGGCGACGAGACATGCAATTCCCCCGAACCTGCGGCAGGACGCCGCGAGAGGGGAGATTACCACCGGGTTCGCCGGTCAGGTCAAGCGCGTGTTTCGCGGCCCAACATGCGGTTGCGGCGCATCACCAGATAGACGCAGAGCGCCGCGCTCACGGCGACCACAGTCGCCAGAACCGTGCCATATTCGGAATCCGCGAACAGCAGGTTCTTGGTGTTCATGCCGAAATAGCCGGTCACCAGCGAGGGCGGCAGCAACAGGGTGGTTAGCACTGTCAGCGTGAAGAGGTGACGGTTCGCTTGCGCCGACACCTGCGCGGCGACTTCATCGTTGAGCATCCTCGCGTGATCGGCGAGGTAATGGATGTCCCCATGCAGCGCGGCGACGCGTTGGCCCAGCCGGGCTGTCAGGCCGCGGCAGTGCTGGGGCAGGCCAAGCGGGGCTTGATCGAGCCTGCCGACCACAGCGCGCAGCGAGGCGGCGAGCCGGGCGTAGCGGGCGACTTCACGCCGAAGTCCGAGCAGGACCGAGCGTTCGTCGGTCACATCGGCCGACAGCACGCGGTCTTCCACCTCCTCCAGCCGCTCGGCCGTGCGGTTGGCGACGCGGCCGATCGCCTCGGCGATCTCGGTCAGCAACGCCTCGAACAGATCGGCGCTGTTCTCGTATTCGGCGCCGGTCTCGACTTTGCGCTTCAGCGCATGCGCCGACTGGAGCGGGCGGCGACGGCCGGTGAGGAGAAAGCGCGGCGCGACGATGAAGCGCAATTCCGTCGCCTGTTCCCCCGCCTCGTGCATTTCGCGATAGACGTCGCGCACGACGCCCCAAAGCCGCCCGCCGCTCCAGTCGACATGCGGATGGGCGTCATGCGAGGCCAGCGAATCGACAGCCGCGCCGAGCGCCGGCTCCATCTCGACCAACCAATGCCGGGTATTGGCGTGGATAAGGTCGAGATGCAGCCAGACGAAGCCGTCGTCGGCGAAAAGATCGGGCATTCCCGCAAAGGGCCGCGCGCGCCCCTCGGGATCGAAAGCGAACGCCCAGACGATTTCCGGCGCGGCTTGGGAAACGAGGGCGGGCCGATCAATGCGAGCGTCGGTCATCGGCGGCGCTTTGAGGATGTAAACTCCAATGCCGCCTCCACCCGTTAGCGCCCGTCTTAGCCCAGCCGACGCAACCCTTCGCGGGCCAGCGCATTCTGCGGGTCGACTTCCATCGCCCGGTTGTAGGACTCGACCGCCTTCGACCTGTTGCCCTGCTTCTCGTAGGCGACGCCGAGATTGGCCCAGCCGTCGGCGTTACGATTGTCGACATTGAGCGCGGCGTTGAAATCCTCGATCGCGGCGTCGTATTTGCCGGTGGCAATCAGACACTGGCCGCGCGCCTGATAGGGCGCCTCGACGAAGGGATTGCGGTCGATGGCGTTGTTGAAGTCGGTGATCGCATGCACGCAATCGCCCTGACGCTGATAGATCAACCCGCGCGCGTGATAGGGCTGCGCATCCTCGGGCTTGAGGCGGATGGCGGCGTTGAGATCGGCCAGAGCCTCGTCGAAATGCCCCTGAGCGCGCAACAGGTTGCCACGTCCGAGATAGGCGGGGGCGTAATTGGGGTTGGCGACGATGGCGCTGTTGAAATCGGCCAGCGCAAGCTCGTCCTTCTCGGTCTGGCGATAGGCGAGCGCGCGATTGGTATAGGCGCCGGCAAGTTTCGGATCGAGCTTTATCGCACGCGAGAAATCGCCGATCGCCTCGCGATAATGGCCGCTTTTCGCGAAGGCGATGCCGCGCTGGTTGTAGGGGACCGCATCGTTGGGGCGACGCTCGATGACGTCGGACAACGACGAAATGTTGGCGCTCGCCGTCTGCGGATTGTCGGGATCGCGCTCCGCCACCTTCGGCGCCGACATCGGCGACAGCGTTTCGCACGCCGACAGGCCAATGCTGAGCGCCACGGCCGTCGCGAGCCAGATCCTATTCGCAGCCATCAGGGCTCCCTTAAAGGCGGCGCCGCGTTGCCGCGGGGTCAACGACGCTCGCGAATCAGACCGCCGCCCGCACGGGGCCGGGCACAGGCTTGGCCTTCATCGGCAACAATCCCTCGCGCTGCAGCTTCTTGCGGGCGAGCTTGCGCGCCCGCCGAACGGCCTCAGCCTTCTCGCGCGCCCGCTTCTCCGAGGGCTTCTCGTAATGGTCGCGCAGCTTCATCTCGCGGAAGATGCCCTCGCGTTGCATCTTCTTTTTCAATGCTTTGAGAGCCTGATCGACATTGTTGTCGCGAACGAGAACTTGCACGGGCTTTCCTATGTTGCGAAGCGGCGCCTCGTTGTCCTTGACGAGGTTTCCTGATCAAGACGAATACAAACAGGCGACCCCGTCACGACGGTTCGCCTCGATGGCGGGGCGGATAGCAGAACCGGCCAAACTTGTCCAGATGCGATGCGCCCGGCGCGCGCAGAGGAAAGCCCGGTCAACCTCTATCCCGCGTGAGCCGGCTCGTGGACGGCGCCGGGCCCGCCCGGAATAGTTGCGTGCGGGTTAACGGAAGGGTTGCAATAATAATTTTGTGCGCCTTTCCCTCGCCGAAGCGCAGTGATAGTTTTTCCATCAATCGGCGTAAATAGGCGCAGCTGTCCGCCGACGGCGTCATCGGGGGCGAGTGTGCCGGATGTGATCTCGACTCCCTGGACGATCGCGGCGCTTGTCATTTTCCTTATTAAGCACCTCGTCGCCGATTTTTTTCTGCAAACCTCGTGGATGGCGAATGGCAAGGAGCAGCCGCGCGGCTGGTTTCCCCCCCTTGCCGCCCATGTGGCGGTGCACGCCGTCGCGACAGCGCTGATTTTCGCCGCCCTCGCCCCCGCCTATGTCTGGATCGCCTTGGTGGATCTTGTCGTTCATTTCGCCATCGACCGCGCCAAGGGCCTGCTCAACCGCGCTTTCGACACCGACCCTACCAAAACCGGCTTCTGGTGGCTGATCGGCATCGACCAGACCCTGCATCACTTGACCCACATCGGATTCGCGATTCTGATCGCGGTGGTCCGCACGCCGCCGCTTTAAAGTCTTGCCGCCGCGCCACCTTGCCGGCGGGCGATGGATTTGCGAAACACACTGCCTTCTGACTGTTTCGGAAAGTCGACGCCATGCCCGCATATCGTTCTCGCACGTCCACACACGGCCGCAACATGGCGGGCGCCCGCGGCCTTTGGCGCGCGACGGGCATGAAGGAGAGCGATTTCGGCAAGCCGATCATCGCCATCGCCAATTCCTTCACGCAATTCGTGCCGGGTCACGTGCACCTGAAGGACCTGGGCCAGCTTGTCGCGCGCGAGATCGAGGCGGCCGGCGGCATCGCCAAGGAGTTCGACACCATCGCCGTCGACGACGGCATCGCGATGGGCCACGACGGGATGCTCTACTCCCTGCCCAGCAGAGAAATCATCGCCGACAGCGTCGAATACATGGTCAACGCGCATTGCGCCGACGCGCTGGTCTGCATCTCCAATTGCGACAAGATCACGCCGGGCATGTTGATGGCCGCGCTCCGGCTCAACATTCCCGCCGTGTTCGTCTCCGGCGGGCCGATGGAGGCCGGCAAGGTCGAGATCAAGGGCAAGATCAAGAAGGTCGATCTGATCGACGCGATGGTGGCGGCGGCCGACGAGAGCTATTCCGACGCCGAGGTGAAGGCGATGGAGCGGGCGGCCTGCCCCACCTGCGGCTCCTGCTCCGGCATGTTCACCGCCAATTCGATGAATTGCCTGACCGAGGCGCTCGGCCTTTCGCTGCCCGGCAATGGGACGATTGTGGCGACCCACGCCGACCGCAAGCGCCTGTTCGTGGAAGCCGGCCATCTCATCGTCGATCTCGCGCGCCGCTACTACGAGGAGAACGACGAGAGCGCGCTGCCGCGCAATATCGCCAGCTTCAAGGCGTTCGAGAACGCCATGACGCTCGACATCTCCATGGGCGGCTCGACCAACACCGTGCTGCACCTGCTCGCCGCCGCGCATGAGGCGGAGATCGACTTCACCATGTCCGACATCGACCGGCTCTCCCGCCGCGTGCCGGTTCTGTGCAAGGTCGCGCCTTCGGTCGCCGACGTCCATGTCGAGGACGTGCATCGCGCCGGCGGCATCCCCGCAATTCTTGGCGAACTCGACCGCGCCAACCTGCTTAATCGCGACGTGACGATGGTCCATGCGCCCTCGCTCGAACACGCCTTGTCGCGCCACGACATCAAGCGCCCCACCGGCAACGCTACGCGCGAGTTCTTCGCCGCAGCGCCCGGGGGCGTCCCCACTCAGGTCGCCTTCAGCCAGAACGCGCGCTACGAGCAACTCGACGAGGATCGTGAGAAGGGCGTGATCCGCGACGTCGCCCACGCCTATTCGAAAGACGGGGGCCTGGCCGTGCTCTATGGCAATCTCGCGCTCGACGGCTCGATCGTGAAGACGGCCGGCGTCGACGACAGCGTGCTGAAATTCGAAGGGCCGGCCAAGATCTTCGAGAGCCAGGACGACGCGGTGCTCGGCATCCTCAACGGCGGCGTGGTCGCGGGCGATATCGTCGTGATCCGCTACGAGGGCCCGCGCGGCGGTCCCGGCATGCAGGAAATGCTTTATCCCACCAGCTATCTGAAATCGAAGGGCCTCGGCAAAGCCTGCGCGCTCATCACCGACGGGCGCTTCTCCGGCGGCACCTCGGGTCTTTCGATCGGCCACGTCTCGCCGGAAGCCGCCGAAGGCGGCGTCATCGGCCTCGTGCAGGCCGGCGACCGCATCCGCATCGACATCCCTGGGCGCAAGATGGATCTGCTCGTCTCGGACGAAGAACTGGCGCATCGTCGCGCGGCGATGGAGGCGAAGGGCGAAGCCCGCTGGAAGCCAGAGCAGCCGCGCAAGCGCAAGGTCACGACGGCGTTGCGCGCCTACGCCGCCTTCGCTCAGAGCGCGGCGCGCGGCGCGGTGCGCTTCGTGCCGTAAAGCGCGGCGGCCTGCCGTCCCCTCGCCCCGCTTGCGGGGAGAGGGCAAGGGTGAGGGGCCTCGCCGCGCAGCGCCGTCAGACCAGCACGCCGCCTTCGTTCGCCCAGCCCAGCGCGCCGCCCTTGTAATGCCAAATCTCGGTGAAACCGGCGGCGCGGGCGGCCTTGAGCGCCGTCATCGAGCGGTTGCCGGAGCGGCAGATCAGCACAATGGGCTTGTCGCGGGGCAGCTTCGCGGGATCGAACGCCGACAGCGGGTGCAGGACGGCGCCCTCGACATGGCCGGCGTCCCATTCGTTCTGTTCGCGCACGTCGACGAGCGCCACGGCGCCGTCGCGCAGGGCTTTCGCCAGGGCGGGATAAGTGATTTCGTCGGCATTGGCGCCGCCGCGATCCAGGCTCTGCAATTCCGGCTCCTCGATAACAGGTTATCCCCGCTCCCTTAGCGCGCGTCTGCGGCGAATGCGAGGGGCGCCCTTGTCGGCCCGCCGGCGCCCGTCTAGGTTCAATCATGGTCCCCGATCTCGCGACGCGCGTACACAACCACACTTTTCGCATCGACCCGATCGTGCGGACGCTGCTCGACACCGACTTTTACAAGCTCCTGATGCTGCAAATGATCTGGAAACTGCACCGCGATCGTCGGGTGACGTTCCAGCTTATCAACCGCACCGCGCGCGTGCGTCTGGCCGACATCGTCGACGAGCGCGAATTGACCGACCAACTCGACCACGCCCGCACTTTGACCCTCGCCAAGAACGAGATGATCTGGCTCGCCGGCAACACGTTTTACGGAACGAAGCAGATTTTCGAACCCGGCTTTCTGGAATGGCTCGCCGGCTTCCGCCTGCCCGACTACGAGCTGACCCGGCGTGACGGGCAATACGAACTGCGGTTCGAGGGCGTCTGGTGCGAAACGACGATGTGGGAGATTCCCGCGCTCGCCATCATCAACGAGTTGCGCGCCCGCGCGGCGATGCGCGGCATGAGCCGGTTCGACCTCGACGTGCTCTACGCCCGCGCCAAGGCGAAACTCTGGAGCAAGGTCGAGCGGCTGCGCGCATTGAAAGCCGAGGGGCCGCTGCGGATCTCCGACTTCGGCACGCGGCGCCGGCACGGATTCCTCTGGCAACGCTGGTGTGTCGAAGCGATGCAGGAGGGCCTCGGCGACACGTTCATCGGCACCTCCAACGTCAAGCACGCGATGGACACAGGTCTGGAGGCGATCGGCACCAACGCGCACGAACTGCCGATGGTCTACGCCGCGCTCGCGCAAGACGACGACGCGTTGCGCAACGCGCCCTATTCCGTGCTGCGCGACTGGTCCAATATGTATGGCGGCAATCTTCTCATCGTGCTGCCGGACTGCTTCGGCACCACCTCCTTTCTCGCCCGCGCGCCCGATTGGGTGGCGGACTGGAAAGGCGCCCGGCCCGATTCGAAATCGCCGCTCGACGGCGCGCGCGAATTGATCGCGTGGTGGCGCGCGCGCGGGCGCGATCCGCACGAGAAGCTGATCGTCTTGAGCGACGCGATGGACGTGGAATCGATCGAGAATGTTTCACGCGCGCTGCGCGGCCAGGCCAATCTCTCGATCGGCTGGGGCACGAATCTCACCAACGATTTCAAGGACTGCGCCCCCGCCGGCGTCGACGGCGAACTCGCCGCGATTTCGCTGGTGTGCAAGGTGGTCGAGGCGGACGGACGGCCGGCGGTGAAGCTATCGGACAACCCCAACAAGGTTCTGGGTCCCCGCGAGGAGATCGAGCGCTACATCAGGGTGTTCGGCGCCGAGGGCATGGCGCCGACGCCGGTGACTGTTTGAGGCAGTGATCTGCGAAGGCGCAGATTGCCGGCGGCGGACGAGCTAGGGGGACGGCCGCAGCGAGTTGTGGAATGAAGCGATCAACCAATGATCGCCTCGCTTGACCACGGCCAAGCTGTTCCTTAGCTGAATGAGTATTGACTTGCCCTCCGACTCCGCCGCCACCTGCCATATCCCAGAGACGACAACGGCGTCATCGGAAAGTGCGGTGACAGAGACAGGGGCGACAGCAGACGCTTTGGCCCCCGGAAGCGCCTTGAACGCGTTGGCGAAATAGTTGTGAACGCCTTCGGGCGTCGTAATCAGTTCGGTCGCTCGCGTTCCCCAGAACAGGGCGTCGGGGGTAAAGAGGCCGGCGATTTCGTCAACGTTTGCCGCCGTGAACTCCGTGAGGAACTTCTCGAAGACCGCCTGCCCCTGCTCCTTTGCGCCCGCGAGCGCAAAAGACGGCAAACTTAGAGCATTTCCCGATCAATCTGTATCATACCCGCAGGCGGCGAAGAAGTTTTCGGC
>JANYIH010000088.1 GCA_025358745.1 Hyphomicrobiales bacterium | reverse complement strand
CGGCCTGGTTGAGCGCGATCGCCACCGACTTGACGCCGCCATGGCCGCAGCGCCGCGCCAGATTGTCGAAGGCCTGGCTGCGGTCGGGAAGATAGGAAAGCTCGGCAGTGGTCAGGCCCAACTCCTCGGCCAGTTCCGCCGACTGGGTGCCGATCTCGGCGGCGACCTTGCCGAAGGCGCTTTCGATCGACATGCCGGATTCCACGCAGATCAGCATCAGGTCCAGCGCATCCGGGAAAGCCCGCATGATCGATAGCTGGCGCCGCGCCGTGATGTTGGAAACGAAGATGTCGGGCAGATAATAGCCAAACAGCGCGCCGGCGAAGGCGGCGGCGACTTTCATCATCACCGGCCATTGGAATCTCGTCAGAACGAAAAGATAGATCAGCGTCACCGCGAATACGATCGCCGGCATCACGAAGCGGAAGAACATGAAGGCGATCATCGGCGCCTGGCCGCGATAGCCGGCCCGGGCCAGCTTGTCGCGGCTGTCCTCGGATTCCAGCATGTTCGTCAGCTTGAACCGTTCGAGAGTGGATTTCATCATGCTGGACGGCGCGACGCGCAGGGACGCGCGTTTGGCGTTCAACGTCGCATGATGCTTGGCGCGCAATTCCTCGCGGCGGCGCGACACCGATTTCAAGCGGTCGCTCAAGCCGTCGCGCTCCATCAGCGGCAGGCCCAACGTCACGATGGTGGCAAAAGCCATGATCGCGGCGGCGGCGGTGGCAAGAAATGTCTTGTCGAACAGGATATCGAGAAGGCCGATATTCATGATCGTTCCTCCTCAGTGCTTGAAGTTGATCATTTTGCGCATCACCCCGATGCCGGTACCCATCCAGATGCCACAGGCCGCCAGCAAGAGATTGCCGACCTTTTCGGTGAAAAGCAGATCGATATAATCGGGTGTTGTCAGCCAGACGATGCCCATCACCACCGGCGGCAGCGAGCCGATGATGCCGGCGGACGCCTTGGCTTCCGAGGACATCGCCCTGATCTTGCCTTCCAGGCGCTTTCTGTCGCGCAACACGAAGGCAAGATTGGCCAGGGCCTCCGACAGGTTGCCGCCCGACTTGGCCTGAATGGTCATCACCGTGGCGAAGAAGCCCACTTCGGCCGTGGGCATGTTTTCGTGCATCTTCTTGAGGCCCTGCTCCAGCGTGATGCCGACTTTCAGCCCATCGACCAGCTGGACGAATTCCCCGCCGACCGGATTTGGCGATTCCCGCGCCACGATGCGCAAGGCTTCGTTGGTGGGCAGACCCGAGCGCACCGAGCGCACGATCACGTCGATGGCGCCAGCGAATTCCTTGGTGAAAAGCTTCTTGCGGCGCGCGGACAGATAGCTCAGGACCCAGCGCGGCAGGCCCAGGCTGATGGCGAATACCGCCAGCACCGTCGCCAGCTTCGATTGACCGGATACGAAACAGATGAACAGCGTGACGAGACCGAGAACACCGCAAATGATCCAGAATTTGCGCGGGGTGGTATTGGTGAAGCCCGCCTGCTCCAGCCGGCGGCGCATGGTGGGCTTGGTCTTTTCGCGCAGCGCCTGCTGGTTCTTCTCCACATCCTTGAGCAAGGTGGCGACATTCTTGCGCTTCTGCGCGGCATCCTGTTGCGCCTTGGCGCGGTTGGCGACCTTGGGCGCGCCCAGTGACTTGATCCGTTTTTGCGAGCGTTCGTCGCCGCCGGCAAAGGCAAATGCCACGCCGCCCAATGCCATCATGCCCAGCAGCGCCACCAGGATGATCATTGATTGACCTTGTCGAGCGCGTCCGCGAGTTCGCGTTCCAGATTGTAGTAGCGGGCGCGTTCCCAGAAAGCGGGGCGTACGATGCCGGTGCCGACATGGCGGCCGCGCAAGCGTCCGGATTCGTCCTCGCCTTCCACTTCATAGGTGACGAGATCCTGGGTGATGACGACATCGCCTTCGGTGCCGATCACTTCAGTGATCTTGGTGATGCGGCGCGAACCGTCGCGCAGGCGCTCGGCCTGGACGATGATGTCGATGGAGCCGACGATCATTTCGCGGATGGTTTTCATCGGCAGCGAGAAGCCGCCCATGGTGATCATGGATTCCAGACGGCCCATGGCTTCGCGCGGGCTGTTGGCGTGCAAGGTGCCCATCGAGCCGTCATGGCCGGTGTTCATCGCTTGCAGCAGGTCGAAGGCCTCGGGTCCGCGCACTTCGCCCACGATGATGCGCTCGGGGCGCATACGCAGGCAGTTCTTCACGAGATCGCGCATGGTGATCTGGCCGACGCCCTCCAGATTGGGCGGCCGCGTCTCCAACCGAACGACGTGAGGCTGCTGCAGTTGCAGCTCGGCCGCGTCCTCGCAGGTGATGACGCGCTCGCCGACGTCGATATAGTTGGTCAAGCAATTCAACAGCGTGGTCTTGCCCGAGCCGGTGCCGCCGGAAATGACGACGTTGCAGCGCACGCGACCGATGATTTTCAGGATCTCGGCGCCGGCGTTGGAGATGGCGCCGAAGCGGACGAGCTGGTCGAGCGTCAGCTTGTCCTTCTTGAACTTGCGAATCGTCAGCGCGGCGCCGTCGATGGCGAGTGGCGGGGCGATGACGTTGACGCGGGAGCCGTCGAGCAGACGCGCGTCGCAGATCGGCGAGGCTTCGTCGACGCGCCGGCCGACCTGGCTGACGATGCGTTGGCAGATGTTCATCAACTGCGCATTGTCGCGGAAGCGCACGTTGGTGAGCTGAATCTTGCCGCCGACTTCGATGAAGGTGCGGGTGGGTCCGTTGACCATGATGTCGGCGATGTCGTCGCGCGCGAGCAAAGGTTCGAGCGGGCCGAAGCCGAGCACGTCGTTGCAGATGTCGTCGAGCAGATCCTCCTGCTCGGCGATGGACAGAACGAGATTCTTGATCGTGACGATCTCGTGCACGATGTCGCGAATTTCCTCGCGCGCGCTCTCCTGATCGAGCTTCGACAACGCAGAGAGGTCGATCGCCTCGATCAGCGCGCTGAAAATCATCGCTTTGGTCTGGAAATAGCTTTCCGGCCGCTGCTCGCTTTCGCGGGCGATCGGCGGCGGCGGCGCCGCCGCCGCGACGCCGCGGGCCGGCTCGGCATTGGTCGATGCAGCAGCCGGCGCAGCGACCGGCGCGACGGTTACTCCTTGATGGGCACGCTTACCGAACATGTTCCATCTTCCCGATTGTCGGAGGGCCAGCCTCCAGGGAAATGCGAGCGGCCTTGGCCGCTCACGCCTTCTTGGTCAATTTCGCCAGGAACGGGTCGAACAGACCCCGCTTCTGCTTCTTCACTTCGGTGCGTCCGGCGATCATTCCGGCGAGCGCGGCGAAGGTTTCGGCGACCTTGCCCTTGGGCTCGATCTCCGCGATCATCTGCCCGTTGTTGGCGGCCGAGCCGAACAGCTTCGCGTCGTGGGCGAAGATCGCGGTCGGCTCCATCTCGATGGTCTTGGAGAAATCGGCGACCGGAATCTCGGGCCGCTTCGGGATGCCGACGTTGTTGAGGATCAGGCGCGGCGGGTGGTCGTGGGGGCGCGCGCTGCGGATGTTGTCGACGATGTTCTTGGCGTTGCGCAGATTGGCGAGATCGGGCTGCGCGACGACGATCACTTCGTCGGCGGCGATCAGCGTGCGCCGCGTCCAACCATTCCAGCCATGCGGAATGTCGAGCACGACCCAGGGCGTGGAGGCGCGCATCGAATCCATCAGCGAGTCGAACGCGGTCTCGCCGAAGTCGTAGAGCCGGTCGAGCATTGCGGGCGCGGCCAGCAGATGCAGGTTGTCGCCGCATTTCGACAACAGGCGGTCAACCAGCGTGGTGTCGACGCGATCGGGCGCAAACACCGCCTCGGCGACGCCCTGCGGCGGATCCTGATTGAAGTCGAGTCCTGCGGTGCCGAAGCCCAGATCGAGATCGGCGATGATCGTGTCCATGCCGATGCCGGTGGCGAAGTGCCAGGCGATGTTGTGGGCGATGGTCGAGGAGCCGACGCCGCCCTTGGCCCCGACCACGGCGATGACGCGCCCCAACGGCTTGGCGCCGGGGCTCTTGAACAATTGCGACACCGCGCTGACGAAATCGACCACGCCGAACGGCAACACCAGATACTCGCTCACCCCGCGCGCGATCAACTGACGATAGAGAATGATGTCGTTGACCTTGCCGATGATGATGACCTTGGTGCCGGCGTCGCAATATTCCGACAATTCGTCGAGTTGCGAAACGAGGAAATCGCGGTCGGCGGTCGCTTCGATCACGATCACGTTGGGCGTCGGCGCGTTGCGATAGGCTTCCACCGCGCCCGCCGCGCCGCCCATGTTCTGCTTGACATGGGCCTTGCTCATGCGGCGGTCGCCGACCGCAGCCTGAATGACGGCGGCGGCTTCGGGCGATTCACAAAAGGCCTGGATCGAGACGCGCGGCAC
Organism: Hyphomicrobiales bacterium; assembly: GCA_025358745.1. GTDB lineage: Bacteria > Pseudomonadota > Alphaproteobacteria > Rhizobiales > Beijerinckiaceae > Roseiarcus. The sequence goes on along the minus strand of JANYIH010000088.1, from coordinate 22,262 downwards.
CGGATCGATCTGGGCGATCGGCGTCGTCGATTGCGAATTGACGCTGGTTGCGTCTTCGAGCATCTGCGAGCGCATGGATCAGCCTCCCCCGACCGTACCGATTGTCGTCGTCTGGGTCTTCCAATCCGTGCCCGGATCCACCCCCTTCCGGACGTTCTGGATGGCGCGCAGGCGCATCGTTTCGTCGGGCGGGGTGCTGCCGCGCGCCTGCACGAGGTCGCGCGGATCGTCGATCTGGGCGGCGAGCGCCGATTGCGTGGCGCAGCCGAAATTGGGGTAGGACTGGTTCTTCCAACTTTCAATCGAGGTGCCTGAGGCAAGGTCGGTCGGCCATTGCCCGCAACGATCAGCGACATGGGCTTTCAGGCCCTGAAACACCAGCCGCACCGGGCTCGCCAGCGTTTGGTCCTCGACGGGATAGGAGCCGACCTGGACATAGCCGCGCAGACCGTTGGCGTAGAGTTGGCGCCGGACGTCGGGCACGATCTGCGCGCTGTAGCGGTCGCCCGCCGGGGTGAGGATCGTCACCTCGCCCGAGCCGAAATCGCGATAGCGTTCGGCGAAGGCCTTGACCTTGTCGGCGGAAAGTACGTCGAGTTTGCCGCCGACCGGAAACAGATCGAGCGTCGTCGCCGCCTTGCCGAGCACGATCGGGTGGCGCTCGTGGTAGTCGGTGGCGGAAACCTGGTTGTCGGAGGCGTATTGCACGCCCGTCAGACAGCCCGACAGCGACAACGCGGTCGCACTGAAGGCTAGGCCGGACAGGAGGCGGCGGCCCGCGCGCTCGCTTTTGGTGATCCACTGAAGCATGTCATCGACTCGCAAATAGAAGAGCAGAACCGGGTTTCGCGTTCGTTTCAGTCGGTGATGAATCCGACCTTGCCGGAGTAGCTGGGCATCGGGCGCAGTCCACCGGAGCTCGAATAGATGCGGTTGACGCGGCCGAGGAACCAGCCTTGCGGATCGCTGGCGTCGCCGAAGTTCTGGTCGGCGCGGGCGACGTCTTTCGGGTCGACGGCGTGCACGATATAGGGCGTGACGACGATCAATAGCTCCGTCTCCTGGCGTTGGTAGTCGCGCGAGCGGAACAGCGCGCCCAGCACCGGCAGGTTCATCAGGCCGGGCAGGCCGCTGATGGCCGCGCTCGATTGCGTCGAAATCAGGCCCGCCGAGACGATCGACCCGCCCGACGGCAATTCAACCGTCGTTTCGTTCTTGCGCGTGCGGAAGCCGGGGATCGCGGTGTCGAGGAGTTTGATCTCCTTGGAATAGTCGATGTCGGTCACTTCCGTGGCGACCCTTAGCTGGATGCGGCCCTGGCTCAGCACGACGGGCGTGAAATTGAGCGTCACGCCGTAGGGTTGCTGAATGTAGCCCAGCGTACAGACGCCGGCCTGGCAGTTTTCGCTGGCCGGAATGGGGATCGTGCCGCCGGCGAGGAATTTGGCGCGTTCGCCCGAGACGGCGGTCACCGTCGGTTCGGCGAGCGTGCGCGCGACGCCTTCCTCCTCGAAAGCGTTGATGGTGGCTTTCAACTGCTCGCCCGCCATGCTCCAGCCGATCGAGGCGGCGTTGCCGAGCGCGCCGTTGACGCCGAGCGGATTGGCGATCGAAAGGCTGGGAACGCCGGAGCCGAAGCCGCCCGCGCCGCTGGCGTTGGAGCCGAGGCCCGCATAGTTGACGCCAAGCTGCTTGACCACGTCGCGACGGATTTCCGAGATCGTCACCCGCAGGCTGACCTGATCGAGACCGCGGATCATCAGCGAGTTGACGACCTTGCCGCCGCCGGTCGCCGCCGCCGTCGCGCCGCCGCCGGGCGCCCCCGCCGCGGCGAGGCCGCCATCGGCGACAAACCCTTGCGCGATGTCGAGCGCCTGTTGCGCGTCGCCGGCGGACGCCACCGAGCCGGTCAGGATGATCGAGCCGCCGACGGTGCGCACATGAATGTCGTTGTTGGGGATGGAGGCCTTCAACAGCCGCGTCAGCTCGCCGACATCGCGCCCGACCGTGACCTCAAGCACCGCGATCTTGCGGCCGTCGGCGGCGAGCGCGAAGATCGTCGTCTGGCCGGGCTCCAGCGTGGAGACATAGAGACGGCGCGCCGAGCGCACGATCGCATTGGCGATCTTGGGATCGCCGACGAAGATTTCCTGCGCGTCCTCCGGCAGATCGACGATCACCGAGCGGCCGACGCCGAGCTGAAGGCTCTTCATCTCGCCGTGCCCGATCGTCATCGACGATGCGGGAAGCGGTTCGGAGGCGCGGGCCGGCGCGACGACGCCGACCGCCGTCGCGAACGCCGCGGCCGCCAGCGCAGTCCAAGTCGTCTTGCCGATCGACAAAGATGTTTTGCTGATCGCCGCCATGGTTGCCGCCGTCTTGTTCATTGCGCGCTCGCAAGGGAAGTTGCTGTTCATGGGAGCCTCCTCAGCGGGCTGCTTGCTGCGCGGCGCCGTAGCGCACGATGGTCAGACCCTTGCCCTGCGAGTCCGAGGGATCGTTGACCGTCACCGTTTCGCCGGAACTGTCGACTAGGCTGCGCAGCACGAGGGTCAGGTGCGAACCCGACGCGTTCTGGGCGTAGACGATCATTTCCGACTGTTTGGGATCGAGTTCGAGCGTGGCGTTGCCGCCGACGACGACCTTCTTGCCGTTCTCCTCCTGCACGTTCTGGCCGATCGCCAGCACCCGCACGTTGGAGAGAATCACCTGATGGCCGAGCACCCCCGAGCCCTTCGCGCGCGTGGCCTCCTCATCCTGGAACACGCGCACGACATCGACGCGATCGTTGGGAAGGATGAAGCCGCCGGCGGACGAATCGCCGGTGTTTTCAATTCGAATCGCCACGGCGCGCATTCCGCTCGGCAGCACCGCCGCCATGTAGCTGCCGATGCCGGCCTTGACGAGCTTGTCGCGACGCAACGGTTCGCCGCGAAGGAACGAATCGCGCGTCATCGTGTCTTTCAGCTCCGCCGCCGTGTCGGGCGTGGCGGATTTCATGATCATCAGCTCGGAGATCGAGTCTTTGGGCCATTCCAGCCAGTTCACTTGCGCTTCGTTGACGACGCTTCCCTTGGGAATGTCTTGCGCGGCGACCAGCACCTTCTCGGTCTGCATCTTCGGCGCCTCGACGACGGCCTGCGGCTTTCGCTGCGTGCCGAGGTAATTATTGAAGACAAAATAGGCGCCGCCGAATGCGACGACCGAGACGCCCAATACGATGATCTGCAACCTGTTCATGGACTTCAGACCCTAGATGGCGCGCGCTGCGTCGCCTTGGGTCCAGAATGGGGCGAAATCGTCAAATTACGGTTAATCAGCGGTATCCAAACGATTTCGATTTCCTAAATATGCAAGGTCAGCAAAAAAGAACTCCGCGGGAAGCCGGTCAGGCCGCCCGCGGAGCGCAACAGTCGGCGTTTAGCGAAAGGCGAGTTGGGCCCAGAGTTGGGTCTCGGGATAGACGACGAGGCCGCCGAACGCTAGGGCAATGCCGTAAGGTATGCCTGATTTGGCGTTGTGCAGCCGGGCGATCCACGCCTGCGTCGCCAGGAACTGCGGCAGCGTCAGGCGCCGCGCCATGAGAATGACGACCGTCAGCGCGCCGCCCGCCAGCGCCGAGGCGACGCCGTAATCGGCCAGCGGCGTCCAGCCGAGCCACAGCGCAGTGGCGGCGGCGAGTTTGGCGTCGCCGCCGCCGATCCAGCCGAGATTGAACATGGCGAATGTGACCACCAGCACGACCGCGCCGCAGCTCAGATGCAGCGCAATGTCGTGCAGCGAAACGCCCGCGACGACGGCCGCCGCGAAATAGCCGACAGCCAGCGCGGCCGACAGCCGGTTGGGGATCTTCATGGTCAGAAGGTCCATCGCGGCAGCCCAGGCCATGGCGGCGGGGAAGAACAGAAACATCAGTTGATGGGGTAAAACCGTCGACATGGCTCACCGTCGCGAGAGGAGTCGGTTGACCTTAGGACGCAAACGTTGCGGCGGCGTTAGCGCGCCGCAGGTCGGTCGGAGCAGATGGAGCGCCAAACGCAAAAGCGCCGGCGGAGCAGCCGCCGGCGCTTTCGCTTCGCTCTGCGTTGAGCGTCTTATTTGAGGGCGGACGAAACTTCCGAGAACTCGGCGGAAAGCTTGGTGCCGAGGTTGGTCAGGATCGTAACCAGCGCGATCGCGATCAAGGAGGCGATCAGGGCGTATTCAATGGCGGTGGCGCCGGACTCATCGGACGCGAAAAGCTTGACGAACTTCATGATTTTGCTCCAGGTGACAGGGGGACGGGTCCGCCGTCGCCCTTTCCGTTATGGCGCCAAGCCTTTGATGAAATGCTAATCCGGAGGCTCGTTTTCTCGCGAAGTCGGCGCGCCGAAGGTCGCTTGTGCGCAAGGTTAGTCTCTCCTAAAGCGAAACCCCCGGACTGTTCCTTCCGGGGCAACGGATTGCAAGGGATCGCATGTCGTCTTTAGCCGTCGCCACCGTAGCCTGGATTGCAATGCTCGCCAGCGGGCTGACGGGCCTGGCGCTCACGCGCGTTTTGCCCGAGGCGCATACCTCCGATCGCTCGCGCGATATTCTCGGCGGCGTCGTCGGCCTGCTGACCCTGCTGCTGGCGCTGGTGCTGGGGCTTCTGATCTGGACCGCCTACGGCGTCACGCAGACACAGAAGTCCGAACTGCAACTTTTGACCGCGCGTGCGCTCGAATTCAACCTGGAGATGAAGCAATACGGCCCGCAGGCGCAAAAGGCGCGCGATCTGCTGCGCACCGAAATGGTCTGGGCGCACGAACAGTTCTGGGGCGAGGATCGCGCCAAGGCCGACGCCGTCGACGTCACCTCGGCCAATATGTCGACGATGGACGCCTTCCTGACCGGGCTGACCCCGGAAAACGATATGCAGAAGAGGCTGTTGGGCGCAGCCGCGCAGCACTATGCTTCCATCGGCGAGACGCGTCTGCTGATGTCGCTGCAACTCACCGACCCCGTGTCCTGGCCGCTGATCATGATCGTGATCGCGTGGTCCTGCCTGTTATTCGCGGGCTACGGCGTGTTGTCGCGGCCCAATGCGACGACCATTTCGACGCTGGGCCTGGGCGGCGCGGCGGTGGCGAGCGCGATGTTCCTTATTCTGGAAATGAGTCAGCCCTATACCAGCTCTATTCAATTGTCGCCGACGCTGATCGAGCAGACGATTCTGGAACTTGGCCAATGAAACGGGGCCAAGCGGTTGTCGTCGCGTTGGCGCTGTCGGAGGGTCCAGCCATGGCGCAGCCGCCTTTCGCGTCGCACGCGCGCGCGATCGATTATATCTCCCGCGCCCTGCCCAAGGCGACCGCCGACAATCCCAAATATCTGACCAAAGCCGACGGCTCGGTTTCCCAATGGCTAACGCAAGACATAAAGTTCACGACCGCTCGGGGCGCGATGCAGGTCGTCATGCGCGAAAGCTTCACGCAGGAGAAAGCGGGCAAGACGATTCCGGGCCGGCATGAGGCCGCGTTCTCGCTAGGCGAAGTCGAAATCTCCGAATTCACCGAAGTCGGCGACGTGACGCCGATTGGGCAAGCCTCGCGCGGCCTGATGTTCACCTGCAAGGCGCCGGGATGCGTCGCCGCGAAATGGGGCGACCAACGCTCGCGCGCCGACAAGACCGACATTTCGGTGCAGGACGACGCGACGCGGGCGAAACTGCTCGCCGCTTTCCGCTATCTCCAGGCAGGACGTTCGTGACCGGCCGCAACCTCCTCGCCGGTCGGCCGCTGAAGCCGTCCGAAATCCGCGACTACCAGCTCGACCGCGCCACGGCGGCCGAACAATTCTCGGACCGTTTTCTGGCCCGGCTCGCCCGGCTCAACGCGTTCGTGCGCGAGAGCGGCGAGACGATCGAGGGCGGTCTGTTCTACTGGGACCGCGCGACGCAAGTCCCCGACGCGCCCGACCCCAGCCTCGCGCCGGCGCGGCGCAACCTTTGGCGCGCCGCCCGCTTCAAGCGGTCGATGCTGGAGGTCGGCGTCAACGCCGGCCACGGGGCGCTGCTGTGTCTGTCAGCCAATCCCGATCTCCTTTGGCATGGCGTCGATATCTGCGAGCACGCCTATGTCGAACCCTGCGTCGCATATCTGGCGCAAGAATTTCCCGGCCGGGTGCGATTCTGGCGCGGCGATTCGCGCGAGGCGCTGCCGCGGCTGGCGACGCACGAGCCGGGGCTGGAGTTCGACCTGTTCCACGTCGACGGCGGCCACACCGACGAATTGTGCCGCGCCGACATATCGAACTGCCTGCGGCTGGCGGGCGGCGGGCGTGGGCGCCATCTCGTGCTCGACGACATCAACGCGAGCTGGATCTTCGACGTCTATTGCGAATATGTCGCGCTGGGGCATCTGGCGACCGAGACCCTGTTCTCCGATTGGGAGGACGTGAGCCGCAACGTGCTGGCGCGGATTCTTTGACCGGCTTTGCGACGTTCTGGCAGGGCGCGCTGAAGGGTCTGATCCGGGCCTGTCTCGCCTCGTTTCCCGCACGCGGCGCTGAATTGACGCTGTTCAGCTACGAGGCTCGCCTGGATTTGCCCGAGGGCGTAGCGTGGCGCGATGCGCGCGAAATCTGCCCCGACGCCGGCCTCATGCAGCGCTACCGCGTCGACGGGCGCCCGTCGCTGGCGACCTTCTCCGACCGCTTCCGCTACGAGATGATGGCGCGCGAAAACCTGTGCTGGGTCGATGCTGACATGCTGGCGCTGCGTCCCGGCGGGCTAGACCAACCCCTGATCTGGGGCTGTCAGGCGGAGGCGAAGGGCAAGGCGCTGATCAACAATGCGGTGCTGCGACTGCCCAGGGAGAGCCCGGTGCTCGCCGACATGCTCGCGCACGCGCGCGCGGCCGAGGGGCGCGAAATCGGCTGGGGCGCGATCGGGCCGTATCTGTTGACCGAAATCGCCGAGGCGCATGGCCTTTACGCCAGCGCGGCGGCGCCGGAGCGGTTCTATCCCGTAGCGCCGGACGAATTCTGGCGCCTGTTCGACCCGCGCGCGCACGACGCCGTCGCCGAGGCGGCGGCGCGCTCGGAGATGGCGCATCTGTGGAGCGAGCTGCTGCGCCGGACCGAATATGATTTCGACGCCGCGCCGCCCGTGGGCTCGTACCTCTACGAACAGTTCAGCGAGATCGGCGCGCTCGGAGGATTCGCCCGTATGTGCGAGCGGTCCGAGATCGCGGCGCTGATCGCCCGCTGGAACGCATCGGCGCCGGAGGCCCCGTGAAGGATCTGCAATCCGTTTTCGCCGGCCACGCCGCGTCGAACTACTGGGGCAACGACGAGAGCCTCAGCGGCGACGGCTCGACCCTGGCCTACACCTATAACCTGCGGCGCGAACTGGCGAAATTCCTGCGCGCGTTCCGCGTGACCTCGATGTTCGACGCGCCCTGCGGCGATTTCAACTGGATGCGCGCGGTCGAATTCCCTGAAAACTTCAGTTACATCGGCGGCGACATCGTCGCCTCGCTGGTCGAGGCCAATCAGGCGCGTTATGGCGACGACACACGCCGCTTTATCGCGTGCGACATCGCCAGCGACCCGCTGCCCGACGCCGATCTCTGGTTCTGCCGCGATTGCCTGTTCCATCTGCCGCAGGCCGCGATCCTGTCCGCGCTCGCTGGCTTTTGCCGCTCGCGCATCGGGTTCTTGATGACGACGACGCATCTCAACGTCAGCGATTTCGACAATTCCGACATCGCGCCCGGCGGATTCCGGCTTATCGACCTCTATAAGCCGCCCTATCGACTGCCGCGCGAGGTGCTCTACCGTATCCCCGATTACGTCTTTCCCTATCCGCAGCGGGAACTCTGCGTCTGGTCGCGCGCGCAGGTGGCGGCGGCTTTGACGTCGCGGGGGTGAAACGCGGCGTCCGCGCTCTATATTCAAGTGAAGGGCGATGGCGCGGAGAGGGTGTTGGGCCGGGAGACGGGGACGGAGCGAACCGGCGAAAGCGCGCCGGCGTCGCGCTGGGGCGCGTTCGGCAGTCTCGCCTTCACGGTGATCTGGGCGGCGAGCACGATGTCCAACATCGGCATCGCCATGTTCGACACCGCCACCGGCTGGTACATGGCCAACATCAGCCGCGACCCGATGGTGGTCGCGCTGATCCAGACCGCGACCAGCCTGCCGTTGTTCCTGTTCACCATTCCCGCGGGGACGCTGACCGATCTGGTCGATGCGCGGCGATTGCTGCTCGGCGTCAATGTCGCCATTCTCGCCGTCTCCGCGGGCTTCGCGGCGGCGGTGTCGCTGGGCTTTGTAACGCCGAAACTTCTGCTGGGCGCGACGTTTCTGCTCGGCGTCGGCGGCGCGCTGGCGGCGCCGGCGTGGGTTTCCATCGCGCCGCTGCTGGTGCCGGCTCGCGATCTCGACGCCGCGGTCGCCGCCAATACGGCGGGCTATAACATAAGCCGCGCGGTCGGGCCGGCGGTCGGCGGCCTCGTCATCGCCTGGGTCGGCGTGTCGGCGCCGTTCTGGATCAACGCGATCAGCGATGTGGCGATCGTGGCGGCGCTGGTCTGGTGGCGCCCGCCGCGACGGATCGCCAGCAGTTTGCCCGCCGAGCGCTTCCTTTCGGCGATCCGCACCGGCGTGCGCCACGCGCGGCACAATCATCATCTGCATGCGACGCTGATGCGCACGCTCGCCTTCTTTCCCTTCGCCAGCGCATATTGGGCGCTGTTGCCGCTGATCGCCCGGGCGCAGCCGGCGCAGGGCGCGGCGTTCTACGGGCTGCTGCTCGCCGCCATGGGCGTCGGCGCCATCGCCGGCTCGGCCGCGCTATCGAGGCTGAAGGCCTGGCTCGGGCCGGATGCCCTGGTCGCCTGGTCGAGCGTCGGCACGGCGGTCGCGCTGGCGATGTTCGCGCTGGCGCGCGATCCGTTCAGCGCGATGGCGGCCGGCGCCATCGCCGGGGTGACGTGGACGCTCATCATTTCGACGCTTTATGTCTCGGCCCAGCTATCGCTGCCGAACTGGGTGCGCGGCCGGGGACTGGCGATCTTTCTCACCGCGATTTTCGGCGCCACGACCTTCGCCAGCGCGCTTTGGGGCCAGATCGCGGCGCTGCGCGGCGTCGATCTCGCCCTTTATCTCGCCGCCGCCGGCGTGTTACTGGCGATTCCGATGAGTTGGGGATCGCGGCTTCAGAGCGGCCAGGGCGCCGATCTCGCCCCCTCGCTGCACTGGCGCTCGCCGCGCGTCGCCTTCGATGTCGGTTGGAGCCAGGGGCCGGCTCTGGTGACGATCCGCTACCGTATCGATCCGCTGCATCGCGACCAATTCCTGAGCGCGATGCGCGAGATCGGCCAGGAGCGCCGGCGCGACGGGGCCTACGCCTGGGGCGTGTTCGAGGAACTGACGACGGAAGGCCGTTATACCGAGACTTTTCTGATCGAGAGCTGGCTGGAACTCATGCATCTCTACGAGCGGGTGACCAACGCGGACAGGCGTTTCGAGGACGACGTGAGAAAACTGTTGCTCGAAACGCCCGTAGTCACGCATCTCATCGCACCGCGGCGGGCGCGGCGGTCTTTCAAGCCTGCGGCGTGACGCGACGCGCGGCGACGATGGCGCGCCAAAACCCCTTGCCGATCAACTCCAGGCCGATGATCTCGAAATCGAGTTCGACCTCCTCCAGCCGCTGATAGGCCGTGTTGCAGCAGATGCCGAACAGCGCGAGGCCGCCCGGCGCCAGCGCGCCGGCGAGCCCGTCGAGATAGGCGCGCAGCAGGCGCCCGCCCGGATCGCACAGGCTCTGGCGCTCCAGATCGTCCTCCGGCGCCTTGTCGATCAGGGGCGTGTTGAACACGACGAGGTTGAAATTCCCCTCCCCCACCGCCTTGAACAAGTCGGAATGGACGAGGCGCGGCGAGAGGCCGTTGCGGCGCGCGTTGGCCTGGGCGGAGGCCAGCGTCGTCTCGGAAATGTCGGTCGCCACGACATAGCCGCCCCAGCGATGGGCGACGAATAGAGCGATCGCGCCGCAACCGGTGCCGATTTCCAGCATGCGCGGGAAGGAGGGCGGGGCAAGCGCCTGAATATTGCGGATGAACAGCATCGAGCTGGATTCAGGCGTGGGATGGTAGACCCCGCCCGGCGCCTCGATGGTCAGGCCGTCGATGTGGAACGTCGCGGGCGTGCGTTGCAGATCCGCATGGGCGCGATGGCCGGCGTCGATGTCGAGGTATTCCGCCGTCACGAGCCGGTCGAGACCGAGCTTGGACAGCACCCGCCGCCGCGCGGCCTCGGCAACGTTCATGAACATGGGGGCTCGTTCGCGGCTGACATCCGTTGCAAAGATATGGGGGTTCTCACAAAGTTATGCAATCCCGATTGGGAAACAGGCGCTTTTGGCTGGGAGTCGAGGGCGCTCGCGGCGATGACTTTGCTTAAAGGAATTAGCGGCATAGTCTCTCCCGTCCTTAAATCAGCCCCCAGGAATTCTTGCGCGCGCTCGTCGTACACGCCCATCCCTCGCCCGACAGCTTCGCCTCGGCGTTGTATCGCGAGGTCTGCGCCACGTTGATCGGGCGCGGCTATATCGTCGACGCTTGCGATCTATACGCGGAGGAATTCGATCCGGTTTTGCCGCGCGCGACTTATCGCAAATATCTCGAAGCGCCGGCCAATCGCGCCGGGGTCGAGCATTACGCTCGCAGCCTGATGGCTGCGGACGTGCTGGCCTTCGTGTTTCCGGTCTGGCACGATGGGCCGCCGGCCATTCTCAAGGGCTATTTCGACCGGGTTTTTCTGCGCGGCGTCGTATTTGAGGTCGAGAACGGCGTATTCTATCCGCGCCTGCACAATGTGCGCCGCCTCGCGGCGATCGTCCTCTATGGCGCGGATCGCGAGCGCACGAAGCGGGTCGGCGACCTGCCGCGCCGGTTCGTCCGGCATAATCTGCACCCGCTGGTCGCCCCCGACGCCCCGCTCGACTATCTCGCGGCCTATGGCATGGACCGGGCCGACGCCGAGGCGCGCGAGGAATTCCGCGACAAGGTCAGGCGGTCGTTTCAGACGTGGTGAAATAGAAATCGATGTCGGGCTGCGTTTGCTCGCCTGACTTGGGCGAGTCGGAGGCGAGCATCAGCGTGAACGTCGCGGGCTCCGCCAGCATCGTCTTGACAAGCTCTTCCCGCTCGCGATCGGCTTTGGTGACGCGTTGGCGCAGATAGCGCGCCTCCAGCCAGGAGCCGATCAGGAAAGTTTCGAGGTAGACGTTCTTCTCCGCCACGTCGGCGAAAACGCCCCAGGCATAGGCCCCGTCGCGCCGCCTTTCCCTGCCGATCTCCTCGATGGCGTCGAGGAAGAGATCGGGGTCGTCGCCGGCCAGCCTATAGCGCAGGGTGACGAGCACCGGCCCGCTGTCGTCTTCGACTTCGCGCGCCAGAATCGGCGCTTGCCAGTGCATCGAGGGCGACAGGTCTATGCCCTCGGCGGTCTGCAAGCGCCAGGACCACGTCAGCGGAATGAAGGCGATGGCCCCCGCGGCGGCGAGGAAATGCGCCGAGGGCAGGCCCAGACGCGCCGCCGTCCAGCCCCAGAGGTAACTGCCGAGCGCGATCGCGCCGAACACCGTGGTGAGAAACACCGCCAGTCCTCGCCCCCGCACCCAATCCGGCAGCGCGATCTGCGCCGACAGGCTGAGGCTGGCCAGCACCATGGTCCAGCCCGCGCCGGCGAGAAAAGCGGCGAAGTAGGCGGAAGGCGGCGAGCGGCACAGGCCCAACAGCGTCAAGGCGGCGGCCAGCGCGACCGTGCCGACCGCGACATAGCGATCCGGCCCGAGCCGATTCTTGATATAGGGCCGCACGATCGACCCCGCCGCCGCGCCCACGCTCGCGGTTGCGAGCAGAAGGCCATAGACCTGCGGCCCCGAGGTCATCTGGCTGCGCGCGACCAGCGGCAGCAGGGCGAGGAACGCCGCCGCGAAGGGAAATACAGCGAGCGTGCGCACCAGCGTCGCGCGCAGGTGCGGATTGTAGAGAGAATGACGCAGACCCGCGCGCACCGCGCTGATCAGCCGCTCGGCCGGCAGATCGCGCGGGCGATGCGGCGCGGGCTTCCACATCAGCAAAGCGACGACGCTGACGGCATTGGCGAAGGCGAAGCCCCAGAACGGCGCGGCGACGCCGAGCGAGGCGATCAGCCGGCCGCTGAGCGCGGGACCGATGGCGCGGCTGGCGCTGTAGCCGATGGTGTTGGCGGCCGCCGCGCCTTCGAGATCGGCGCGCGGCACCAGCAGCGGCGTCAGCGCCGCCCAGGCGGGCGCGGCGACCGACCAGGCCGCGCTGAGCGCAAAAGTGATCGCCAACAGCGAGCCGACCGTTTCGAGATTCAGCGTCACCATCAGCGCGAACACGACGACCAGCGCGGTGATGAAGCTTTCCAGGGCCAGCAGAAAGCGGCGCGGCTCGACGATGTCGACCAGCGCGCCGGCCGGCAGGGTGAGCAGGAACATCGGCAGGAAGGCGGCGACCTGGACCAGCGACACCGCGCGCGGGTCGGCGTTCAGGTTCGTCATCAGCCAGACCGAAGCGGCGTCCGACATGGCGATGCCGGTCAGGCCGAGCTGGGTCGCGCCCCAGATGCGCGTGAAGGGCCGGCTTTCAAACACCGCCCAGGCCGAGCGCGGGCAATCGACCGGCCCTACTATCGCCGTCTGCGTATTCACCGCCCCGTCGCCCATGGGCGCCGACATAGGGGCGACGGGGGCGCTTTCCAAGTCATCGGCGCGGCGTTTAAGTGCGCGTCAATCCCCTTTGCGTGAAGGAGCCGCCTTTGGCCCATTGGCCCGAATTCGCCGGAAAGAGCTTTGTCGTCACGGGCGGCTCGCAGGGGCTCGGGCGCGGTATCGCGCGCGAACTGGCCGCGCAGGGCGCCCGCGTCGCGCTCGTCGGCCGCAACGGGGAAGCGGTCGAGGCCGCCGCGCGCGAAATCGGCGGGCTGGCGATCCGCGCCGACGTCGCCTTGGCCGGGGACTGCGCCCGCATCGTCGAGCAGGCGTCGGCGGCTTTCGGGGCGCTCGACGGGCTGGTCAACAACGCGGCCCAGTTCGCGATTTCCCCGCTCGCCGACGTATCGCTGGAAGCGGCGATGGCGATGTTTGGCGTCAACGCCATGGGACCGCTGTTCGTTGCGCAGGCGTTTGCGCGCTCCGCGTTCGCGCGCGGGGCGCAGGGGGGGATCGTCAATATATCCAGCATCGCCGGCTCGCGGGCGGCGCTGGGATGCGGGCTCTACGGCGCCTCGAAGGCGGCGCTGGAAATGCTGACCAAGGTGATGGCGCTGGAATGGACGCCGCGCGGGGTGCGCGTCAACGCCGTCGCGCCCGGCCATATCGAAACGCCGGGCGTGACGGCCGATTTCGCCGCCGGCCGGCTCGACCGGGAGGCAATGGTCGCGGGCATTCCGGCGCGCCGGATCGCCACCCCGGAGGATGTGGCCGAAGCGGTCCTGTTCCTGCTCAGCCCCCGCGCCCGCCACATCACGGGGACGATTCTGACGGTGGACGGAGGCGAGGGGATGTGAGCGGAGCTACAACGTCCGCGCGATCAGCAGTTTCATGATCTCGTTTGTCCCGCCGTAGATCCGCTGCACCCGCGTATCTCTGAACATCCGCCCGATCGGGTATTCGTTCATGAAACCGTAGCCGCCGAACAATTGCAGGCAGCGGTCGACGATCTTGCATTCGAGATCACTGATCCAGTATTTCGCCATCGACGCGGTGGCGGCGTCGAGCTTGCCATCGAGATGCAGGCCGATCAGCCGGTCGACGAAGACGCGGCCCACATTCGCCTCCGTCTTGCACTCCGCCAGCACGAATTGCGTGTTCTGGAAATCGACGATGCGCTTCCCGAACGCCTGTCGTTCCTTGACATAATCGATGGTCAGCCGCAGCGCGCGCTCGATCACCGCCATGCCCCCGACCGCGATGTTGAGCCGCTCCTGCGGCAATTGCTGCATCAGTTGCACGAAGCCCTGACCTTCGTCGGCGCCGATCAGGTTGGAAGTCGGCACGCGCGCTTCTTGCAAGAACAGTTCCGAGGTGTCCTGCGCGTCGAGGCCGACCTTGTCGAGCTTACGCCCGCGCGCGAAACCTTCCGTCTCGTCGGTCTCGACCACGATCAGCGAGGTGCCCTTGGCGCCGGCGGCCGGGTCGGTCTTGGCGACGACGATGACGAGATTGGCGGTCTGGCCATTGGTGATGAAGGTCTTCTGGCCGTCGATCACATATTGGTTGCCGCTGCGCTTGGCGCTGGTGCGAATCCCTTGCAGGTCCGAGCCGGCGCCGGGCTCGCTCATGGCGATGGCGCCGACGAGCTCGCCTGAGGCCATGCGCGGCAGCCAGCGCCGCTTCTGCTCCTCCGAGCCGTAATGATAGATGTAGGGCGCGACGATGGCGTTGTGCAGCGAGGCGCCGAAACCGTCGACGCCCTTGCGCGCCATCGTCTCCATCAACACGACCTCGTGCCGGTAATCGCCGCCCGCGCCGCCGTAGACTTCCGGAATCGCCAGACACAGCAGGCCGGCGGCGCCCGCCTCGCGCCACATCTCGCGCTCGACGATCTTGTCGGCGCGCCATTTGGCGACGCGCTCCTCGGGCGCATGCTGGTCGAAGAATTTGCCGACGGAATCGCCGAACAGGACGATGTCCTCCTCGATGAGATAATCGGGGCGGTCGAAAGACGTAACGGACAAGGCGTTCCTCCCTTTTCTCTTTTATGAGCCGAGGCTCACGCCTCGCGCAAATCGGCCTGACGCACGGCGGCCTTTTCGTAGGCGTTGGCCGCCGCGACGAAGCCGGCCAGGCTCGCCGCCAGCCGCGATCCCGGCGCCGGCGTAGCCCCCGCCAGCGTCGGCCCGGCGGCGGCGCGCTCGGCCTCCAGCGGCTCGTTCGCATCGGGCTGCATCGCATCGAGCCGCATGGCGGAGATGTGCGCGGCGGCGACGCCGGCGGCCACCACCATGGCGCTGAGTTCGTCAAGGCCGCGACGCGCCCCGCGCGGCTCGTCGCCCATGCGGGCCGCCGAATCGGACAGCGCCGCCAGCGCCTCTATGAAATCCTTGCGTGCGAGCCGGTAATCCTGATCGGGCGCAGCGCGGCGCAGCGCGATATCGGCGAAGGCGGCGGCGCGATCTTTGAGCCGCTGCGCGATCTTCGGCGCCTCCGAGATTTCCCAGTTCGGCAGCACGTAGCTGAAGAGATGCGCGATCGCCGCGCCGATCAGCGTGTCGGTGAGACGCGCGATCATCGGCGAGGTAAAGTCGGGCTCGGCCAGATGCAGCGACACCAGCGCCATCATCGAGGCGCCCACTGAGGACAGGCGATAGTTGAGCCGCGCGAAGCCATGCGCGACGGCGAGCGCGACCGCCTGCACGACCAGCAGGCCCCAGGTCGGCGCATAGGCGACGGCGGCGGAGGCGATGACGCAGCCGACGAGCGTGCCGATCACGCGGTCGTCGCGCCGCTGCCGCGTCAAGCCATAGCCCGCGCGAAGGATGACGCAGATGGTGAGCAGCACCCAATTGCCATGCCGCTCGCCGCCGAGTTCGGCGGCGACGATTCCGCCCGCCATCATCGCCAGCGCCAGTCGCGCGGCGTAGCGGAACACCGGCGAGGCCGGCGTCAGATGCGGCCTCAGCAATCTGAGAGCGAACGAGCGCTGCGGCCGGAACGCGGAAAGTTTGACGTCGGCGAGGGCGGCCTCGGCCTCGCCGGTGTCGCCGAGCGCGCGCTCCAGCCGGCGAATGGCGGCGCGGGCGGCGTCGAACCGGGCGAGCGTGCGCCCGACCGCCGCGCGCACGTCCGCCGGCGTATCCTCCTCAGCGATCAGCCGCAGGCCCTCGCGGCGCACCGCGTCTCTGGCGAGGTGATGGTCCTTGGGCAGCGAGGGCGCGCGATGGGCGAGCAGGTCGAGGCTGAGATGCTGGATGTCGAGCGCGGTGGCGCGCACGAGGACGCCGACGCGGCGCATCCACTCCCCCGCCGCCGGCAGGCCGCGCAGATCGGGCAGATCGCATTGCGCGGCCACCAGCGCGTCGAGCGCGTCGAGCATCAGCCCGATCGAGGCGGCCAGCCGCTCGCGCTCCGGCGTCGCGCGCGGGTTCTCCAGCAGCAGTGCGCGCGCGCCCTGCAATTGCTCGGAAAAGGCGGCCTGTTGCCGGATCACCCGGCCATAGACGCCGGCGAGGTCGGCGTGGGCGTCGGCGAGCGCTGCGTAGGCGAACAGGTAGTTCGACAATTCGCGCAACGACTCGCTCGTCATCATGCGCCGGTCGCTGGCCGCGATCAGCCGAGAGACCCCCAGCGAGATGGCTATATAGGCGAGGCCGCCGCAGGCCATCAGCGCGAGCAGGCCGAATTCGCCGCGCAAGTCAGTCGGCGGCAAGCCCAGCGCCAGCACCATGGCGACGAGGATCTGCATCGAGGTCGCGAGCGCCCAGCGCCCGAGGCCGGTGATGAGGCCGCCGACAAAGGAAAGCGCGCCGATGACGACGATCTCCAGCGCCAACCAATGCGATGCGGCCAGCGTCAGGCCGACCGCCGCCAGCGCCAGCGCGAAGCCGGCGCTCATGCTCTTGGCCTTGTCGCGCAAGGGGGCGGGAAAATCGCCGATGCTGGCGGCGATGGCGCCGAGCGTAACGCTGAAGCCGCCGGCGAAGCCGAGCGCGACGGTGGCTGCGACCGCGACGATCATCACGCCCGCCGCCACGCCCAGGCCGTTGGCGACGTGCTGGCCGACGAACAGCTTCAACAGTTGTGGCGAGCGGGTCCAGGGACGCATGGCGGCGAGGTCTAGCGCGCGCGCGGGCGCGGTCAAGGCTTGCCCGCGCGGCCGGCCGGATTTAGGGTCCACGTCCGAGGGAGAAACGCATGGCGATTGGCGGGCTATCGGATTCCATTTCAGGCGGGCGCATCCGGCTAGGCATGGTCGGGGGCGGCGAAGGCGCGCTGATCGGCGCGGTGCATCGGCTGTCGGCGCGGATGGACGGTCACTACGATCTCGTCGCCGGCGCGCTGTCGGCCAGCCCCGACAAAGCCCGACGCTCGGGCGAGGCGCTGGGGCTGTCGCCTGACCGGATCTACGACGATTACGAGGCGATGGCGAAGGCGGAAGCTGCCCGCGCTGATGGGATCGAGGCGGTGGCGATCGTCACGCCCAACCATGTCCACGCCGGGCCGACCTATGCGTTCCTGAAGGCGGGCGTTCACGTCATCTGCGACAAGCCGCTGACGCTATCGCTCGACGACGCGAAGAAGATGAAGGCGGCGGTCGAATCATCGGGCCGCATTTTCGCGCTGACGCACAATTACACGGGCTATCCCCTGGTGCGGCGCGCGCGCGCGATGGCGGCGGCGGGCGAACTGGGCGAAATCCGTCTGGTGCAGGTCGAATATCCGCAGGACTGGTTGACCGGCCCGCTGGAGCAATCGGGCCACAAACAGGCGGAATGGCGCGTCGATCCCGCGCGTTCCGGCGCTGGCGGGGCGCTCGGCGACATCGGCACGCACGCCTACAATCTGGCCGATTTCATCGTCGGGATCGAAGTGACGGAGATTGCCGCGGACCTGACCTCGTTCGGGCCGGGGCGTCGGTTGGACGACAATGTGCAGATGATGCTTCGCTACGCCAATGGCGCGCGAGGGAGCCTTTGGGCGAGCCAGGTGGCGCCGGGCAACGAGAACGGCCTGCGCGTGCGCGTCTACGGAACCAAGGCGAGCCTGACCTGGGCGCAGGCGAACCCGAACGAGATGATGTTTGCTCCGCTCGGTGAGCCGATCCGCATTCTCACGCGCGGCGGGCCGGGCTCCGGGCCGGCCGACGCGCGCGTCACGCGCGTGCCGGCGGGGCACCCCGAGGGCTATCTCGAAGGCTTCGCCAATATCTACACCGACATCGCGCTGGCGATCAAAGCCGCGCGAACGGGAGCCAGGCCGCCCGAGGGCGTGATGTTCCCGACCATCGACGACGGCGTGAAGGGCATGGCCTTCATCGAGGCCGCGGTGAAATCGTCTCGGGCGAACGGGGCCTGGACGAAACTGTGAGCGGAGGCGCGCGCACCGCGCTTCTCGCGCTTTGTGCGCCGCTGTTGTTGCCGGGCGCCTGTGCGGCGCTTTTCACTCCCATCGCCATCATGGCCTTGCCGTCGCTCTGGACGGACAGCGGCGATGCGCTGGGTTACTCCAACGCCGGCCTCGTCACGTGGGGCCTGGGGGCGCTGATCGGCCTCGCCGGCTTCTGGTTGATCCGCAGAATGCGGGCGCGCTGAGATGGACGCCGCGCATCTCGCCATCCACACGACCTTCGACGCGCTGGCTTGGGGCGCCGCGGCGGGGCTGGCGCTGGTGTTGGGCCGGGTCGCGCGCATCGACTTCCCCGTGTCCAAAACGCAACGCCCCAGCTATTTCGCCGCGCTGGCCGCCTCTTCCGGCCTCGGCGCTTATGTCTTCGGCACGCTCAACATGATCGCCTGCGGGCGCTGGGAGGTCGCGCGCTCGATCGAGGGCGCGATCTTCGGCGCGGTGTTCGGGATCGAGATCTACAAACGCTTCGCCGGCGTGCCCGCCCGCACCGGCGCGCGTTTCGCCGCGCCGTTCGCCATCGGCGTGGTGGTTGGACGGTTCGGTTGTTTCTTCTCCGGCATCGACGATTTCACCTATGGGACGCCGACCAACCTGCCATGGGCGCATGACTTCGGCGACGGCGTGATGCGCCACCCCGTTCCGCTCTACGAGAGCGGTGCGATGGCGATATTTCTTGCGCTGTACCTGATCGCGGTGTTTGGCGAGCGGCGCTGGTTCATCGTCAACGGCTTCTATCTCGCGGCGCTGTGGTATGCCGTGCAGCGGTTCGCGTGGGAATATTTCAAGCCTTACACGCCGGTGGTCGGTCCGCTGACATTGTTTCAACTTCTCTCGCTCGCGCTTGGGGCGTACGCCCTCGCGATGTTGGCGACATCGAAAGGCCAAAGCAATGAACGCGCCGTTCTCGCGTAACGTCCGACCGTATGTTTTCTACGGCCAGACGACTTCGATGTGCCCGCGATGTCTGGCGCTGGTCCCGGCGAAAATCTGCATCGAGGGCGACGACGTCTTTTATGAAAAGCGCTGCAAGGCGCATGGCGTCTCGCGTGTGCGCGTTTCCTCGGACACGCGCTATTTCCGCTGGCAGCGCGATTTCCTGAAACCCGGCGACCGGCCGCTGAAGATACAGTCGAAGACGCATTTCGGTTGCCCCTATGATTGCGGCCTGTGCGCCGATCACGAGCAGCACTCGTGCCTGGCCATCGTCGAGATCAACGACGTCTGCGACCTCACCTGCCCCGTGTGTTTCGCCGATTCCTCGCCCAGGCGCACGAAGAACCAGTCGTTGCAGACCATCGAATGCATGTTCGACGCGTTGGTTGACAGCGAGGGCGAGCCCGATCTGGTGCAGATCTCGGGCGGCGAGCCGACGCTGCATCCGCAAATCCTCGACGTGATCAGGCTCGCCAAGAGCAAGCCGATTCGCCATCTCATGCTCAACACCAATGGCGTGCGCATCGCGCAAGACCGGGCCTTTGTCGAGGCGCTGGCGGAACTGAAGACGGGGCTCGAGGTCTATCTGCAATTCGATTCGCTTGATCCGGCCGCGCTGAAGGAGATCCGCGGCGCCGATCTCACCCGCATCCGCCGTCAGGCTTTGGAGGCGCTGGAGAAGCACAATATCTCCACCACGCTCGTTTGCGTGGTGAAGAAGGGCGTCAACGATGCCGAGATGGGCGCGATCATCCAGCACGCCTTGCAGTGGAAATGCGTGCGCGGCGTCAATTTCCAGCCCATTCAGGACACCGGCCGCAACGAGGGCTTCGATCCCGACCGGGATCGCGCGCTGCTCTCCGACATCCGCCGCCGCATCGTCGCCGACAGCGGCGTGTTCGGCGAGCGCGACATGATCCCGCTGCCGTGCAACCCGACCGCCATCACGATAGGATATGGTCTGCGCAACGGCGCTGAGGTGACGCCGGTCACCTCGATCTTCAGCCACGAGGATTTGCTCGCCGACGTTCCCAACGCGCTGACGTTCGAGAAATATCCCGAACTGCAACGCCGCATCTTCGAGTTGTTCTCGCTCTCGACAGGGCCGGATACCGCGGTCGAGCGCATTTCGGCGCTGCTGTGCTGCCTGCCCAACGTGCCCGTGCCGAAAGGCTTGACCTACGACAACATCTTCCGCGTCACGGTGATCGAGTTTCTCGATCCGCATAATTTTTGTCTGGCGGCGGTCAAGCGCTCCTGCGTGCATTTCGTGACGCCGGCGGGCCAGATCGTGCCGTTCGACACTTACAATCTGCTCTATCGCGACGACCGCATCGCCGCGATCCGCAAGTCGCTTCAATAGGCGGCGTAGCTCTTTTCCTCGACCAGTTCGCTCTTCGTCAATCGGTTGATGTCGCGTTTCAGCGCCGCGCGCGCGTCGTTGGTGACATAGACCGCGCGCGCCAAGGCGATGAACTCCTCGTCGAACGCCTGCGCGCGCTCCTTGATGCGTATCTCGTCCTCGATGCGCCATAGCTCGGCGTTGACAGCCTTCAGGCGCAGGCGAAGCGGCGCGATGTCGGCGCGCGCCAGCGTTTCGCGCGGCGCGGCGGCGAGCAGGGTCTCATACTCACGCCTGACGTTGTCGAGCTTGTCGCGCGCAAGAATCTCGGCGAGCTTGATTTCGAGAATGGTCAGCTTGTCGACCCATTCGCCGACGGAGATTTGCGTATTGACGTTCATGGCCGCCTCTGCGGCGTTTCATGCGCAACCAAACTTGACCGGGCCTTGCGTGAGGGTCAGGCCTTGGGCCGGAACGCCTTGCAAACGTCAGGATTGGCGTCGAGCCGGTCGCCGCCGATCAGGTCGAGGCAATAGGGAATGGCGGGGAACACCGCGTCGAGACAGGTGCGGATCGCCGAGGGTTTGCCCGGCAGATTGACGATCAGACTGCGCCCGCGCAGGCCCGCGCACTGCCGCGACAGGATCGCAGTCGGCACTTCGAGCAGGCTGCGAGCGCGCATCAATTCGCCGAAGCCCGGCATCATGCGCTCGCAAACCGCCTCCGTCGCCTCAGGCGTGACGTCGCGCGGGCTCGGGCCCGTGCCGCCGGTGGTCAGGATCAGGGAGCAGCGCTCGACGTCGGCGAGTTCGCAAAGCGTGGCCTCGATCAGCGTCCGCTCGTCGGGGATGACGCGGCGCACGGGACGCCAGGCGCAGGCGAGGATTGCGGCGAGCGAGGCCTCTATGCCGGGGCCGCCCTTGTCCTCGTAGAGGCCGGCCGAGGCGCGGTCGGAAACGGTGACGACGCCGATGGGAATCATGGATACGCCTCGCGATGGGTTGGCGCAGGATTGTCGCACGGCGCGCGGCGATCAACCCCTAATTTCTTGCGCGCCGTGCCGCGAGCAGAAACTCGCGCGCGCCGTCGCCGCCCGCAATCGGCGAGGGGATCAGGCCAAGGGTTTCCCAACCGAGCGCTTCCAGCGTCGCGCGCACGGCGTCGCAGGCTTGCCTCAGAGCGGCCTCGTCCTTCACCTGCCCCTTGACCACGCGCGCGGGGCCAACCTCGAACTGCGGCTTGATCAGCGTCGCCAGCCACGCTTGCGGCGCGGCGAGCGCCAGCGCCGGCGGCAGCGCCAGACGCTGCGAGATGAAGCTGACGTCGCAGACGATCGCCCGCGGCGGCTCGAACAGATCCGCGGCGGTCAGCCCGCGCGCGTCGCGGCCTTCGAGCGCGCGCACGCGAGGATCGGCGGCGAGGCGGGGGTCGAACTGGCCGTGGCCGACATCGACCGCGACGACCGAGCGCGCGCCCCGACTCAGCAGCACGTCGGTGAAGCCGCCGGTCGAAGCGCCGACGTCGAGACAGGCGAGCCCTGAGGGGTCGAGGGCGAAGGCGTCGAGCGCGGCGACCAGTTTCAACCCGCCGCGCGAGGCCCAGGGATGGGGCGCGCTGGCGCCGATCTCCGCACCCACCGCGAGGCTCTGCGAGGCCTTGCGGACCAACTCGCCGTCGGCGCGGACGAGGCCGGCGGAGATCGCCTCCTGCGCCCGCGCGCGGCTCGCAAACAGCCCGCGCTCCACCAGCAGGAGATCGGCGCGCATTCGCAAAGCGCTCAAGCCTTGCGCGCGAGCAGGAACAGCCGGGGATAGACGAACAGCACCTTGCCGCGACCTCGGCGAATCCTACGAGGCCGAGGCC
>JANYIH010000075.1 GCA_025358745.1 Hyphomicrobiales bacterium | reverse complement strand
GTCGGCGCGCCCGCGAGCGGGGCGGCGCTGATCGCGGCGGCCCTTCTTTGTCTGATCGGCCTGATCCGGCGCGAGGCCGGCAGGCTCGCGCCGCTGGTTCCCGTCGATCTGTTCGCCAAGCCCGCGTTCCGGCGCACGGTGTTCGCCTCCGCCTGCACCTTTTGCGCCCAGGTGATGGCCAATGTCGCGCTGCCGTTCCACTTTCAGGCCGCGCTTGGCGCCGACGTTCTGTCGACCGGGCTCTACATGTCGGCTTGGCCGCTGGCGATCATCGCCGTCGCCTCGTCGTCGGGCCGGCTCGCGGGCCTGCTGCCGGCTTCGCGGCTTTGCTCCCTCGGCACGCTGGTGTTGGCGCTTGGGCTTGTCATGGCCGCGTTGACGCCGGTCCGCGCGGGTGTGGCGCCGGTGCTGGCGGCGCTGGCGGTGGCGGGGCTGGGGTTCGGCCTGTTTCAGCCCGCCAACAACCGCCTGTTGCTGCTCTCCGCGCCCAAGGCGCGCAGCGGCGCGGCGGGCGGCGTGCAGGCGACGACGCGGTTGTTCGGGCAGACGATGGGGGCGACGGTCATGACGGCGCTGTTTCAGTTCGAGCCGGGCGATACGGGCCCGCGCATCGGCCTGTTCGTCGCCGCGGGTTTTGCGCTGACGGCTTCGCTTGTCGGCGCCTTTAACGCGCGAACGGCGTGAGGCTCACGCCGCCCGTGGCAGCGGCGCGCGGGCCGGGCTCAGACGACCGGCCAGATCGAGCAGCGCCATATGATAGTTCATCGACACGCGCGGCATGCGGTGGAAGCGATCGACCACGACGGACAGCAATTCTTGCAAAGTGCGCGCGTCGGCCTCGGCGACGCGGTCGAGATCGAGGTTTTCCTGCCCCAGCGCCTCGACGAGATCGGCGCGGCGAAGTTCGAAGTTTTTCATGTCGCCCTCGATCAACGAGCGCCAGACGCGGGCGTGCAGGCGCGCGAGCCGCCAGACGGTCTTGAGGTCGCTGGAATGGGCGCCGTAGGCTTCGAGCATACGGTCGAAAATGATCGGGTCGGCCCATTCGAGCAGACCCGAAAAGCCGTCGGCGGCGTTGGCTTGCATGGGCGCCTCGTCCAGGGGCCAGGCGCGAAGTCGCGCCATTGGGCTCCCATAATCGCGGCTTATGGTTAACGAAAGGTTAGTTCGAGGAGGGTCCGGCGAACTCGTTCGGCCGTGTCTTGCGGGCGAGATTGTCGAGCACGGCGTTGATCATGCCGCTCTCCTCGGGCCCGTAGAAGGCGCCGGCGACGTCGACATATTCCTTGATCGCGACGCGGGCCGGAACATCGGCGCGGGAGCGGATTTCGTAGAAGGCCGCGCGCAGGATCGCGCGCATCAGCGCCTCGACTCGCTTCAGCGGCCAGCCTTCGCTAAGCGCTTCGTCGACCGCGCGGTCGATCGCGACCTGATCCTTCAGGACGCCGCCGACGATGTCGCGGAAGAAGCCGATCTCGGCGGGGTTGTACTGCTCGCCCTCGACCTCCTGGCCGATCCAGTGCGATTCGAATTCGGCCAGCACCTCCGGCAGGCCGACGTCGGCCACTTCCATCTGATAGAGCGCCTGCGCGGCGGCGAGCCGGGCGGCCGATCTCTGCTGCGCCTTGCTCATGCGAGCGACCGTTTCAGCGCGGCGATGACAAGCGCGGCGCGGGCGGCGTCGCCGCCCTTGTCGCCGCGCGCGGGATCGGCGCGCTCTTGCGCCTGGGCGAGGTTTTCGGTGGTGAGAATCCCATTCCCGAGCGCCAGCTTGCGGGCGACGCTCATGTCCATCAAGGCGCGCGCGGATTCGCCCGCCACGATCTCGAAATGATAGGTCTCGCCGCGAATGACGCAGCCGAGCGCGACCATGCCGTCATAGGGGCGTCCCTTGGCGGCGGCGGCGTCGAGCGCGATCGCCCCGGCGGCGGGGATTTCCAAGGCGCCGGGGGCCGAAATCACGTCAATCGACGCGCCGGCCGCCTCGAACGCCGCGCGGGCGCCGGCGAGCAGCATGGCGCCGATCGCATCGTAATAGCGCGCTTCGACGAGGAGGAAGCGAGCGCCGGGGAGGCGCGGCGGCGGCGCGTGGGAGCGGTCAGGTTCGGCCATGGCTTCGGGTGGGAGATTGTGCGGCGCACACTCCTAGAGGGCGCTGGCTCCCGGCGCAAGCCGTGCGGGGCCGAACCGCTCGACCAAAGCGGCGACGATCCAGATCGAGGCCCACGGCACGTAATTGTTGTGGAAGGCGGCGCTGGTGACGAGCGCGAGTAGCGCGACCAACGCGAGCACCCGGAACAGGCTCGGCTCGCGCCTCAACAGGTAGCGAGCCCACAAAGCGACGATGGCGGCAAGGCCGAGGAGACGGGCGATACGGCCCGCCAGCGGCGGCGCGAAGGCGGCCCAGGAGGTCGTGTCCGTCCCCAGATACGCCGGCCACAGGAACACGTTGTGCATCAGGCCGGAGAGGTCGGCGATGGCGAAAGGCGCATAGATCGCCGCCGCGACGCCGACGAAGACGAGCGCGGGGGCGGCGCGGCGGTCTTTCAACAGCATCGGGAACAGCAGCGCGCAGGGGAAAATCTTGAAGCCGAAGCCGATTGCCAGCGCCGCCGCGCCCCAGGACGGGCGGTCGCGCAGAACCGCGCGCACGGCAAGGATGCAGAACAGCAGCGCCCAGATGTCGGTCGCGCTCTTCGTGACGAAATTGACGAGGATTGTGTTGTCACACATCAGCGCCGCCAAACCGAGCCTGGCGAGCGGGGCGCCGACGCGCTCGCGCATCGTAGCGTAGAGCGCCGCCACCGCCAGCGCCGCGACGAGGCCGTTGAGCGCCATGATCGCCGCCGGCCAGCCCAGCGCCACGAAGGGCAGGGCGAGGAGAGGAAACAGCGGGCCGTATTTGTAGCCGAGCAGATGCGCTTCCAGCGCAGCGGGGCCGGCGGCGGGCGCGGGCGGCAGAACGGCCGCGCGCTCCGGGGCGGCGAGCGTGGAATCATAGGCTTGCAGCGCGGATTTCAGCGCGTCGGGCGGGACGGCAGGGCCGACGCCCGCCGCTTCGCGCAGGCTCATACGGTCGAAATAGGTCTGGAAATCGACCAGCGCGCCGAAGCCGTAAGGGTTTTCGCCGCGCAGCAGCAGGCGGCCCGCGCGCCAGGTGGTCTGGCCCTGATCGAGCGGTATCGCGCCGGTGCGCGCGCTGGTGGCGACAGTCGTGACTGCGGTGGACAGCCACAAAGCCGCCGCCGCCGCGATGACGGCGTTGACCACGAGCGACAGGCGCGTTCCGACCTCGGCGCTGACGGCAGGCGCGCCGAGCCACGCCATCGCGACCAGCATCTCCAACAGGATCACGCCGCGCGTCGGGCCAGCGCCCCAGTCGAACAAGCGAAAGGCGAAACTCGCCGCCACGACGAGCGCCAGCGCGCCGGCGAGGCCGAGCGCCCGCGCGGAAGAAAGGGGGACTGCGGAAGCGGACATGTCGCCAGCATCGCCGATCTTCCTGAAGGCTTGGTTGCCTTACGTAAATGTTGCGGCGACAAGGGATCGTTATCGACTTCTTGCGAGTATGGCGGCTGCTCCAGCGGCGTCACTCTGCCATGAACCTCAACCGCATCGCCCCGCTCGACGCGCTGCGCGGCCTCGCCGCGCTCGGCGTCGCCATCTACCATTACGACCTGCTGGCCCGCCCGGCTCAGCCTCCGTTCGAGGCGCAACTCGGGCTCGTCTACGCCTTCGGTCAACTGGCGGTGCCGCTGTTCTACCTGCTGTCGGGCTATATCTTCTTCGCCGCCTACGCGGAGCCGCTGGGGGCGGGCAAACTCGACGGGCGCGCGTTTTTCTGGCTGCGCGTCTCGCGGCTCTATCCCCTGCATCTGCTGACGCTCATCGTCGTCGCCGGCTTGCAGGTTTTGGCGTGGCGCGCGACCGGCGGCTATTTCGTCTACGGCCACAACGATTGGCCGCATTTCCTGTTGAATCTCGGCTTCGTCCAGTTCGGCTGGTTCGACGGAATCATGAGCTTCAACGGCCCGTCGTGGTCGTTGTCGATCGAGGCGGCGCTTTATGTCGCCTTCTTCGCCTTTGCGCGCCAATTCGGCGCCGCAGCCGGGCCGCGGCTTGCGTTGGGAGCCCTATGCCTGGCGATTTCGAGCCTGCGCGCCTGGTTGCCGCTGTCGGGGCCGCTCAACGTGTTCTTCGCCGAAGGGCTCGGCTGCTTCTTCCTCGGCGGCTGCCTGCAACTGACGGCGAACTGGCCCGACCTGAGGCGGTTCGCGCTCGGGCTCGGCGTGTTGGCGCTCGGCCTCGGTCTCATCTACGCCACCGGCGGACGGCGCGAGGCGATGCCGGTCCTGTTCGCGGGCGTGGCGCTGGTTTCGCTGGCGCCGGGCCTGCGTCGCGCCGCCGATCTGGCGCCGCTGGCGTGGCTCGGCGAGATTTCCTATTCGATCTATCTCTGGCATTTCCCGACGCAGATCGCGCTCGCCGTGGTGGCGGCCAGGCTGATTCCCATCGATTTCGGCTCGGGCGCGACGCTGACGCTCTATCTCGGCCTGACGCTGGCGCTCTCGACCCTGTCGTTCCGCTATTTCGAGACGCCCGCGCGGGTGATCGTGCGTCAGTGGGCCGCCGCTCGGCGGCGCGAAACGGCGAATGTGGGCGCTTAAGGGCGCCCGTATTTCGCCATCAGCGCCTTCACCACATGGGCCGGCGCGAAGGGCGCGACCTCGCCGCCCATTTGCGCGATCTGGCGCACCAGCGTCGCGGTGATCGGCCGCACCGGCGAGGAGGCCGGCAGGAACACGGTGTGCAGCTCCGGCGCCATCGCGCCGTTCATGCCCGCCATCTGCATTTCGTAGTCGAAATCGGTGGAATCGCGCAAACCGCGCACGATGATGCGCGCGCCCGCCGCCTTGGCGGCCTCGATCGCCAGGCCGGCGAAGGCGACCACTTCCAGCGTGCAGTTCTCGCGCGCCAGCGCCGTCTCCGCCGCCTCGCGGATCATGCCAAGCCGCTCCTCGACCGTGAACAGCGCTGTCTTGGAGGGATGCGCACCGACCCCGACGACCAGTCTGTCGCAAAGCGCGGCGGCGTGGGTCATCACGTCGAGATGGCCATTGGTCATCGGATCGAACGACCCGGAATAGAACGCGATACGCGGCATGGCTCGCAGCGTTAGCCGGTCAAGCCAAGGGCGGCAAGGGGACAATCGCGTTGAGGTCGGCTATAGCGGGGCGGATGAGGATGTGCCGATGAACGCCGAGGAATTGCGCGCCCTTCAGGCGCCGCTGAAAAGCCGCTACCGCGAAGACGCCAACGCGGCTCGCTTCACCCTGAGCGCACGGGGCGCGCTCGACGAGGCCCATATCGCCTGCAAGGTCGAGACGGGGCGCGCGCTCGCGGTCGCCGGCCTGCATCCTTTGACGGGCGGCAGCGGGTTGGAGCTTTGCTCGGGCGACATGCTGCTGGAGGCGCTGGTCGCCTGCGCCGGGGTGACGCTGAAGGCGGTCGCGACGGCGCTGGGCATAGCGATTCGCTCGGGCGAGGTGCGGGCGGAGGGCGATCTCGACGCCCGCGGCACATTGGGCGTCGACAAGCAGGCTGCCGTCGGCTTCACCGATATCAGGCTGCGGTTTTCGCTCGACGCCGACGCCACGCCGGAGCAACTCGACACGCTGCTGAAACTGACGGAGCGCTATTGCGTGGTGTTGCAGACGCTGAAGCGGCCGCCGTCGCTGTCGGCCGAGTTTTCGCGCTGAGGCTGCGACATGCTGCGGTTTCTCGTACGCGCGCTGGGATGGATCGGGCTTGCGGGCGCTTTCGCCGTGGCGGTGATGGACGGAGCGCGCTCGATCGCCAACGATGCGCTGCTGCTGACGCCGCTGGGGGCGACACTGGCGCGGCTCGCGCCCGCCAAATTCCAGCAATTGCCGGGACTGGCCACGCGCATTTACCCCAAATTGTGGGACCCGGTGTTGCTGGACGCGCTCTACGTCCCCACTTCAGTCGTTCTGGCGGTCGTTGGAATTGCGCTGGCGGCCGTGGCCGCGCCGCGGCGCGAGCGTCGGTAACAATCCTGTGGCGCGCCGCGAAACAGCGGCAAAGGAGCTGCCCCATGCTGAATTTTCTCACCAGGAAGACCCGGATGGTCGACGCCGCCGAATCGCTGCCGGGCCGGCGCGACCCGCTCCCGACCGCCGAAAGGCACTATGTCAATGGCAACCCGCTGAAGGGCCCCTATCCCGACGACGCCGAGTCGGCGATTTTCGGCCTGGGCTGTTTCTGGGGCGCGGAGCGCAAATTCTGGCAGGCGGGGGAGGGCGTGTTCGTGACGGCGGCCGGTTACGCCGGCGGCGCCACGCCAAATCCTACCTATGAGGAGACCTGCACCGGCCTGACTGGCCATACCGAGGCGGTGCTGGTGGTCTATCGGCCGAGGCTGATCTCCTACGACGCGCTGCTCAAACTGTTCTGGGAGAGCCACGATCCGACGCAGGTGATGCGTCAGGGCAACGACGTCGGCACGCAATATCGCTCGGCGATCTACGCGACGAGCGACGCGCAACTGGCGCAGGCGCAGGCTTCCGCCGAGCGATACGGGCAGGCGCTCAAGGTCAAGGGCTTCGGGCCGATCAGCACGGAAATCGCCAAGGCCGGCCCGTTCTATTTCGCGGAAGCCTATCACCAGCAATATCTGGCCAAGAATCCCGGCGGCTATTGCGGGCTCGGCGGCACAGGCGTCTCCTGTCCGGTCGGCCTCGGGGTCGGTTGAGTTTGGAAGGCGTAACGGCGGAGATTTCGCGCGGCGAGGCGCTGCGGCGCCTCGCTGTATTGTTGGCGCAAGGCGGCGTCGAGGAGCCCGCGCGCGAGGCGGCGGCGCTGTTGCGCGTGGCCGCGGCGCTGACCTCGCGCGATCTTGTCGCCGCCCCCGAGGCGCCTCTCGGCGCTTGCGCCGAGCGGGTGGCGGAGTTCGCGCGGCGCCGCGCGGCCGGCGAACCGCTCGCCCGCATCGAAGGCCGTCGCGCCTTCTGGCGCCATGAGTTCACGATAACGCCCGACGTGCTCGATCCGCGCGCCGACACCGAGACGCTAGTCGAGGCGGCGCTGTCGGCTTTCGCCGCGCGTTCAGGCCAGCCGCTAAGGGTGCTCGATTTCGGGGTCGGCTCGGGGGCGATTCTTGCGGCGCTGCTGGGGGAATGGCCGTGCGCGTCGGGGCTCGGCGTCGATGCGAGCGCGTCGGCGGCGGCGGTCGCGGCGGCGAATTTCGCCGCGCTCGGCTTAAGCGACCGGGCGCGGACGCTCGTGGGAAACTGGGACGAGGGGCTAGGCGGCGCCTTCGACGTGATCGTCTCCAACCCGCCCTATATCCCGAGCGCCGATATACCCGGACTGGCGCGCGACGTGCGCGACCACGATCCTCTGCTTGCGCTCGACGGCGGCGGCGACGGGCTCGACGCCTATCGCGCGCTGGCGCCGGCGTTTCGCCGCCTGCTCGCCCCGACGGGGTGGTTTTTTCTGGAGATCGGCGCGGGGCAGGGCGACGACGTCGCGGCGCTTCTGGCGAGCGGCGGCCTGAGCGTAAAGACGCGGCGGCGCGATCTCGCCGGAATCGAGCGCGTGCTGGGCGGGACTTGCGCATAAGCTCGGGTTCGCGGAGAAAAAGCCAGCCTTCACCGCCAGCAGGTTGACCCGTGACCGACGATCGCCAAGACCAACCGCAGGGCGACCTGACCGTGCGCCTGATCGCCATGCCCGCCGACACCAACGCCAACGGCGACATTTTCGGCGGCTGGGTGCTGAGCCAGATGGATCAGGCCGGCGGCATCGCGGCGGTCGAGCGCGCGCAGGGGCGCGTGGTGACGATCGCGGTCGACGCGATGACCTTCATCCGCCCGGTCAAAGTGGGCGACGTGCTGTGCGTCTACACCCAGATCGGCAAAATCGGCCGCACGTCTCTGAAGATCCACATCGAAGCCTGGGCGCGGCGTTTCCGCAGCCATCTGCGCGAGAAGGTGACGGTGGCGACCTTCACCTTCGTCGCCATCGACGACGAGGGCCGGCCGCGCCCGGTGCCGCCGGGTTGAGGGCGGCGCGGTCGACGTCGGCCTCGGGCCGCGCCATACTCTCCCGCATTCGCTTGAGGAGGAAGCCGCTGGCTAGCGACATGACCGCGCAATCCGTCGACGCCTCCGTCGCCCTCCAGCAAAGGGTCGCCGAACTCGAAAGCGAGTTGGCGGTGGCTGCGCGCGAGTTGAGTGAGGCGCAGGCGCGCGAAACAGCGACCGGCGTTATCCTCAAAGTCATCGCCGCCTCGCCCGCCGACGCGGCGCCTGTGTTCGAGGCCGTCGCCCATGCCGCGAACCGGTTGCTAGGAGGCTTCTCGACCTCGGTCTGGCATTTCGAGGGCGACGTTGCGCATCTCGCGGCCTACACCTCAACCAGCCCCGAAGGCGACGCCGCGCTGCGCGGTTGGTCTCAGCGCCCCTTGCGCGAATTCCATCACGTCGCCGGGCTCAGTCGCGGCGAGATTACGCAGCTTGCCGACACCGAGCAGGCTTCCGAGGCGGATCGAACTCTCGCCCGACAGCGCGGCTTTCGCGCCAGGCTGAACGTGCC
>JANYIH010000039.1 GCA_025358745.1 Hyphomicrobiales bacterium | reverse complement strand
CCGTCATATGAAGCGCGCCGGCCGCGTCTGGATCCGCGTGTTCTGCGACGTGCCGGTTTCGAAAAAGCCTATTGAAGTTCGTATGGGCAAGGGCAAGGGCGCGCCTGAGTTCTGGGTCACCCGCGTCGCGCCGGGCCGCATCATGTTCGAGGTTGACGGCGTCAGCGAGCAGATCGCGCGCGAGGCTTTCGCGCTGGCCGCCGCCAAGCTGCCGATCAAGACGCGCTTCATTCAGCGCATCGCCGAGTAGGATGTTCCGCCGATGAAAACGAAAGCCCGCATCGCGGATCTCCGCGTAATGACCGACGATCAGCTCGACGACGAAGCGCTCAAGCTGAAGAAGGAGCAGTTCAACCTGCGCTTCCAGCGCGCCAGCGGCCAGTTGCAGGACACCGCGCGCGTTCGCGTGGTGCGGCGCGACATCGCGCGCGTGCAGACGCTCGCCGCGCAGAAGCGCGCCGCCAAGAAAGAGGGCTGACAACATGCCGAAGCGAATTCTCGAAGGCGTCGTCATCAGCGACAAGCAGGATAAGACCCTCGTCGTGAAGGTCGAGCGTCGTTTCACGCACCCGCTGCTCAAGAAGACGGTGCGGAAGTCGAAGAACTATCACGCGCATGTCGAGACCAAGACGCAGAAGGTTGGCGATATCGTCTCGATCGAAGAGACCAAGCCGATCTCCAAGCTGAAGCGCTGGATCGTCGTCGACAAGACGGCGGCGCCGGCGACGGAAGCGAACCACGGCTGAGACGCCGGTCTGAAACAAGCCGGAGGCTCTTCGCCTCCGTCGGACGCGGTCTGGGGTTGCGATCCCGGAGACCATCCGTAAAGAGAGGCGTTAACTCATGATTCAGATGCAAACCAATCTGGACGTCGCCGACAATTCGGGCGCGCGGCGCGTGATGTGCATCAAGGTGCTGGGCGGCTCGAAGCGCCGCTACGCCTCGATCGGCGACATCATCGTCGTCTCGATCAAGGAGGCGATCCCGCGCGGCAAGGTGAAGAAGGGCGACGTGATGAAGGCGGTGGTCGTTCGCACCGCCAAGGACATTCGCCGCGCCGACGGTTCGGTGATCCGTTTCGACTCCAACGCCGCCGTGCTCATCAACAACCAGAGCGAGCCGGTCGGCACCCGCATCTTCGGGCCTGTGCCGCGCGAATTGCGCGCCAAGAACCACGTGAAGATCATCTCGCTCGCTCCTGAGGTGCTGTAATGGCCGCCAAGATCAAGAAAGGCGACAAGGTCGTCGTGCTCGCCGGACGCGACAAGGGCCGCACCGGACAGGTGCGCTCGGTCAGCCCGACCGCCGGCCGCGCCATCGTCGAGGGCGTCAACCTCGTCAAACGCCACACCAAGCCGAGCGCGCAGAACGCGGAGGGCGGCATCATCTCGAAAGAGGCGACGATCGACCTGTCCAATCTCGCGATCGCCGATCCCAAGGACGGCAAGCCCACCCGGGTCGGTTTCAAAGTTCTGGAAGACGGCCGCAAGGTCCGCTTCGCCAAGCGTTCGGGAGATTTGATCGATGGCTGAGGCCAAGGACAAGGGCGCCAAGCCCGCTAAGCCTGCGAAAGACGCCGCCCCCAAGGGCGGTGGCAAGCCGGAGCCCAAAGCCAAGGGCCGTCCGACCCAGAGCGAAGTCGCCGCCGCCGGCAAGGTGCAAGCGGCGCCTAGGGATTATGTCGCGCGGCTGAAAGCCCAGTACGAGCAGGAGATCATC
This sequence comes from Hyphomicrobiales bacterium, assembly GCA_025358745.1. Classification (GTDB taxonomy): domain Bacteria; phylum Pseudomonadota; class Alphaproteobacteria; order Rhizobiales; family Beijerinckiaceae; genus Roseiarcus. Next base: position 4,704 of record JANYIH010000039.1, on the reverse strand, counting down.
CCCGCGCTCGTCAAGGAGTTCGGCTACAAGAACAAGATGGAAGTGCCGCGGATCGAGAAGATCGTGCTCAACATGGGCGTCGGCGAAGCCGTCAACGACACCAAGAAGGTGACCTCGGCCGCCAACGATCTTGCGCTGATCGCGGGGCAGAAGCCCATCGTGACCCGCGCTCGCAAGGCGATCTCGACCTTCAAGGTGCGCGAGAACATGCCGATCGGCGCCAAGGTCACCTTGCGCAAGACCCGGATGTACGAGTTCCTCGACCGTCTGGTGACGATAGCGCTCCCTCGCGTGCGCGACTTCCGCGGTCTGGACCCGAAGAGCTTCGACGGACGCGGCAATTTCGCGCTCGGCGTGAAAGAGCACATCATTTTCCCCGAAATCGACTACGACAAGGCGGAATCGATGTTGGGTCTTGACATTGTGGTCTGCACCACGGCCAAGACAGACAACGAGGCGCGCGCTTTGCTGCGCGCCTTCAACTTCCCGTTCCGGCAGTGAGCCCGGTTTTTTCGAACGAAAAAACCTTGGTTCAAACGCGGAAAACCGGAGGCCTTTGATGGCAAAGAAGAGTGCAATCGAGAATAATCTGCGCAAGCAGAGAATCGTCAAGAAATTCGCGGCCCGCCGCAAGCGCCTGCTCGACGTCGCCAACAGCGACGCGAATTCGATGGAGCAGCGTTTTGAGGCGCGCCTGAAGCTGGCCGAGTTGCCGCGCAACGGTTCGGCCGTGCGCATCCGCAACCGTTGCGAGGTGACGGGACGTCCGCGCGGCTATTATCGCAAGATGCGCGTGAGCCGCATCGCCCTGCGCGATCTGGGCAACAAGGGCCTGATCCCAGGCCTCGTCAAGTCGAGCTGGTAAGGGGGACCGATCATGGCAGTCAACGATCCCCTGGGCGACATGCTGACCCGCATCCGCAACGCGCAGATGCGCCGTCGCGGCAAGGTCTCCACACCCGGCTCCAAACTCCGCCAGCACGTTCTCGATGTGTTGCAGTCCGAAGGCTACATCCGCGGTTATTCGACCACGGATTACGGCAACGGCCGCACCGAGTTCGAGATCGAGCTTAAATATTTCGACCAACAGCCGGTCATTCGCAAGATTGACCGCGTGTCGAAGCCGGGCCGGCGCGTCTATGTCGCCGTCGACGGTATGCCGCGCGTCGCCAACGGTCTCGGCGTCTCGATCCTCTCGACCCCCAAGGGCGTCATGGCGGATCACGACGCACGCGAGGCTCATGTCGGCGGCGAAGTGCTCTGCACTGTGTTCTGACGAGGGTCGATCCATGTCACGTGTCGGAAAGAAGCCCGTCGTCGTCCCCACCGGCGTCACCGCCAAGGTCGAGGGCCAACATGTCGCCATCAAAGGCGCCAAGGGCGAATTGAATTACACCGCGCCGGAAGAGGTGTCGGTCAAGATCGAGGGCGGTTCGGTGCTCGTCACCCCGCTGGGCGAGGACAAGCGCTCGCGCGCGATGTGGGGCACCGCGCGCGCGCGCGTGCAGAACCTTGTCGTGGGCGTCACCAAGGGTTTCGAGAAGAAGCTCGAAATCAACGGCGTGGGCTACAAGGCGGCGTTGGCGGGCAAGAACCTGCAACTTTCGCTAGGTTATAGCCACGACGTGATCTATCCGATCCCTGCCGGCATCACGATCACCGCCCCGAAGCCGACGGAGCTCACGGTCGCTGGCATCGACAAGCAGCAGGTCGGCCAGGTCGCGGCTGAGATCCGCGACTTCCGCGGCCCCGAGCCCTACAAGGGCAAGGGCGTCAAATATGCCGGGGAGTTCATCTTCCGCAAGGAAGGGAAGAAGAAGTAATGGCCAAGAACCTCACCCCGACCGAGCGCCGCAAGGCGCGCATCCGCCGCGGCCTCGCGGCCAACGCCGGCGGTCGTCCGCGTCTCAGCGTGTTCCGCTCCTCGGAGCAGATCTACGCGCAGATCATCGACGATTCCAAGGGCGTCACCCTCGCGGCCGCCTCCTCGCTGGAGAAGGCGATGCGCGAGGAACTGAAGACCGGCGCGAATGTCGACGCCGCCAAGCGGATCGGCCAAGCGATCGCTGAACGGGCGAAGGCGGCCGGCGTCACCCAGGTCGTGTTCGACCGCGGCGGCTATATGTATCATGGGCGCGTCAAGGCGCTCGCCGAGGGCGCCCGCGAAGGCGGCCTCGACTTCTGAAGACTAGAGCGAGCGGAAGCTTCGGGCCTCCGCGCAAGTGACGGTGAAACAACATGGCGCGTGAAGAAGGCGGCCGCGGCCGCAGGGACGACCGGGAGGAGCGCGACAGCGAGTTCGTCGATCGCCTGGTCCACATCAATCGTGTGGCGAAGGTGGTCAAGGGCGGACGTCGCTTCGGCTTCGCCGCGCTCGTCGTCGTGGGCGATCAGAAGGGCCGCGTCGGCTTCGGCCACGGCAAGGCGCGCGAAGTGCCGGAAGCGATCCGCAAGGCGACGGAAGCCGCCAAGCGCGGTGTTGTCCGCGTGCCGCTGCGCGAAGGCCGGACGCTGCATCACGACGTCTACGGGCGTCATGGCGCGGGCCGCGTGATTTTACGCGCCGCCCCGGCCGGCACCGGCATCATCGCCGGCGGCCCTATGCGCGCGGTGTTCGAGGCGCTCGGCGTCCACGACGTTGTGTCCAAGAGCCAGGGCTCGTCGAACCCCTATAACATGATCCGCGCGACTTTCGCGGCGCTGGCCAACGAGGACAGCCCCCGCTCGGTCGCCGCGCGCCGCAACCTGAAGGTTTCGACCATTCAGTCCCGCCGCATCGGCGTCGAAGCCGACGCTTCGGACTCGTGAGAGGAGCCAGACCCATGTCCGACTCCAACATCACCGTCGTCCAGACCGGCAGCCACATTGGCCGCCCCGCCGACCAGCGCGCGACCTTGAAAGGTCTCGGGCTCAACAAGATCGGCCGCAAATCGAGCGTGAAAAACACGCCCGAAAATCGCGGCATGATCAAGAAAGTCGCGCATCTCGTCCGCGTCGTCGAGAGCCAGTGAGGATCGCGCCATGAAACTCAACGGCATGAAGGACAACGACGGCGCCACCCAGGCCCGCACCCGGGTTGGGCGCGGCATCGGTTCCGGCAAGGGCAAGCAATCGGGCCGCGGCGGCAAGGGCCAGACCGCGCGTTCGGGCGTGCGCATCAAGGGCTTCGAGGGCGGCCAGATGCCGCTGCATCGGCGCCTGCCCAAGCGCGGCTTCAATCCGCCCTCCCCGCGCGATCTCAACGAGGTCAATCTCGGCCGCGTGCAGAGCGCGATCGACGCCGGCAAGCTCGACGCCGGCAAGCCGGTGACGGTTGAGGCGCTGGTGGCGGCGGGCGTGTGCGCCCGCGCGCGCGACGGCGTCAAGTTGCTCGGCAACGGCGAGTTGAAGGCTGTCGTACATTTCGAGGTGTTCGGCGCCTCGAAGAGCGCGGTCGAGGCGATCGAAAAGCTCGGCGGCTCGGTCAAGGCGCTCGCGGCGGAAGCCGCCCCGGCATCGGCCTGACGACCCCCGATGGGGTCGACAATTCGGTTCATCTGAACCATATGCACAGGGCGACGCATCTGACGATGCGTCGCCCTTCGCGCGTCGAGACGCGTAGGTTTTAGCGGAGCACAAACATGGCGTCGGCGGCTGAACAGCTCGCGGCAAACATCAATTGGGCGTCGTTCGGCAAGGCCGAGGAACTCAAGAAGCGCATCTGGTTCACGCTGGGCGCGCTGATCGTGTTCCGGCTCGGCACCTATATCCCGCTGCCCGGCATTGACCCGGCCGCGTTCGAGGCGTCCTTCACCGGCCATCGCCAGGGCGTGCTCGACATGTTCAACATGTTCTCGGGCGGCGCGGTGCAGCGCATGGCGGTGTTCGCACTCAACATCATGCCCTATATCTCCGCCTCGATCATCATCCAGCTCCTCAGCTCGGTGATCCCGTCGCTGGAGGCGATCAAGAAAGAGGGCGAGGCGGGGCGCAAGACGCTCAACCAGTACACCCGCTATCTCACGGTCGTTCTCGCCATTTTCCAGGCCTACGGCATCTCGATCGGCCTTGAGGGCCGCCCCGGCATCGTTTCCGATCCCGGCTTCCTGTTCCGTGTCTCTACGATTCTCACCCTGACCGGCGGCACGATGTTCCTGGTCTGGCTCGGCGAACAGATCACCTCGCGCGGCGTCGGCACTGGCTCCTCGCTCATCATCTTCGCCGGCATCGTCGCGCGGCTGCCGCAATCGGTCGCGCAATTGTTCGAGCTGGGCCGGCAAGGCTCGATTTCGACCGGATTGGTGCTCGGCGTGCTGATGATGGCGCTCGTCGTCACCGCCTTCATCGTGTTCATGGAGCGGGCGCAACGCCGGGTGCCGATCACCTATCCGCGCAAGCAGATCGGCAACAAGATGTATGAGGGGCAGAGTTCGTTCCTGCCGCTGAAGCTCAACACCGCCGGCGTCATTCCGCCGATCTTCGCCTCGTCGCTGCTGCTGCTGCCGACCACCGCCGCCAATTTCGCCACCGGCGCGGCCAGCAACAGCTATCTCGCCACCCTGTTGACGGTTTTGTCCCCGGGCGGCCCGATCTATCTCATCGTCTATGTCGCGCTGATCGTCTTCTTCGCCTTCTTCTACACCGCGACGGTGTTCAACCCGACCGACACCGCCGACAATCTCAAGAAGCACGGCGGCTTCGTTCCCGGCGTCCGGCCCGGCGAAC
>JANYIH010000033.1 GCA_025358745.1 Hyphomicrobiales bacterium | reverse complement strand
GGCTACCCACGCGTGGCCTTTGCCGTTATGAAGGGCGCTCGAACTCCCGCGAGAGCCGCCCTTGCACGCCCCTGTCTCCGAGGCCGCCAAAACTGGCCACAACCGTCCGCGCAACGCCGGGACGCCGCTCGACCCCTCGTGGTTCGAGAGCGTCGGCGTCAATGCGTCGGCGGTCGAGCGGCGCGCCGCCACCTTAAGCGGGCGGCGGTCGGTGAAGAAGGCGCATCAGGCGGCGTGGCTGGTGCAGGCGCTGACCTGCATCGACCTGACGACGCTCGCCGGCGACGATACGCCGGGCCGCGTGCGAAGGCTCTGCGCCAAGGCGCGGCGGCCATTGAGCGATGAGTTGCTGACCGCGCTGGAACTGACAGACGCCCCGCCGACGGTCGGCGCGGTCTGCGTCTATCCCACGATGGTCGGGCCGGCGGTGAAGGCGCTCGAAGGGTCGGGCGTTCCGGTCGCCAGCGTGGCGACCGGCTTTCCCTCGGGGTTGACGCCACTGCCGCTGCGGCTGGCCGAAATCCGCTACGCCGTCGACGAGGGGGCGGAGGAGATCGATATCGTCATCACGCGCGCCCATGTGCTGAACCGCGACTGGGCCGCGCTCTATGACGAGGTGCAGGCGATGCGCGAGGCCTGCGGGGCGGCGCATCTGAAGGCGATCCTGGCCACCGGCGATCTCAAGACCCTGCGCAACGTCTATGCCGCCAGCATGGTGGCGATGCAGGCGGGCGCGGATTTCATCAAGACCTCCACCGGCAAGGAGGACGTCAACGCGACGCTGCCCGTCAGCCTGGTGATGCTGCGCGCCCTGCGCGACTACGGCGAGCAGACCGGCTACACGATCGGCTTCAAGCCGGCGGGCGGGCTGCGCACGGCCAAGGACGCGCTCAATTGGCTGATCCTGATGCGCGAGGAACTGGGCGTCGCCTATGTCAGAAACGATCTGTTCCGCATCGGCGCCAGCGCGCTGCTGACCGACATCGAGCGCCAACTCGAACATTACGCCACGGGGCGATATTCGGCGAACCATCGCCATGCGATGGGCTAGAGCGCAGAGCGAGTTTGATTGATGGGCAAGATCAGCGACATTCTCAGGACCATGGACTACGGTCCCTCGCCCGAAGCGTCCGACGCCGTGCGCGGTTGGCTGGACGGGCACAAGGCGGGTTTTGGTTGTTTCATCGGGGGCGCCTTCACAGCCCCGGGCGATCTTTTCGATGTGCACGATCCCTCGACCGGCGCGGTTATCGCTCGCGTGACGCAGGGGAGTGCGACGGACATTGACGCTGGTGTCGCCGCCGCGCGCGCGGCGCAGCCGGGCTGGGCGGCGCTTTCGGGCCACGAGCGCGCGCGGGCGCTCTACGCGCTCGCGCGGCTCGTGCAGAAGCGCGAGCGTTTCCTCGCCGTGCTGGAAAGTCTCGACAACGGCAAGCCGATCCGCGAGACGCGCGACATCGATATTCCCCTCGTCGCGCGCCATTTCTATCATCACGCCGGCTGGGCTTCGTTGATCGAAAGCGAGTTCCCCAATCATCGTCCGCTCGGCGTCTGCGGCCAGATCATACCGTGGAATTTTCCGCTGCTGATGCTGGCCTGGAAGATCGCGCCCGCGCTCGCCTGCGGCAATAGTGTGGTGTTGAAGCCGGCCGAATACACGCCGCTGACGTCGCTCGCTTTCGCCGAAATCTGCGTCGAGGCGGGGCTGCCGGCGGGCGTGGTCAATATCGTCACCGGCGACGGCGCGACCGGGGCGGCGCTGGTTGAGCACAAGGGCGTCGACAAAATCGCCTTCACCGGCTCGACCGAGGTCGGCCGCGCGATTCGTCGCGCCACGGCGGGGTCGGGCAAAAAGCTGTCGCTGGAGCTGGGCGGCAAATCGCCGTTCATCGTGTTCGACGATTGCGATCTCGACAGCGCGGTCGAGGGCGTGGTTGACGGCATTTTCTTCAATCAGGGACAGGTCTGCTGCGCCGGCTCGCGGCTGCTGGTGGCCGAGAGCGTCGAGGCGCGCTTCGTCGCCCGGCTGAAGGCGCGCATGGCGACGCTGACGGTGGGCGCCCCGCTCGACAAATCGACCGACATCGGCGCCATCGTCTCGCCGGTCCAGCTCGACCGCATCCGCGGCCTGGTTGAGGCCGGCCGCGCCGAGGGGGCGGAGATCTTCCAGCCCGCGACCAAACTGCCCGATGGCGGCTCGTTCTATCCGCCGACGCTGGCTTGGCGGGTCGAGCCGGCCAACATTCTCGCCCGCGAGGAAGTGTTCGGCCCGGTGTTGGCGGCGATGACGTTTCGCACCCCCGACGAGGCGGCAGCGCTCGCCAACAACAGCCGCTATGGGCTGGCCGCCTCGGTGTGGACCGAAAACCTCAACCGCGCCTACGAAGTCGCCGCGCGGTTGCAGGCAGGCGTGGTGTGGATCAACTCGACCAACCTGTTCGACGCCGGCGCGGCGTTCGGCGGCTATCGCGAGAGCGGCTTTGGCCGCGAGGGCGGGCGCGAGGGGTTGGCCGAATATCTGGCGCTCGACCTGCCGCGCGTGTCCGGTGCGGCCGGCGCCCCGCCGCGATTGAGCGCCGCCCCCGGCCCGGCTCCCGCGACCTCCGGCGTCGACCGGACGCCGAAAATGTATATCGGCGGCAAGCAGGCGCGGCCGGACGCAGGCGCGGTCTACGCCGTGCTCGACCCGCAGGGCCGGGCGGTCGGCCACGCGGGCCTTGGCGGGCGCAAGGACATTCGCAACGCGGTCGAGGCGGCTGCGAAGGCGACCGGCTGGGCGGGGGCGACCGCGCATAACCGCGCGCAGGTGCTGTATTACATCGCCGAAAATCTCGCGGCGCGGGCGGCCGAATTCGCCGCGCGGCTGCGCGCGATGACCGGCGCTGACGGCGCGGAGGAAGTGGAGGCGGCGATCAGGCGGCTGTTCTTCTACGCGGGCTTCGCCGACAAATACGACGGCGCGGTGCGCGCGACGCAGAAGAAGTTCGTCACGCTGGCGATGAACGAGCCGTTCGGCGTGATGGGGATCGTCTGCCCCGACGAGGCGCCGCTGCTGGGCCTCGTGTCGCTGGTCGCGCCGGCGATCGCGGTCGGCAATGGGGTGGTGGCCGTGCCCAGCGCCGCGCATCCGCTCGCCGCGACCGATTTCTATTCCGTGCTGGACACGTCCGATCTTCCCGCCGGCGTGGTCAATATCGTCACCGGCGAGGCGGACGCACTGGCGCTGACGCTGGCCGAACACGACGGGGTCGACGCGCTTTGGCGCGCGGGACCGGCGGCGGGCGGGAGGGCGCTGGAGGCGGCGTCCTCGGGCAATCTCAAGCCCACCTGGATGCTGGGCGCCGATGTTGACTGGGCGCGCGCGGAGGGGCGCGAGTTCCTGCGCCGCGCCTGCCAGATCAAGACGATCTGGACGCCTTACGGGGAATAGTCTGGCCGCCCGCAGCGGCTCATTTGAATCAGAGGAACCGTCATGCCGCGACTGCTTGTTCCCGCCAAACCCTCCGCGCAGGGGGTTCTGCACGACATCACGCCGCGGAGCGCGGGCTGGACCTATGTCGGCTTCTCCACGCGAAAGCTGACATCAGGGGTGGCCGTCGAGTTCGACACGGACGCGCGCGAGTTGTGCCTCGTCGTGCTGTCGGGCAAGGCGCGGGTGAGCGCGGCGGGGTTTGACTCGGGCGAAATCGGCGAGCGGGCGGACGTATTTTCCGGCCTTGCCTGGTCGGTCTACCTGCCGCCGCATGTCAAGGCGAAGGTCGAGGGCGAGGGGGAAATCGCGCTGTGTTGGGCGCCGGCGACCGGCAAATTTCCCGCGCGGGTTATTGCGCCAACCGACGTCGAGACGCTCACGCGCGGGAAAGGCGGCAACCTGCGCCATGTCCGCAATATTCTCTCCGAGACGGCGCAGGCGGAAAGCCTGCTGGTGGTGGAGGTGATCACGCCTTCCGGCCATTGGTCGAGCTACCCCCCGCACAAGCACGATCAGGACAATCTGCCGCGGGAATCGCTGCTGGAGGAGACCTATTATCACCGCCTCAACCCGCCGCAGGGCTATGCGATGCAGCGCGTCTATACCGACGACCGCTCGCTCGACGAGACGATGACGGTTGTTGACCGCGACGTGGTGCTGGTGCCGAAGGGCTACCACCCTTGCGCGGCGGCGCACGGCTACGAGCTTTACTATCTCAACGTGATGGCGGGACCCAAGCGCGTCTGGCGCTTCCACAACGACCCCGCGCATGAATGGTTGATGGCGTGAGCGGTCGGCCTAGCGGATCTCGTAGCAATTGGTGATGACGCGCTGCGCCCGCGCGCCGCGCGTCGCGTCGTACACCGCCGTACATTGCACGAGATAGTTCTTGTCCTTGTGCTTGAACAGGATCACCGAGCCGACCATGGCCAGTGAGGGGGCGACGCCGGCGATCTCCCAGCCGTCGGCCAGCAATTGCCCGACGGAAAGCGGGGCGGAGTCCTGGCCAAGCGCCGGCGAGGCGGCGAGCGCGAAGCCTGCTGCGGCGGCGCCCCGAAGAACTCCTGCAAGTCTGGACATGGCCGCGCTCCCTGTGGCCCCTGGTCGGGCCTCGCGCCATTGTAGCGGAAGCGGGCCGGGCTGGCGCGTTACGTGAAGTTTCAACCTGCGGCGGCGAAATCGTCGCGGCCGACCAGGCTCATCGCCGCCCGCAAGGTCTCCAGCCCGGCGCCGCGCTTCACCGCCTCGGTCGCCAGGCGGCGCCGCCACAGCCGCGCGCCGGGGCGGCCGGCGAACAGGCCGAGCATGTGGCGCGTCACATCGTGCAGCCGCCCGCCCGCCTCGATATGGCGCGCGACATAGGGCTCGAAGGCGGCGACGGCCTCAAAAGCGTCGGCGTGAGGGGCGGGAGCGTCGAACAGACGGGAATCGACTTCGAGCAATAGCTCCGGGTTCTGATAGGCCGCGCGGCCGAACATAACGCCATCGACGTGGGCGAGCGCGGCCTCGGCCGTGTCGAGATCGGCGAGGCCGCCGTTGAGGGCGATCGGTAGCGCGGGATAGGCGCGCTTCAACTCGTAAACCAGGGGGTAGTCGAGCGGCGGAATTGTCCGGTTGTCCTTGGGGCTGAGACCCTCCAGCCAGGCTTTGCGCGCGTGGACGACGACGCCCGCCGCGCCCGCCGTAGCGATTCCCGCGACCAGCGCGAACAAAGCCTCGCGCGGCTCCTGATCATCGACGCCGATGCGGCATTTCACCGTGACGGGAATTGGCGCCGCCGCCCGCATCGCCGCCACACATTCCGCGACAAGCTCGGGCTCGCGCATCAGGCAGGCGCCGAACCGGCCGCTCTGCACGCGGTCGGAGGGGCAGCCGCAATTGAGGTTGATCTCGTCGTAGCCGAATTCGGCGCCGACGCGCGCGGCCTGCGCCAGCTTCGCCGGCTCGGCGCCGCCGAGTTGCAGCGCGACGGGATGCTCGGACGGCGAGAAGCCGAGCAAACGCTCGCGCGGGCCGTGGATGACGGCGTCGGCGGTCACCATTTCCGTATAGAGGCGGGCATGCGCGCTCAGCATGCGATGGAAAGCCCGGCAATGCCGGTCGGTCCAGTCCATCATCGGGGCAATACTGAATCTAAAGTCTTGATTAGGCGTCATTTTTACGCAGTCTCACTTCGCAATGACTGTCGTGCGCACTCTGCTCCTCGCGGGCATACGACCAAGTGCGGACGGCGCTTGTCCGACCATGTCTTGTCGGGAAGGGGAATGAACGAGAGAGGCGGCCGACCCCGTTTGAGCTCGATCAGCCGACCGCCGCTTTTGCTGACAATTCCTCGTGGCAGATTCCGGTCGGGCGGATCAATCGCTTCGCCATTGCGACCGCGATGCGTCAGGACGAAACAAGTCGAATGACGTCGAGGACGACCGCTCATTCCTCGAACCGTTCCGATGTGCCGACTTTGCCTTTCGGCGCGATGGCGGGGTCGGGCAGGCGCGCGGCGCCGCCGGGATCGCGGAAGCGGTTGACGATGGGATAGCGCCGGTCGCGGCCAAAGTTCTTCGGGCCGACCTTGACGCCCGGCGCGGACTGGCGGCGCTTGTATTCCGCGAGATAGAGCAACCGCTCGACGCGACGCACCGTGTCGAGTTCATACCCTAGCGCGACAATGTCGGAGACGCGCATTTCCTTTTCGACCAGCCCGTTGAGAATGGCGTCGAGCACGGGGTAGGGCGGCAGCGAATCCGCGTCTTTCTGGTTCTCGCGCAATTCGGCCGAAGGCGGCTTGGTGATGACCTCGGGCGGCACGACCACGCCGTCCGGCCCCAGCGCGCCGTGGGGTTTCCAGCGATTGCGCACTTCGCACAGGCGGAACACCTCCATCTTGTAGAGGTCCTTGATCGGGTTGAAGCCGCCGTTCATGTCGCCGTAGAGCGTGGCGTAGCCGACCGACATCTCCGATTTATTGCCGGTGGTGACGACCATTGAACCGAACTTGTTGGAGATCGACATCAGGATCAGGCCGCGCGCGCGGCTCTGGATGTTTTCTTCCGTGATGTCGCGGGGACGCCCTGCGAACATTTCGCTGAGCGCACGCTCGACCGCTTCAACCGGTCCGGCGATCGGCACGGTGTCGTAGCGCAGGCCGAGCGCCTCAGCGCAGGCCGCTGCATCGCGCAGCGAATCCGGGCTGGTGTATTTGTAGGGCAGCATCACGGCGTGGACGCGGGCGGCGCCGAGGGCGTCGACCGCCATCACCGCGCATAACGCGGAATCGACGCCGCCGGACAGGCCCAGCACCACGCCGGGGAAGCGGTTGCGTTCGACGTAATCGCGCAGGCCCAGCACACAGGCGGCGTAATCTCCCTCGTCGCCCTGATCGAGCGTCTCGCGCGGCCCTTCGACGCAGACCCAGCCTTTCGCCGTGCGCTCCCAGACCGTCAGCGCGACCGCCTCGGCGAAGCCCGGCAATTGGCAGCCCAGCGTGCGGTCGGCGTTGAGCGCGAACGAGCCGCCCTCGAACACCAATTCGTCCTGCCCGCCGACCGAATTGAGATAGATCAGCGGCAGGCCGGATTCGACCACGCGGGCGACCGCGATCGCCTGGCGCTGGGCGAGCTTGTCGCGCTCGTAAGGGCTTGCGTTGGGGACCAGCAGGATTTCCCCGCCCGTCTCGGCGATGCATTCGACCGGGTTGGGACCCCAGATGTCCTCGCAGATCGGCACGCCGATCCGCACGCCCTTAAACGTGATCGGGCCGGGATCGGGGCCGGGGCGGAACACGCGCTTCTCGTCGAACACGCCGTAATTGGGCAGATCGACTTTGAACCGCACCGCCTCGATCCGCCCGCCCGCCAACAGCGCCACGGCGTTGTAGAGCGCGCCGTGCTCGACCCAGGGCAGGCCGACCAGCACGGCCGGGCCGCCGTCGGCGGTGTCGCGCGCCAACGCCTCGCAGGCCGTGCGGCAAGCTTCCTGGAACGCCGGCTTCAGCACCAGATCTTCAGGCGGATAGCCCGACAGGAACAGTTCCGGCGCCAGCATCAGATCGGCGCCGGCGGCCTGCGCGCGCGCTGCGCGCAGGCGGGCGAGATTGCCGTCGATGTCGCCGACGATGGGCGAGATCTGGGCCAGCGCGAGGACGAGGCGGTCGGTGGGGAGCATGGACGCGATGTAGCGCGGCCGGGGCGGGCGGCGCAATACTGGGGTCAACCCGCGGGGTTCAGTCCGATCGTCACGCACCTCGCGTGATGCGATATAGATGCTGTTCGTGTTCGGTCGCGCCGAGATACACGCATTCGCCATAGCCGCGCGCAATATTCTGGACGAAGACCTCGTTCACAACGGATTCCCCATAGGTGGGGCGGCCGGGATAGGTGATATACCAAAAACCATCCGAATCTAAACTTGTACCTTGCGGAATTTTTCCAGACGCGATGAGACTGTTTAGAAAAGATTGACGCCTGACCGTAAAATACAATTTTCCGTTTGTTTTGAGCGACTGTCTTCGACGTCAAGCTAGAATTGCTCGTGTTGATTGTGCCCGGGCCTGTCGCGCGCCTCAAGGCTGGCGCTGACGCGCCACCGCTTGCGCGGCTGTCGGCCTTGAC
>JANYIH010000004.1 GCA_025358745.1 Hyphomicrobiales bacterium | reverse complement strand
TCTCTCAACCCGCCCCCAGAAACACCCGAAGGAATTCCCAGAAAGCAAAAACAGCCAATGCCTTCCCGCCCCCTCCTCTCAGAGAGGGAGAATGAAGCCATCGTCTCCAGTCATACCAACCCGACCCGCCAACCCAGCGGCCTCGCCGTCGGTGACGCGCTTCTAGGCGATCACCGACCTGCCTGTCAAACAGTTTTTCAGGGAAAAGTTCTCGCCCGTTCGCAAAGATTCGTTTGCGCCCAGAAATGGACACGCTCGCCAAAGACTTAATGGAAAGGCTTGGAAGCGCGCCGCCACTTGGGTTACGCATCAACGGGTCGGGAGAAGGGATTTGGCATGAACAGTTCAGGCGGGCGATGCTGACGGCCCATGCCGGCGCGACGCTGCGACGTGGCGAGCGCCTGTACGCGGATCTCGGCCATGAGCCGGCGATCCAGTGGGGAGATCCCTCGGGCGAAGCGCCTGATCGCGCGCGCGCGCCTTGGCGGTGGGTCGCAGGCGTCACGCTGTCGGGCCTGTGCGGCCTCGCCCTGATCGGGTCGGCGCTCTATTTCGACCTCGATCGACAATCCTCGTTCGCCGGGCGCCCCGAATTCGCGACGCCGACGCAGGGACAGGACGCCGGCGGCGAGCGCGTCAACGACGGCAAGGGCGACCGCCTGGTCCGCCCGGTCGACATCGTCGCCGCCAAACAGAGCTATTCCATCACCGCTCCGATCAAGATCGGCGAAAAGGAGATCCTGAAGGGACGGCCTTACACTCTGCTTTCGACAACGCTGACGACGACGGCGACGCGCTTCGCCGGCGCCGTGCCGCCGTTCGATCCGCTCAAGTCCGGCGCCGATCGGCCCGCCAAAGGCGAACCGCAGCCCGACCTCGGGCCGCCGCAGGACGATTCCGAAGTCGCTTTCACCAGCCGCGACATCACCGCCGCCGACCTGACTGCGCTCAGCGGGGAATTGCCGCTCGCGCAGGCGATGGCGCAGGTTGCCGAATATGTGCGCGGCGAGCAGGCCGGCGAGCGGCGGTTCGCGCTGGCGCCGCAATTGATGTTGATGCGCACTTCGCGCGCCGGCGTCGACCCGCTTGGCGCGCTCTCCTACGCGCCGGCGGGCGATCTCGGGCCCGCCGGATTTCCCACGCTCGCGGTCAGGATGGTGGCGGAGAACGTCACGACCGCGCCGCGCACCGTCGAGGGGGGTCAGGGCGGCGCGGCGGAGCGGCTCATTCGCCCCAAACACGGTCAGCCGTTCGACGAGGTTTTGCGCGCCAATGGCGCCACGCCGGAAGCGGCGGCGGACATTCTGGCCGCCTTCGGCGCACGACGGGGCGATTCGCCGGTCGCCGACGGGCAAAAGGTGATTCTGCAATATTCGGACTCCGCCGATCCCGATCTCGGTCGCCGCATCGCCCGGGTCGCCATCTACAGCGACGATCAGCTGCGCGCGTCCGTGGCGGTGAAGGACGACGGCAAATACATCTATCTGCGCCGCGCGAGCGGCGACGCCGCGCGCCGGGCGGCGCCTTCGAATGCGGAAGGCGGCGTCAGCCTGTACGAAAGCCTGTATCAGACCGCGCTCAAACAGGGATTGACCAAGCCCGTCATCGACGAATTCGTGCACGCCTTCGTCAACGACGTCGATTTCCAGCGCGCCGTGCAGCCCGGCGATTCCATGACCGCGTTCATGTCGGACGCGGACGAATACGACCCGCGCACGACCCTGCTGTTTGCAACCATGACGGTGCGCGATCAGACGTTCCGCTACTACCGCTTCCGCGCGCCCGACGACGGCCAGGTCGACTATTACGACGAGAGCGGACGCTCGACCCGCAAATTCCTGCTGCGCAAGCCGATCGGCGACGGCGAACTCACCTCCGGGTTCGGCATGCGCTATCATCCGATCCTGCATTTCTCGCGCATGCACACCGGCGTCGACTGGGGCGCGCCGATCGGCACGCCGATCTTCGCCGCCGGCAACGGCGTCCTCATCAAGGCGGGTTGGGATTCCGGCTATGGGCGCCGCGTCGAGATCCAGCACAACAACGGCTATGTCACGACCTACAACCATATGTCGGGCTTCGGACGCGGCATTGCCGAGGGTGCTCGCGTCACGCAGGGACAGGTGGTGGGCTATCTCGGCCAGAGCGGCCTCGCAACCGGGCCGCATCTGCATTACGAGGTCATCATCAACGGCAATTTCGTCGACCCGATGGCGATCAAGCTGGCGCGCACGCGCGAATTCGACGGCAAGGTGCTCGCGCTGTTCAGACGAGAGCACGAGCGCGTCGATGGGCTGATGGGCCAGGCGCCCGGCGCCACCGCCGCCGCGCCGGGCCCCAGCGCCAAAGTCAATTGAGCGTGACGGCGAGCCGGTCGCTCGGCGGCCCGTAACCGAGCGCGCCGCGCACTTCGCTTGCCGTGACGCCCTGTTCGCGCAGGGCGCGCAAGGACTCGGATCTGGCGCTCTTCGACAATTTGGCGCCGTCGGCGCCCAGCAGCAGCCGATGATGGCGATAGCGCGGGGCGGGCAGGTCGAGCAGCGTTTGCAACAGCCGATGCAGCGAGGTCGAGGCAAACAAATCGCGGCCGCGCACGACGTCGGTGACGCCTTGCAAGGCGTCGTCGACGACCACGGCGAGATGATAGACAGCCGGCCGGTCCTTGGCGGCGATGAGAATGTCGCCCCAAAGTTCGGGTTGCGCCTCGACGCGGGTCGCCGCGTCGGTTTCGTGGAATTCGGACCACGAGAGCGGGCCGCGCGCCTGCGCCAGGGCGCGGCCAAGATCGAGCCGCCAGTTCGAAGGCTCGCCGCGCGCGAGCCGTGCGCGCGATTCGGCGCCGCTGACGGCGACGCAGCGGCCGCGATGCAATGCCGCGCCATCGGGATCGCGCTCGGACCCAGCGGCCGCAATCTGCCCTCGCGTGCAATAACAGGGATAGGCGAGATCGCGCCGGCGCATTGACTCGAACGCGGCGGCGTAGTCGCGCGCATGTTCGCTCTGGCGGCGCGGATGCGGCTCGCAAGCGACGCCGAGCCAGTCTAGATCTTCCAGAATGGCGGCCTCGTAATCGGGTCGACAGCGCAGCGGATCGGTGTCCTCGAAACGCAACAGCAGCCGGCCGCCAAGCCGCGCCGCGCATTCGGCGTTGCGCAAGGCGGAATAGGCGTGGCCAAGATGCAGCAGGCCATTGGGGGTCGGGGCGAAACGGAGGACCGCGGAGGTCATGGCGAAAGACATAGCGCGCCGGGGGCGGAGCCAAAAGCCGGCGGCGAAGAAAGCCGCGGCGAAAAAGCCGAAGCGCCGGAGCGCGAAACGAAAGGCCGCGCCGGCCGTCGAGCCGCGCTACGAGCCGGGCCGGCTGATCGCGTGCGAGGATTCGCTGAGCGAAGCGGCCGCGGCGTTGCGCGCGCTGGACCCGGCGACGATCGGCCGGCTGATCGAGATCGGCGGCGCGCCGCCGTTGCGCCGCCGCGAGCCCGGTTTTGCGGGGCTCGCGGCGATCATCGTCTCGCAACAGGTGTCGGTGGCGAGCGCCAGGGCGATCTTCGGCCGGTTCGAAGCGCGATTGCAGCCGCTGAGCGCGCAATCGGTGCTGTCGGCGGGCGAAGCGGTCTTGCGCGAATGCGGCCTGTCGGGACCGAAAATCCGCGCCGTTACGGCGGCGGCGACGGCGATCGCGGGCGGCCTCGATCTCGCCGCGCTCGCCGAACTGCCGGCGCCGGAGGCGCATCGCGCGTTGGTGGCGGTGAAGGGGATCGGGCCGTGGACGGCCGACATTTTCCTGCTGTTCTGCCTCGGCCATCCCGACGCCTTCCCCGCCGGCGATCTCGCGTTGCAGGAGGCGGCCAGGCTGGCGCTCGATCTGGCGGCGCGTCCCGACGCGCGCGCGCTGGAGGCGGTGGCCGAGCGGTGGCGGCCGTTTCGCGGCGTCGCGGCGCGGATGTTGTGGGCCTATTACGGCGCGTTGAAATCGCGGGCGGGCGTGGTCGATCTCGACGCGAGGGGAACAGGCGGCTAGACGAAAGCGGGATCAAAGGAAACCGTCATGACCGCAAAAATCACCGGACCGCGTTTGGAGGCCAAGAGCGGCAAGGCCAAACAGCTCGTCGTGTTCCTGCACGGCTACGGCGCGGACGGAAACGATCTGATTGAACTTGGCCAGCACTGGCGCAACCTTTTGCCCGACGCGGCCTTCGTCTCGCCGCACGCGCACGAGCGTTGCGCCGGCGCGCCGACCGGCCGGCAATGGTTCGCGCTGAGCGCGGCGCGCGGGGTGGATGATGCGCGCTCCGCGCAGGATCGGTTGAGCGGCGCGCAAGCCGCGCGGCCGGTGATCGACGCGTTCATCGACGAGGAACTGGCGCGGCTCGGCCTAGACGAGAGCCGGCTGGCCTTGTGCGGCTTCAGCCAGGGCGCGATGATGGCGCTGCATGTGGGCCTGCGCCGCTCGCGCGCGCCGGCCGGAATCGTCGGCTTTTCCGGCCTGCTGGTCGGGCCGGAGCGTTTGGCCGAGGCGACCGCGCGCGATGCGAAGGGCGCGCCGCCGCCGATCCTGCTGATCCACGGCGATCAGGATCCGATGATCCCGGTCGACGCGATGTTCGTCGCCGCCGACCAACTCGGCGCCGCTGATCTGCCGACGCAATGGCATATGTCGGTGGGGATCGGCCACGGCATCGACAATGGCGGGCTGCGCCACGCCGGCCTGTTTCTGGCCAAGGCTTTCGGGGTTGCGCCGCCGAAGCGCTGAGGCGCGCAGGACAGGACGGGCGATGGCGCATTCAGAGGGTTAGGCGCCGTTTGGTGTCCCTGCCAGCAGGCCTCTCGTATGCGGCCCCGTTCCTTCGATTGCAAAACTCTTGTAGGCAGGATCGTCATTCGCATTGCCGCCTCGCCACGATTCGGAAGGTATAAATCATTGACCGAACAACCATCTTCCAGCGACTCCCTCGCTATTCCTGTCGATTCGATCGTATCGGCGCTTTATCATGCCGTGCTGTTGCGCACTCCTGAAGACGGTGCTGTTCCCTATTGGCGAAATCGCATACTATCCGGAGAAAGTATTGACGCCGTTTTCGCCCAATTCCTGGCTTCAGCGGAATTTCGCAGCATAATACCCAAATTCGTTGATCTATATCCGTATGACAGAGCAAAACCTCAACATATAGAATCCGAAATAGACGACGAGTCTTTGCAAAAACTATGGGATCACGTCGAAAGGACGTGGACTCAACTTGGTGGCGAAGAGCCGTACTTTTCCGTTCTTACAGACCCTCGGTTCAAGGCGGAATCACTTTCGGGCCCCGCCGACATCGAGGCGTTCTACGCCACGGGACAGGGCGACGTGGAGCGGGTCGAAAGCTGGCTCGCGCGCAACGGGCTGGCGATGAAAGCCGGGGGCGTGTGCGCGGAATACGGCTGCGGCGTCGGCCGTTGCACCGAATGGCTGGCGCGTCGCTTCGCCGGCGTCGTCGCGATGGACATTTCCGCCAACCATCTCGCCATGGCCGAGCGACGGGCAAAACAACAGGGCGTGGGAAATGCGCAATACGAGCGCGTCAGATCCAGGGCCGACCTCGCCAAACTCAGGGGCGCCGACTTCTTCTATTCGATGATCGTGTTGCAGCACAGCCCGCCGCCGATCATTTTTCAAGTCCTGGACGCGGCGTTCGCGGGCCTGAACAAGGGCGGAATCGCCTTTTTCCAGGTTCCGACCCGGGGAGCCGAGGGCTACAGCTTCAGGCTCAAGGACTATCTCGGCGGGCTGAGCAACGAATGGATGGAAATGCATGCGCTCGACCAGGGCGCCGTGTTCGCCCTCGCGCATCGCCACGGATTGCGTCCGCTGGAGGCCTCGCCGGATTATTGCACCGGAGGCGTCGGCGTTTCGACGACGTTCCTGCTGCAAAAGGACGTCTGACAAACAGCCTCGCGGCTCAGCGCTTCCATTGCCCGGCGGCGCTGATCACGCCGACGCTGAGATGGCTCTGACAGTAGCGTTTGAGCGCGGTCGCATCGGCGCGGGCGGTCGCGGAATCGTACAGCGCGGAGGTCGAGCGGCCGGATTGGTAGCCGCGCAGCCAGGCCACCATCTGATCCTGCTCCTCCTCCCCGGCGTCGAGCCAATCCTGGCAGGCGAGCGTGTTCATATCCACCGGCGCGGCGCACGCGCGGGCCCCAAGCGCGGCGAGCAGGCAGACAGCGAGCAACCAGGACTTCATTCGGGCGCCTCATCGAGCGGTTTGAGCGGGGGCAACAGGCCTTTGGCGGCGTCGCGGCGGTAGATCTGCAAGCCCAGTTCCTCGTTGCCATTGGGATGCACGAGGATGATCGAGCCGTCCCCCGGCTTCTGGTTGAGCGCGAGCCAGGCGTTGGCGCCGAGCGCGATCAGGTGGCGGACGCGCAAAGTCTGCATCAGCGGCGAGGATGAGACAAGGCCGGGGAAGCGGAAGAACAGCGACGGCGTCTGGCCGTTGGCGACCAGCAGGCGCTCGGTTTGCAGGATCTCGTAATCGGGATCGACGTTCGCCAACAGCAGGAAATTGGCGCCGTCGACGACTCCGGGCCGGAAGGGATGGCTGTAGCTGTGGTTGACCCAGGTGATGGCGAGCCGCCCCCGCGTTTGCGCATCGAGCAACCAGCGATAATCGGCGAAATGATGTTTGAGCCACAGGCCGGAGATCGAAAGGGCGATCGGCGTCCGCTCGCCTGCCAGCGTTTGCAGGAAAGCGCGGTCCATCGGCCGGTTGGAGGGACAGAGATCGCCGGTGAAGAAGCCGCCGCGCCGGCCGTGCGTGAGCCCGGCGTTGGCGAGAAAGGTGCGGTGGGTCAGTCCCGGCGCGGCGGCGGCCTTGTCGATCGCCCGCATCATGCGTGTATCAGCGAGCGCGCTCTCGGATACATCCTCGCAGGTCCAGCAGGCGGCGCGTTCGAGTTTTGTGTCGAGCGTCGCGGGGTCGGCGAGCAACAGCGCCGGCGCGCCACCGAGCCGCATCTCGCGAATAGCTACTCTGTCGCCGCCTTCGCCGTGGCAGGCGCGCAGCACGGGCTTGTAGTCGGCGACGATCTCGGCGGGGCGCAGCGACAGCGGGGCGGTTAAGCTCGCGTCGCAATCCGCCTGCGCGGAAGCCGCGCGGAGCCACATCGCCAGAGCTATGAAACGGCGCAACCGACCAACCCTCCTCGCAGGAGATCGCTTGTGAGGAAAAGCCGGCCTTTTCGCGGCGCCGCTCAGAACAGGGCGCTCTCGCCCTGCGCGGCCTTGGCGCGCGCGAAGGCGGGTCGGGCGGCGCAGCGCTCGAAATAGGCTTGCAGCGAGGCGGGGACCTCGTCCCACAGATGGACAGCCTTGGTCAGCATCAGCGCATAGGCGATCGAGATGTCGGCCATCGTGAATCGGCCGGCCGCGACAAATTCGGCGCCGGCGAGCCAGCTCTCCAAAGCGCGCAGCCGGCCGATCGTCCATTTGCCGTAGTCGGCGACCGCCTGCGGCAGGCGGCGCTCTTCGGACTCAAGCTGGCTGTAGCGCAGCACGATGGTCTGCGGGAAGGTCAGCGTCGCCTCGCCCTGATGCAGCGCGTTGAGATAGGCGCCATAGCCGGGCTCGGACGGCTCGACGCGCAGCGGGGGCGAGCCGTAGCGGTCGGCGAGATATTGGCAAATCGCCGCCGATTCGGTCATCCGCGTCGCGCCGTCGATCATCAGCGGAATCGTGCCGAACGGGTTGAGCGCGAGATATTCGCGGGCGCGGTAGCGCGGCGGGAACGGCAGCGGCTTGAGTTCATAGGGCAGGCCCAGCTCCTCCAGCGCCCACAGCGCCCGGAACGAGCGCGCATCGCGGCAATGGTGCAGTTCGATCATCAGAACGCCATCCGCAAGGCAAGGCCGCCGTGGATCTGACTGCCGGCGGGCTCGGCGCCGACCGTGCCGAGCACGAAGACGTCGGCGATCACGTTTTTCGAGAAGCGATAGCTGAGCCGGCCGCCCAGTTCCGCCCAGTCGAAGCTCGCCGCCGCCGCGCCCGCCGCCGTCAGGCCGGCGAGCGAGGCGGTCGATCTGTATTTGGAGTCGAACGCCAGCGCGTAGCCCGCGCTGACATTGGCCTCGATATGGTCGCCGAACAGATGGGTGAATTGGGCGCCGACCTTCCAGATGTTCATTGTGTCGAGGCTTGGTTCCACCAGCGCGCCGAACGGATTGCCGGGATTCGGGCTTTCCAGATAGCCGCCCGTCGATTGCCAGCTGCGGCTTAGATCGGTGTAGAGCGCGGCCTCGTCGCGTTGGCTCAGGCGCCAGATGTAGCCGGCGCGGCCGAAGGCGGCGACCGAGCGCGACAATGTGTTGCCGACGCCGACGCCGCTGCCGATGTTGGAGACATAGCTGCGGCGGAAGGTGACGTTGGCGTAGGGCGAGACGGCGACCCCGGTCTCGAAGAACGGCCGGTATTTGCCCAATTCCACCATGTCGTAGCGAACGCCGAGCGCGCCGAGCAGCGCGTTGTTCACGGTGACGCCGGGCGCGGTGTAATTGTCGTAAGACAGGCCCGCGATCAACGCCACGCTCGGGCTCAGCGTCCAGCGGCCGTGAACGCCGAGCGCGAACGAGCCGAACGAGGCGAAGCCGCTGCTGCACGAGGAGCAGTTGATCTGCTCGGTCGCGCCGGTGAGGATCGAGCCGAGCACGCGGGTGGTCACCGCCTGCGACTGCCGGCTCTGCGACAGGCTCGCGAGCGAGCCGCTCAATTGCGACGACGATTGGCCCTGATTGCCGACCAGAAACTCGCCGCCGGGCTGCTGTTGCAGCGAATAGACGGTGTCGCCCGCCACCACGGGGCCGGCCAGGGTGAAAGCGTTGGGGGCGATGGCCCCCCCGTTCGTCGTCACGACGATGGGCACGCTCGAAGCCGGCGCGGCGGCCGCCGACGACGCGGCGCCGATCGCCTGCGCGCTGGTCTGGTTGATCTGCCGGATCGAGATTGTCGTCGAGCCAACCGCCTGGCCGCCGTTGATGATGAGTTGGTCGGCGCCGGGATGGGCGCCGCCGAGCACGGCGTTGAAGGTGAGGCCGGCGCCGGTCCCGACATAGGAATCGACGGTCAGCGTGTGAAATCCGCTCGTCGAGGGCGCGAACATCGCGGAGCTGTTGACGAGGTTTAGGTTGTTCACGGTCGAATTGCCGGTCACGGTCCAGACCGAGCCGCCGGCCAGCGTCATCGTCGAGGACGAGCCGGGTTCGGTGACGACGGCGCCGATCAGGGTCGAGGCGAGCGCGGTCAGGTTGAGATCGCTGCCGCCGACGACATGGGCGAGATTGCCTGAGCCGGCGTTGGCGAGGCTGTTGTCGAAGGCGATGGTCGCGGCGGCGGGATCGGCGAAGATGAGGTCGCCCGCGGGGGTGTCGATCTCGAAGTTCTTGAAGACCGCGCTCTGGTTGACGCCGTTGAGGAAGGCGACGCCCGTTCCCGCCGCCTGGATCAGGCCGCCGCCGGTGGCGGCGAAAGTGACGGAATTGCCCGACAGCGTCAGCGCGGCGCCGGACGCGTCGGTGGTTTTCACGCTGAGCGGCCCCGAGGCGCCGAACGCGGCGGGAATCGTCGCGTCCCCCGTCGCGCCGTTGAGGAACACGCCATGGGTTTTGGCGAAGATCGACAGCGGGCCGGCCGAGGCGACGGCGCCGCCCGCATCGACATAGACGCCGGCCGCCCCGGCGCCGGTGGCCGAAATCGCCACGGCGCCGGAAAGGCTCGCGGTCGAGCCGACGCCGGCGACATAGAGGCCGTGCGCACCGAGGCCGGAGGCGGCGACCTGCGTTTGGTCCCCCAGCGTCAGCGCGCCGCCGTTGACGGCGGCCGCGCCATAGGCGGCGGCGCCCGTCGTGGAGAGAGCGACGCCGCTGGCGGTGAGGCTCGCGCCCGCGCCGGTGACGTGCAGCGCGTCGGCGTTCGCGCCAGAAGTCGCCGCCGATCCGCCGGCGTAAGTCGTGGTCGAACTGGCGCCAGTATAGACGCCGTACATCGCGTCGCCGGCGGTCGAGATCGCGACGTTTGTCAGGTTCAGCACGCCTCCGCTGGCGAAGGAGCCGTGCGGCGAATTGGCGGCGCCGTAGGCATGCAGGCCGGAAGCGGAGTCGAAGCCGCCCTTGGTCGAGATCGTGACGCCCGTTGCGTCGATTTCCGAGCCCGCGCCATTGACGCCGAGGCCGCCCGAGCCGTCGCCGGTCGTGGCGATAGTCGCGCCGATCAGCGAGAGCTTGCCGCCGCCGACGGCGACTGCGGCGTAGGCGCCGGCGCCCGAGGTCGAAATAGTCGTCGCCTGAAGCTTCGTCCCGACGTCGAAAAACAACCTGCCGCCATTCTCGGCGCGCGCCGCATTGGCCCCCAAACCCGAGGTCGCGATGGTTCCACCGAGGAAGCTCGTCGTGCCGCCCACGCCTGCTTCAACGCCGTAGGCCTGCGCGCCGCTGGTGGTGACGGCGGAATCGGCGATCCCGATCGACCCGCCGCGCGCGTTGGAACCGGAGGGGCCATTGTAGACGCCATCGGCGTGCGCGCCGTTCACTGACCACACACCGCCGGAGGTCGCGATCGTCAGGTTGCCGCCGATGACGCTGCTGATGACGCCGCCGTCCATTCCGTTGACGATCAGGCCGGAGGCGCCGTCCCCGCTCGTCGTCAGAGCGGCGCCCGAGATTTGCAGCGCGCCGCCGTTGAGCACGGAGACGGCGGTTGCGCCCGCCCCCGCCGTCGAGAAAGCGCCGCCGGTCGCGGTCGACTTGCCGCCGGCCAGAGTCGAGAAGGCGTCGACACGGTCGCCTTGCGTCGTCACGATCACGTCGGCGAGGGTCAGAAAGCTCCCGGACGTTCCGCTCGACCCTGGCCCATTGTAGACGCCGTAGGCCTGAAGGCCGGCGGCGATGTCGAGCCCCCCCTTCGTGCTGATTCTTACGTTCGTCGCGCTGGCCGACGAGCCTGCGTCGTAGACGGCGAGGCCGACCGAACCGTCGCCTGTCGTCGCAATCGTCGCGCCGTCCAGCACAATAGCGCCCTGATTGGAGGCGAGCGCGCCCGCGCTCGCGACGCCGGTGGTCGCAATCTGCGTCCGGACGCCGGCTTGGTCCAATCTGATATTAAGAATACCGCCGTTGTTGGCGCGCGCCGCATCCGCGCCGGCGCCGGAGGTCGCGATGGAACCGCCCAGAAACGTCGTCCTTCCCCCGGCGCCGACCGAGACGCCATAGGCTTGAGCGCCGGCGGTCCTGACCGTCGAGTCGGTCACCGACATTATCCCGCCGCCGGTCAAGCTCCCGAACGATCCGTTATAGACGCCGTCGGCATGCGATCCGGTCGCGACGGACACGCCGCCGGAGGTGCTGATCGTCAAATTGCTGGCGGTGACTTTGCCGCCGCCTCCATTGAGGGTCAGGCCGGCGGCGCCGGCGCCGGTCGTCGTCAGCGCGGCGCCGGAGATCGTCAGCGTCCCGCCCTTGAGCACGGAGACGGCGGCAGCGTTCGCGCCCGCCGTCGAAAAGGCGCCGCCTGTCGCGGTGGTGACGCCGCCGACGCCAGTGACGAACGCGGCCGACTGGTCGCCCTGCGTCGTAACAATCACGTTGGCGAGCGCCAGATTGCCGCCCGAAGTTCCGGTCGGGCCGGGGCCGTTGTAGACGCCATAGGCCTTGCGGCCGGTGGCGGCGTCGAGCCCCCCCTTGGTGCTGATTGTCACGTTGGTCGCGGTCGCCGACGAGCCGGCGTCGTTGACCGCGAGGCCGGCCGAGCCGTCGCCGGCGGTCGAGATCGACCCGCCGGTGATCGAAAGGGCGCCGCCCCTCAGCGCGATCGCACCGGTGGCGGAGGCGCCGGTGGTCGAGATCGCGACGCTGACGCCGCCCTCGTCCTGTTCGAGCGTCGTTGTCCCGCCCGCCGCCGCCACGGCGAGCGATCCGGCGCCGGAGGTGGAGATCGTCACGCCCTGCAGGATCGTCGTCGCCTGGGAGCCCGTGAACAGGCCGAGCGCTTGCACGCCGCTGGTCGTGATCGCCGAATCCGTGATCCTCAGCACGCCATTGCCCGGCGAGAGGCCGTTCGCGCCGTTGAACACCGCGACGCTTTGCGCCTGCCCGGGCAGCCCGTCGCCCGTCTCCGCGATGGTCACGTTGTTGGCGCTGACGTGGCCGCCCGCGCCCGCGAGATCCAATCCGACCGACGCCGCGCCGCTCGACGCGAGCGCGGCGCCGTTGATTGTCAAGGCGCCGGAATTGACCACCGACATCGCCGCGCTGGACTGACCGGAGGTCGTGAAGACGCCGCCGGTTATTGTCGTGGCGCCGCCCGCCTCCGTCCGGACCGCGTCGGCGCCAAAACCTGACGTCGAGACGCTCACATGGTCGAGCGTGAGATTGCCCCCCGAAGTTCCGGTCGAGCCCGGCCCGTTATAGGCGCCCAAGGCGTTGAGGCCGCTAGTCGCGTCGTGGCCGCCTGTCGTCGTGATCGTAACCTTGCTCGCCGTCACGGAGGAGCCGGAATCGCGCACGGCGAGGCCGGTCGAGCCGTCGCCGTGGGTCGAGATCGTCGCGCCGGTCAGGGTGATCGCCGCGCCGCTGCCGGCCAAGGCGCCCAACGCCGAGCGTCCGGTGGTGGAGATCGTCGCGCCCTGGCCGTCGCTGTCGGGGGCGACGGCGGTCGTCGCGCCGCTGGTGGCGAGCAAGGCGATGGCGCCGACCCCGGAAGTCGCTATCGAACCGCCGCTGAAAGACGTCGAGCCCCCGTTTGCGGTGTCGACGCCATAGGCCACGTCGCCATGCGTCGTGACGCGGGAGTCGATCAGCGCCACCGTGCCGCCGCCGGTCCGGCCGGCGACGGCGGGGACCGAGGAGCCGTTGTAGACGCCCTGCGCGTGAAAACCTGTCGCCGGGTCGATCGTGCCGGACGTGGTGATCGTGAGATTCGCGCCGTTCAGAGTCGTCCCGGTGCCCTCGATGTCGATGCCCTTCGCCGCGTTGCCCGTCGTGGTCAGCGTGACATTGTTGAGCGTCGTCGAACTGCCGCTCGATCCGTAAACGGCGCTGGCCTGCACGCCTGATGTGGCGACCGAGCTTCGGGTCAGCGTGGTCGAGCCGCCGTTCTCCGTGACGACGCCGCTGGCGCGGTCGCCGTGCGTGGTGAACGAGGAGGCGGTGAGCGAGACCGTCGCGCCGCCGGTCGATCCGGCGCCGGCGCCGCCGCCATTGCCATTGTAGAGCGCATCGGCCTGGAAGCCGCCGTTGGCGGTGGTCTCCGATGTGACGACGGTCAGATTGGAGCCGTTGAGCGTCGTGCCGGCGTCGCGGACGATGAGCCCCTTGGCCCCCGCGCCCGAGGTGGTGATCGCCACGCCGGCGAGATTGGTCGTCGAGCCGCCGCCGGTGTAGACGCCGTCGGACCGAGCGCCGCTGGTGTTGATGGCGCCGCCGGTGATCCTCATCTGACCGGAATCGAGATTGACCGCCCCGATCGCGGCGGAGCCCAAGGTCGTGATGGTTGAATTCGTCAGCTGCACGTTGCCGCCGCCGACGACTTCGCCAGAGCCTTGATTGGCGACGCCGGCCGCGCCTGAACTGTTGGCGGAATCATAATCGCCATGCGTGACGATGGTCAGGTTGTTCCCATCCAACGCGGAGATCGCGCCGTTGACCGCGATCCCGCCCGCGCCGAGGCCGGTCGCCTCGATCGCCGTTCCCGTCAACCTCAGCGATCCCCCGTCCACCGCGGCGGCGACGTAAACGTCGCGGCCGCTCGTGCTGGCCGAGCCGCCGTTGGTGATGAGGGCTCCCCCGCTTTCGGCGAGCAGGGCTTGCGCAGAGCCCCCGCCTGAGGTCGACACCGCGACATTGGTGGCGGAGACGATGGAATTCACGCCGCTGGCGAGGAGCCCCACCCCGTTCACGCCGGAGGTCGTCACCGATCCGCCGGTCAGCGAGACATGGCCGCCGCCGTCCGCCCGGGCGCCGGCGGAGTTCGCGCCGGTCATCGAAATCGACCCGATCGCGGCGGTGATCGCGGAGCCGGCGCCGGAAGCGTAGACGCCGAAGGCGCCGATGCCGTTCGAGGCGACCGAGAGCGCTCCGGGTGAGTTGATCTGGCCGCCCCCGGAGGCGTAGACGCCATGCGAATTCACGCCGACGGTGGTGATCGCCGAGGTTCCGTTCAGCGTGATCAACGAGCCGGTCGTATCGGCCCAGACGCCGTAGCTGCCGCCCCTTGAATTGGGGTTCGAGGTGTTGATCGCGATCGCCCCGTCCGAGGTGATCGAGCCGCCGTGCGCGTAGAAGCCGAAGCCGTTGTAAGTCACAGGCAGCGCAACGCTCGTGGTCGTCGGGTTGTATATGCCCGGCGCGGCGACGCAGGAATCGCCCAACAGGGCGATGATATTCCGGCCCGCCACGTTTTCCGTGCATCTGGACGCGGGCGTGAACTGAAAATTCGGCCCGAAGTCGTAGTAGGTTCCCGGCGGCGCAGGGCCGCCGAAAATGTTGAGACCGGTTCCAAACAGATAATTGATCGCGGAGGCGGTCGGCGCGGTCGACTGGTTGAGGCCGACCAGATAATACTGAGAGGTCATCGTACCCGACACTTCGTAGGTGTCGGTGGTGTTCAACCGCATCGCGTCAATCGGCGCATAGTTGAAGAACCCGTTCGCCGTGTTGCGGGCGGTCACCGTGGCGGAAGCGAGCGTCGCATCGGTCGTCAGATCCGTCAGCGTCAGGAAGTGCGAGCCGAAGCCGTTCGGCTCCGGCGTTCCCGCCAGGGCCGAATTGTAATAGCCGAGCTGGGTGACGTCGATGGCCGACTTCGCCGTGAAATCCCAGATGAAGGTGTAATTGCCGGGCGCCTGGAAATAGTTGAACCCGTTGGGGGAGAGCGGCGGATAGGTTCCCACCGTGGTCACGTCGATGGCCGGCGTGTCGGCCCGGGCGAGGGTCGAAGCCAATCCGGCCGCCGCCAGTGCGGCGAGCAGAGCGCAATGGGAAATGCCGGGCCTGCGCATCGCTACCGCCCGCACAAAGCGGCGCCGCCACCGCTGGGCGCATCGATTGCGCTGGCGAGATCGGCATTGCCGTTGGCGAGCGAAGCGTAGTCGGTCGCGTCGCACAGGGAGCCGTTGCAGAACGGCTGGAAATCGACCGCCGCCGGCGACAGGGTCTGCGTCGTGCGGCTCGAACCGGCGGCGCGCGACACTTCGACGGTCTGGCCGACCTGATCGAGCGCGGTGCAATCGCAATGCTTGCCCTTGCCGTGCGTGCAATCGCGGGCGAGCTGCTCGAACGCGGCGCCCTTGTCGACGGGGCAGACGATGGCGCGGCCCTCGCGCAGCGTGACCTTCGTCTTCAGGCCGCCGACGGAAATATCGAGGATCGTGCCGCGCACGCCGATCGCCGCCGTCGGCGTGGTGACGGAATAGGCGTTCTTGTCGAGCGCGCCGGTGGTGAAACGGAACAGCCCCTTGGTCAGCTTCACCGCCACCGTCTGGCCCGAGGAGTCGCCCTGATAGACGAAACGGTCGAGCACGACGCGCGAGATCGGCCCCACCGCGAGATTGGTGGAATCGAGAAACACCAGTTTCGCGGTGGATTCCTGGCCTGTCTTGACGACCTCGTTGCGAAACACGGGATCGCCCGCGTTAAGCTTGCCCGCCGCGCCGGCGAGTTCACGCGAGACTTCGTTTTTCGCCGTCTCGGTCGCGCCGATGTTCTGCGATTCCGCGAGTGCAGGCGCCGCGAGGGACGCACAGGCGAGCGCGAACGCGGCCAAAGCGGCCGCCGATCTGCGTCCCCGCATCGTGAGCCCCTCTTCGCTGACCAAGAGAAAATGAAAGTCCAATTGTCTCAGCAATCGAAGCACAGAAAAGTTGGCGATGTCGACTCAGGTTGTCGCTTACTCTCGCGCTCCATCGCGCTTTCCGTGAACCCTGCGCTATTCTTGCAACAGAAGACGACGACTTTGTAGCCACGCCCGCCCGCCCTGACTAGACTCGAGTCTCGATTCGCGAAACCGGACAAGACATGGCTGACAACACTCGCCGCATCGCCGCCCTCATCGCCGCCGAGATCGGCGCCAGGGTCGAACAGGCCAGCGCCGCCATCGCCCTGATCGACGAGGGCTCGACGGTGCCGTTCATCGCCCGCTATCGCAAGGAAGCGACCGGCGGGCTCGACGACACGCAATTGCGCAATCTGTCCGAGCGGCTGATCTATCTGCGCGAAATGGAGAGCCGGCGCGAGGCGATCCTGGAGTCGATCCGCGCGCAGGGCAAGCTGACCGATCCGCTGGAGGCGCAGATCGGCCGCGCCGCCACCAAGGCGGAATTGGAAGACCTCTACCTGCCCTATAAGCCAAAGCGCCGCACCAAGGCCGACATCGCCCGTGAGCGGGGACTCGGCCCCCTGGCGGAGGCGATCCTCGCCGACAGGGCGCGCGTCCCCGCCGAACTGGCGGCGCCTTACGTCGCCGGCGAAATCGCCGACGTTAAAGCCGCGCTCGACGGCGCGCGCGACATTCTCTCGGAGGGGTTCGCGGTCAATGCCGAACTGGTGGGGCGGCTGCGGGCCTATATGCGCGAGAAGGCGGTGCTGCGAGCGCGCGTGGAGGACGGCAAACAGGAGGCGGGGGCGAAATTCTCCGACTATTTCGATCATTCCGAGCGCTGGGCCGCCGTGCCCAGCCATCGGGCGCTGGCGATGTTGCGTGGCCGCAACGAGGGCTTTCTCAAACTCGACCTCGAAGTAGACGCCGGGGAGACCGCCAGGCCGGTCGAGCGCATGATCGCGGAAGCCTGTCAGGCGACGTCAGCCGCGCCGGGCGACGTCTATCTCAGCGACGTCGCGCGCTGGACCTGGCGCGTGAAACTCTCAACCTCGCTGTCGCTCGACCTGATGAGCGAATTGCGGGAGCGCTCGGAGGACGAGGCGATAAAAGTGTTCGCCCACAATCTCAAGGACATCCTGCTCGCCGCGCCTGCCGGAGCGCGCCCGACGCTCGGGCTCGATCCCGGCATCCGCACCGGCGTCAAGGTCGCCGCGATCGACGCCACCGGCAAGGTGGTCGCCACCACGACCGTCTACCCGTTCCCGCCGCGCAACGACCTGCGCGGCGCGCAGGCGGAACTGGCGACGCTTGTCGCCCGCCACAAAATCGAACTGATCGCCATCGGCAACGGCACGGCGAGCCGCGAGACGGAGCGGCTGGTGGCCGACATGCTCGCGGCCCTGCCGGGGACAAAGCCGACCAAGGTGGTGGTGAGCGAGGCGGGCGCCTCGGTCTATTCGGCCTCGGCGCTGGCGGCGGCCGAGTTTCCCGGCCTCGACGTGTCCTTGCGCGGCGCGGTGTCGATCGCGCGGCGGTTGCAGGACCCGCTCGCGGAACTGGTCAAGATCGAGCCGAAGGCGATTGGCGTCGGGCAATATCAGCACGACGTCGACCCCTACAAACTGGGCCGCTCGCTCGACGGCGTGGTGGAGGACGCGGTCAACGCGGTCGGCGTCGATCTCAACACGGCCTCTTCCGCCCTGCTCGCGCGCGTGTCGGGGCTGGGGTCGTCGCTGGCCGAGGCTGTCGTCGCGCATCGCGACGCCAACGGGCCGTTCGACAGCCGCAAGGCGCTGCTGAAGGTCAACCGGCTCGGGCCGCGCGCGTTCGAGCAATGCGCGGGCTTCCTGCGCATCCGCGACGGCGCCGAGCCGCTCGACGCTTCGGCCGTGCATCCCGAGGCCTACGCCGTCGCCAAGAAGATCGTGGCGGCTTGCGGGCGCGACCTGCGCGCGCTGATGCGCGACAAGACGGCGCTGAAGAAGCTCGACCCGAAGGCGTTCGTCGACGAGAAATTCGGCCTGCCGACGGTGCGCGACATTCTCGCCGAGCTGGAGAAGCCCGGCCGCGACCCGCGTCCCGAGTTCAAGACCGCTGTTTTCGCCG
This sequence comes from Hyphomicrobiales bacterium, assembly GCA_025358745.1. Taxonomy (GTDB): domain Bacteria; phylum Pseudomonadota; class Alphaproteobacteria; order Rhizobiales; family Beijerinckiaceae; genus Roseiarcus. Next base: position 10,390 of record JANYIH010000004.1, on the reverse strand, counting down.
AGGGGGTCGAGGACATCAAGGATCTGAAGCCGGGGATGCGGCTGGAGGGAACGGTCACCAACGTCGCCGCCTTCGGGGCCTTCGTCGACATCGGCGTGCATCAGGACGGGCTGGTGCATGTGTCGCAACTTGCCGACCGTTTCGTGAAGGACCCGCGCGACGTGGTGAAGGCGGGCGATGTGGTCAAGGTGCGGGTGGTCGAGGTGGACGAGCCACGCAAGCGCATCGCGCTGACGATGCGTTCGGGGGATGTGCAGTCGAGCGCGCCGGTCGGGCATGCCCCGGCGGGTCGCAACGAGCGCGTGGCTCCGCGCAAGCCGGAGCCGGCGGGACTGGGCGGATTGGGGGCGAAGCTGGCGGAGGCGATGAAGGGGCGGTAGACTCGGCCCACAGCTGAAGGGCGAGGAACGAGCGACGATGAGCATTCGGGTCGGTTTGATCGGGGCCGGCGTGATGGGCGCGGACCATGCGCGGATATTGTCGCGCGAGATTCCCGGCGTCGCCCTGCAATCTGTCTGCGACGCGGACATCGCGCGCGCCCGCGCGATAGCGGAGGCGACGGGGGCGTTGCACGCGGGCGCCGATCCGTGGGCGGTGATCGCCGACAAGTCGGTTGACGCCGTTGTGATCGCCAGCCCCGACGACACCCACGCGCCGCTCGCCAAGGCCTGCATAGAGGCGGGCAAGCCGGTGTTGTGCGAAAAGCCGCTGTCGCAGAGCGCGAGCGAATGTCTCGACTTGATCGCGGCGGAAGTGAAGGCGGGCCGGCGTCTCGTGCAGATCGGCTTCATGCGCCGGTTCGACCCGGCCTATGTGGAGATGAAACAAACTTTTGCGCGAGGGGTCGTCGGCCCGGCGCTGATGATGCATAATTTTCACCGCAACGTATGCGCGCCGTCCAACTTCACCGGGCAGATGGCGATCACCAATTCGGCGCCGCACGAATTCGACATCGCCCGTTTCGTGCTGGATGCGGATTATCAATCGATCACAGTGTTCCGGCCGGAATTCCGCGACGCCGGCAAGGCGGGCGCGCCGGTCTTCATGGTGCTGAAGACGCTTGGCGGCCAGCTCGTCAATGTCGAGATCAACAACAACGCGGCCTATGGCTACGACGTGCGCGGCGAACTCGTCGGCGAGAAAGGCTCGGTGTTTCTGCGCTCGCCCGTCCACAGCGAGATCCACGTCAACCTCCAAACGATCACGACCTATCCCGCGGACTGGCGGCCGCGCTTCGCCGAAGCTTATCGGCTGCAAAACAGCGCCTGGGCCAACGCCATCGCGACGGGCAAGCCGGTCGGCGCCAGCGCCTGGGACGGCTATGCGGCGTCGCTGACGGCGGAAGCCGGCGTCGCTTCGCTCGCCTCGGGGACGGCGGCGAAGATCGCGCTCGTGGCGAAGCCGGCGCTGTACTGAGCGCGCGTCAAGTCCCCATCGCCTCGCCGTGCTGGCTGACGTCGAGGCCCTCGCGCTCCTCCTCCGCGCTGACGCGCAGGCCGGTGAGCGCGGAGGTGAGTTTCAGCGCGATCCAGGTGCCGATCGCGCACCAAACAACCGTCACCACAACGCCGACGAGCTGAACGGCGAATTGACGCCCATTGCCCTGCCAGAGGCCGGAAATCCCGGGATCGGCGCCGCTGGCGCTCACCGACGCGGTCGCGAACACGCCGGCGAGCAAGGTGCCGAGCACGCCGCCGACGCCGTGAACGCCGAACACGTCGAGCGAATCGTCATAGCCGAACCGCGATTTGATCGAGGTCGAGGCGAAATAGCACACCGCGCCGGCGATGGCGCCGATCAACACGCCCTGCCAAGGCAGCACGTAGCCGGAGGCCGGGGTGATCGTGCCCAGACCCGCCACCGCGCCCGAGATCATGCCGAGCACCGAAGGTTTGCCGCGATGGCGCCACTCGATCAGGCTCCAGACCACCGCGCCGGCGCAGGCGGAAAAATGCGTCGCCACGATCGCAAACACCGCGCGCGAACCCGCGGCGAGCGCCGAGCCGCCGTTGAAGCCGAACCAGCCGACCCACAGCAGCCCCGTGCCGACGACGGCGAGCGACAGATCGAACGGCGCGAGGTTTTCTTTGCCATAGCCCTGCCGCGCGCCCAGCGTCAGCGCCGCCGCCAGCCCGGCGACGCCGGCATTGATGTGGACCACCGTGCCGCCGGCGAAGTCGATCAGCCCGAGACTTTGCAGGAAACCGCCGCCCCACACCCAATGCGCGCTCGGGACATAGACCAGGAACAGCCACAGCGCGGAAAAGACGACGAAGGCGGAAAAGCGCAGCCGGTCCGCCACCGCGCCGCCCACCAGCGCGACGGTGATGACCGCGAAGGTCATCTGATAGGCCATGAACAGCATTTCGGGGATGGTCGGCGCGAGCGGGCTGGTCGTGTCGAGGCCGATGCCGGAAAGAAACGCGCGCGAAACCCCGCCCAGGATCGATCCGCCGCCGGCGAAGGCGAGGGAATAGGCGAGCGCGAACCACAGCAGCGAGACGATCGCGGTCGCCGCGACGCTCTGCGCCATGGTGGCCAGAATGTTCTTGCGCCGGACCATGCCTGAATAAAACAGCGCCAGACCCGGCAGCGTCATCAAGAGCACGAGCGCGGTGGCCGCAATCATGAAGCCGGTGTCGGCGGGATCTATCCTGGGGGTTTGCGCAAGGGCGGGGGTCAGCAAGACGAGCAGGCTGAGGCCGGCCAGGCCGGCGCGCGAGACGGCGCGGATCATGTCGGTCTCCGCCCTTACAGCGCGTCGTCGTCGGTTTCGCCGGTGCGGATGCGCAAAGCGCGCTCCAGCGGGGTGACGAAGATCTTGCCGTCGCCGATCTTGTCGGTGCGCGCGGCCTCCTGGATGGCGCGGATCACCGCGTCGGCGCGGTCGGAGGGCGCGGCGACCTCGATGCGGGCCTTGGGCACGAAATTCACGACATATTCGGCGCCGCGATAGACCTCCGTGTGGCCCTTCTGCCGGCCGTAGCCCTTGACCTCGGTGACGGTCATGCCGTGTACGCCGAGCTTTTCCAGCGCGTCGCGAACGTCATCGACCTTGAACGGCCGGATGACGGCTGTGATCAGTTTCATGCTTCCCCCCTGCGGCCCGCCGGCGCCCAATCCCCGGGCGTTCTCGTGCGGGCCTCGCGCAGGTCGCGGAATATGCACAAAATGAAGTCGTCTGGAAGAGAGGGTGATGATTTTTTCGGCAGACGCGGTGCGCGGGCCGAAGTCAGCCCCGCCGCGCCGCCCTCGCTTCGGCCAGCAGGCACAAAAGCTCGTAGGCCATCGTCGCCCCGCACAGCGCCGTGTTCGTTCCGGGATCGAACGGCGGCGAGACCTCGACGACGTCGGCGCCGATCAGGTCGAGCCCGCGCATCCCGCGCACCAGACCCTGCGCCTCGCGCATCGTCAGGCCGCCCGCCTCCGGCGTGCCGGTGCCCGGCGCGATCGAGGGATCGAGCGCATCGATGTCGAACGAGAGGTAGGCCGGCCCCTGCCCCACGATCCCCCGGGCGATCTCGACCGTGCGGGCGACGCCGAGAGAATCGAACTCCTCGACATAGACGACGCGCACGCCGTGGCGGGCGCAGAAGTCCCACGCTTCGGAAGTGTTGTGCGCGCCGCGAATGCCGATCTGCACCATGCGGGCGGGATCGAGCAGGCCGTCCTCGATGGCGTTGCGGAACGGTGAGCCGTGGTGGAAACGCACGCCCTGGATCGGCCCCAGCACGTCGGTGTGGGCGTCGATATGGACCAGGCCGACGGGACCGTCGCGCACGATTCCCTTCAGGATCGCATAAGTGATGGAGTGATCGCCGCCGATGCTGAGCGGCGTGACGCCGGCCTCGGCAAAGCGGGCGAAAAAGGCGACGATGTCAGCCTCCACCGTCGCATTGTCGAACAGCGAGTTGAAGCGCGCGTCGCCGACGTCGGCGACGTTGCACAAGGCGAACGGGTTGATGCGGGAAACGTGATGGGTGGCGCGCATCAGCGAGGAGAGATCGCGCACCGAGCGCGGGCCGTGGCGCGCACCGACCCGGTTGGTGGCGCCGCCGTCGAACGGCACGCCGCAAACGCCAATGTCGACGCCGACCAGATCGGGTTTGTAGGGCGCGCGCATAAAGGTCGCGAGTTCGGCGAAGCGCGGGGCGAAACGCGGGTCGTAGTCGGCGTCGTAGGAGACGCAGGCGTTGAAGAATCTGTCCTCGGCCAACCGAAAACCCTCGCAAGTCCAGATGACGGCGGCGTGACGAAAACCGCCGGCGCGCCCTGTTATGCACGAGGATATTTTCGCCGCGCAACCCCTTAAAAAATCGGGCCGGCGCGCCCGTTCACGGGATTGTGCGCGGCACTGTCCTATGCCAACTTGCCCCCGCGTCCAAGGCTTCCCGCCCGGCGCCGCTTGGCGCGGCGCGAGCGGCGGCGTCCGGAGGGGTGTGCATGTATCGCTCATATCACAGTCTGTTCCTCTCGCAGTTTTCTCGCCGCAGCGTGCTGAAAAGCGCCGCGGCCGCAGGCGCCGTGGCGCTGGCCTCGCCCGCAATCGTCAGCGACGCGCTGTCCTCCTCGGGCACGCTCAACATCATCAACTGGGACGACGAACTACCCAATCCGGTGATCCCGGATTTCGAAAAGGCGACCGGCATCAAGGTCAATTCGACGCCGTTCAGCCAGAACGAGGAGCAGATCAACAAACTTCAGGCGACGGGCGGACAGGGCTTCGACGTTTGCCAGCCCACCCATGACCGCGCGCTGCAATTCAAGGACATCGACGTCCTGCAGCCGATCGACATCGCCAAATTCGATCCTACGAGCGTGATCGTGCCGGGCCTTCTTTCGGCTTCCGTCAAGAACTGGACCTGGGACGGCAAGCTCTTTCATGTGCCCCATGTCTGGGGCACCGAGGCGATCTCCTGGCGCAACGATCTGACCAACATCAAACCCGAGGAGCTTTCGTTCGGCACGTTGTGGAACGACGAATACAAGGGCAAGGTGCAGGGCCGGCCGCATTCGTTGCTGCTGGGCATCGGCCTGTGGATGGACGGCGCCGGCAAGCTGCCGAGCAACCGGATGCTCGACGCCTATAAAGACGAAGCGTCGATGAAGAAGATCTATGACGAGCTGCTCAAGTTCGCCATCGCTCACAAACCGTGGATCAAGCAGTTCTGGGATTCCGCCGACAACACGAAATCCGGCCTGAAGACCAACGGCGTCGTGATCGGCCAGACCTGGGACGGGCCGGCGATCTCGATGAAGAAGGCGGGCGAGCCGGTCTCCTATCAGGCGCCGAAGGAGGGCGCGATCGGCTGGGTTGACGGGTTCTCGATCGTCAAGGGCGCCAAGAACATCGACCAGGCTTACGAATGGCTGAAATACACCCACACCGCGCCGGCTTCCGCCGCCGCGGCGGAGAATTCTGGATATAATCCCTCCGCCATCGGCGCCGAAAAATTGCTCTCCGACAAGGCGCGCGGCATCTTCAACCAAGCCTATCCCGGCAAGTCGATCGACACCATGTGGTGGCGTCCGATCGAGCCGACCTGGTTTGCCGACCTGCGCACGCAATACGCGGAGAAGTTCAAGGCGGCGTGAGAGGCGCGGACGTCGAGCAGACTCCGAGTCATGATTCCTCTCAATCGGCGTCTGAGCGCAAGCGCCCCTCACCCTGGCCCTCTCCCCACTAACGGGGAGAGGGGACGGTGGGCGGGCGCGCTTCTTGCGAGCCGTGTCGAATGAGCGCCGACATCGACATCGACCACGTCACCATCCGCTTCGGCGATTTTGTCGCGGTGAAGGATGTGTCGTTGAAGATCGCCGGCGGCGAGTTTTTCTCGATCCTCGGCCCTTCGGGCTGCGGCAAGACGACCATCCTGCGCACGGTCTCCGGCTTTCTGGCGCCGACCGCGGGCACGGTGCGGATCGGCGGCAAGGACATGGCGGGGGTCGGACCCAACAAGCGGCCGACGGCGCTGATCTTCCAGAACCTCGCGCTGTTTCCGCTGATGAGCGTGGCCGAGAACATCGGCTATGGCCTGCGCGTGCGCGGCGTGCCGGGCAAGGAACGCCGGCGCAAGGCGGACGAATTGCTGTCGCTGGTCGCGCTGCCGGGATCGGGCGACAAGCGGATCGGCGAACTCTCCGGCGGGCAGAAGCAGCGCGTGGCGATTGCGCGCGCGCTGGCGGTGGAGCCGCAGGTGCTGCTGCTCGACGAACCGCTGTCGGCGCTCGACTTAAGGCTGCGCCAGCATATGCGCACGGAGCTGCGCGCGATTCAGAAGCGCGTCGGCGTGACGTTCATCTATATCACGCACGATCAGGGCGAGGCGCTGACCATGTCCGACCGGGTGGCGGTGATGAACCACGGCGTGGTCGAGCAGGTCGGCGACGGTCATGCGGTCTACGATAGCCCGGCGACGCCGTTCGTCGCCTCGTTCGTGGGCGAGAACAACGGGGTGAGCGGGCGGATCAGCGCTGTCGCCGACGGCTTCGCGCAGATCGACACCGCGCTGGGAAGTCTGAAGGGCCGCGCCGGCGCCGGGCTAGAGCCGGGCGCGGCGGCGACGCTGTTCGTGCGGCCCGAACGGCTGCGGCCGGCCGCCGAGGGGATCGCGGCGATGGTGAGCGCGACCGCGTTCGAGGGGCACCTGACCCATGTCGGGCTGAGCTGCGCCGACGGCCATTCGCTGACCATGTCGCTGGGACGCGACATCGGCGCCCACGCGCTGACCCCGGGCGCGGAGGTCCGCATCGGCTACAACCCCGCCGAGGCCATCGTGCTGCGGCAGGAAGCGCGATGAGCAACGCCTTCACGGCCTATCTGATCTTCCTCGGGCCGCTGGTCGTCGTGCTCGGCTTCGTGATCGCCTCGATGCTGCAGCGCCGCGGCGCGGGCGTGGTCGAGCCCGGCTTTTTCGAGCGCAACGGCGCGGGCCTGGCGACGTTCCTGATCCTGGCCGTCGGCTTCTGGGCGCTGGTGATGATCGTGCTGCCACAGCTTTACCTGATCGATTACTCCTTTCACCCGAAGCTGCCGCCCTCGCAGCGCGGCGGGCCTAGGGATATCTACACCCTCGCCAATTACCGCTATTTCCTGTTCGGCTCGCCCAACGACACGAGCCAGTGGAACGCCACCCATCTCAACGCCTTCTGGATCACGATTCTCGTCTCGATGATCATCACGATCGCCAATTTCGCGATCTGCTATCCGCTGGCCTATTACATGGCGCAGGTCGCGCGGCCGAAGATCGTGGCGCGGCTGATGCTGCTGCTGGTCGTGCCCTATTTCATCAACGAGATCTTGCGCGCCTTCGCGTTTCTCGTGATGTTCGGCACCGGCGGGTTGATCAACGACATACTGGTCGGTCTGGGGTTGATCCATGAGCGCATCGATTTCATCGGCGTCGACGTCGCGCTCTATGCGGGGCTGACCTACGCCTATGTGCTGATCATGATGTTCCCGCTCTACAACGCCATCGAATCGCTCGACCGCAATCAGGTCGAGGCGGCCCGCGACCTGGGCGCGCCGTGGTGGCATATTCACTGGTTCGTCGTGCTGCCGCACGCCAAGCCCGGCGTCGCCTCGGGGGCGACGCTGGTGTTCATGCTATGCGCGGGCGCGCTGGCGGCGCCGCTGATCCTGGGCGGGCCGAAGACGCTCTGGTTCACGCCGATCGTCTACGACCGTTTCTTCCAGGCGTTCAACTGGCCGCAGGGCGCGGCCTATGCGCTGATGCTGCTCGCCGCCTGCATGGCGTTCGTGCTCATCGTCATGCGGCTCTTCAAGGTCAGCCTGTCGGAGATCGCGCGATGAGCTCCGCGCTGATCGGCAGGGCGATGCTGGGTTTCTATTTCTTGGCTTTCTTCGGTTTCCTGTTCGGCCCGCTCATCGTGATGAGCGTCACCGCCTTCAACACGCCGGAATATCCGCAGGTCTGGCCGTTCGAGCAATTTACGTTTGCCTGGTTCCAGAAGCTGGCGCAGGACGACAACCTGATGCAGGGCTTACAAAACAGCTTCATCATCGGCGCGTTCGTCGTCGCGCTCGCGGTGCCGATGGGTCTGGCCGGCGCGATCGTGATGACGCAGGTCTATGCGCCGGCGCGCGGGCTCTATTATCTCGTCGTCGTCTCGCCGGTGCTGACGCCGGGCGTCATCATCGGCATTTCGACCGTCATTTTCTGGAAGGACGTGACCGGCTTCACCGGCGCGCAATCGCTGTTCACCGGCATGTTTCTGGCGACGCTGGGTCAATCCACCTTCATCGCTTCCTATTGCATGTTGATCTTCCTCTCCCGCCTGCAACGCTACGACCGCACGCAGGAGGAAGCCGCGCTCGACCTCGGCGCCTCGCGCGGTCAGGTGTTCCTGCATATTCTGCTCCCCTTTTTGCGCCCGGCGGTGGTCTCGGCGGCGGTGATCGCCTTCCTGTCCTCGTTCGAGAACTACAACACCACGACCTTCGCCATCCTCGCCGACAAGACGCTGACGACGGTGCTGGCGGGGCGGGTGCGGCAGGGCATGACGCCCGCCATCAGCGCGATGGCGGTGCTGATCATCGCCGTGACGGTGGCGGGGGCGATCCTGTATGAGGCCGCCAAGGCGCGGGAACGACGCGACGCGGCGGTTTGAAGCGCTTCCGCCGCCATCTGGCCTAAATTGTGAACGAAACGGGCGCGCGCGGGTTTTTGCCGGGCGCCGAGGAGATTGCGATGATGCGGACCGGGGTGGCGACGGCGTTGGCTGTGGGAATGGCGCTGGCGATGGCGACGCCCGCGTTTGCCGCGCGGTGCGGGCGCGGGTCCGACGGTTTCGAGGATTGGCTCGGCGCGTTCAAACAGGAGGCGGCCTCGGCCGGGATTTCGCGCTCGGTGATCGAGAGCGCGCTCGGCAACGTGTCCTATGACGAAGACGTCATCAGCCACGACCGCGGCCAGCGCGCGTTCGGCCAGAGTTTCGCGACGTTTTCCTCGCGCCACATCACCGCCTTTGGCCTGAAGAAGGGTAAAGCGATGATGCAGCGCTACGCGAGCCCGCTCGACCGGATCGAGCAGCGCTACGGCGTGCCGGGGGCGGTGCTGGTGGCGATCTGGGGGCTGGAGACCGGTTACGGTTCGGTGACGGGCAAGTTCGAGACGTTCAGCGCGCTGGCGACGCTGGCCTATGACTGCCGGCGTTCCGACAAATTCCACGAGGAGCTGATCGCGGCACTGAAGATCGTGCAGCGCGGCGACCTGTCGCCGGGCGAAATGCGCGGCGCCTGGGCCGGCGAAATCGGCCAGACGCAGTTCATGCCGACCTCTTATCTCAAATACGCCACCAGCATCGCCGGCGGCAATTCGGGCGACCTTATCCGTAGCCCCGCCGACGCGCTCGCCTCCACCGCCAATTACCTGCGCGCCCACGGCTGGCAGAAAGGCGCGGGCTGGGACGAGGGACAGGCCAATTACGCGGTGCTGCTGGAATGGAACGCGGCCAGCGTCTACGCCAAGACGATCGCGCTATTCGCCGACAAGCTCAACGGGCGGGGCGGGGCGGAGTCGGAGTGAAGCGCGCTTAACCAGATTGCGCTGCAGCGCGGGATATACGATAGAGGCGGCGGGGGCCACTCCGGGGAGACGTGCGTTGGCGGCAAGTTTATCCCGAACGCGGCGGTTGCCCGCCCTGTTCATATCCGATCTGCATCTGGGCACGCGCGGCTCGCAGGCCGAACTCGCGCTGGACATCCTGTCGCGCTTCGAGGCCGACGTCTATTACCTCGTCGGCGACATCATCGACGGCTGGCGGCTGCGCGAGGGCTGGCGCTGGAGCGAGAGCCACAGCGCGGTGGTGCGGCATTTCCTGGAGCGCGCCCGCAACGGCGCCCGGGTGGTCTATATCCCCGGCAATCACGACGAGTTCGCGCGGGCGTTCATCGGCCGGCGGTTCGAGGGCGTCGAGATCGCGCTCGACGCGGTGCATGTCACGCGCAGCGGGCGGCGCTTCCTGATCGCCCATGGCGATACGTTCGACGTCGTGATTCAGCGCTCGAAGACGCTTGCCGTGCTGGGCGACCGCGGCTACCGGATGGCGCTGGCCTTCAGCACCGCGCTCAATGCGGTCACGCGCCGGCTCGGCCTGCCCTATTGGTCGTTCTCGGCCTGGATCAAGCTGCGAATCAAGACCGCCGTCAACGCAATCGGCGACTTTGAGCGGCAACTGGCGGCCGAAGCGCGCCGGCGCGGGACCGACGGCGTGGTCTGCGGCCACATCCACCATCCGACCATGCGCGAAATCGACGGCGTCACTTACGTCAATATCGGCGATTTCGTGGAATCCTGCTCGCTGGTGATTGAGCGCGAGGACGGCGTGCTGACGGCGTTGCGCTGGAACCCGCGCGAGAGCGCATCGG
>JANYIH010000351.1 GCA_025358745.1 Hyphomicrobiales bacterium | reverse complement strand
CAGACGACGCGCAACGTAAAGGACCATGGCCGCAGGTTTAATGGCGCGGCGAGCGCGTGGCAATCGGGCGCGAGCGGCGCCGGCTTCGCGCGCACATAAGGCGGGGACAAATATCAATACGCTCGCGGGCTGGCCGCAGCGGGGACCGCCCCGTTAAGCACCGTCATTCGCACTCGCTTAATTTCCACTTTGTAGTGTTCCGGTTGAAACTCACAACCAGTGAGCGAGTCGAGATGATCGCGACCTACATGCAGACCACCGCGCACGACGGCAAAAAGATCGTCCTGTTCGCGTCCGCCAGTCTCGCGGCCGCCGGCGTGGCGGTCGAGGCGTTGTCGCTGGCGGGCGCGCATGGCGTCGGCTATGCGGCGCCCATTTGCGGGGCGCTGATGCTCGCCGCCGCCGCCGCGCTTGGCCACGCCGAGCGTCGGCTGACAGGCGCGCTGCGCGAGGCCGCCGGCGCCGCCGAGCGTTCGCGCTCGCAACTGCAAAGCGCGATGGACAACATGTCGCAGGGTCTGGTGATGTGCGACAACGCCGCCAATGTCGTCGCGGTCAACGATCGTTTCCTGCAACTGTTCGGCATGGCCAGAAACGTCGTGTCTCACGGCATGTCGGTGCCGGATCTGATCCGCCGGCAGGCGGAAGCCTGCGGCATGCCGCGCGAAGTCGTCGACGCGTTGATTCACGAGCGCCTGAACCGCCCGCCCGGCGCCTCGGGCCGACTGACAATGCCGTTTCCGCGCGGTCTGCTGGAAGTCGCCTATCAGCCGCGCCCCGAGGGAGGCTGGGCCTGCACCTTTGAGGACGTGACCGCGCAGCGCCAGGCGCAGGAGCGGCTGGCCTTTCTCGCCCAGCACGATTCGCTGACCGGCCTGCCCAATCGCGCGCTGCTGCGCGAACGCATCGCCGAGACGATCGAGACGGGCGCGCCGTTCGCGGTGATGCTGGTTGATCTCGACCACTTCAAACTGGCCAACGATACGTTCGGCCACGCCGTCGGCGACGCGTTGCTTTGCGCGGTATCCGGGCGGCTGTGCGAGGAAATGCGCGACGGCGACACTGTGGCGCGGCTCGGCGGCGACGAATTCGCCGTGCTGATGACCGCTCCCTGCGTGCGCGAAGACGCCGACCGCCTCGCTGGGCGGCTGGTCCGTGCGCTCGCAAAGCCGTTCATGATTGAAGGGCGCGAGTTGAAGATCGGCGGCAGCATCGGCATCGCCCTGGCGGGGCGGGAGTCCGAAGCCGACGTCCTGTTGCGTCAGGCGGACAGCGCGCTCTATCGCGTCAAGGCGGAGGGTCGGCGCGGCCACCGCTTCTTCGATCTCCGCCCGGCGCCGCAGCCCACGGCGGAACCGGCGCCTGCCGCCTGAGGCGGTCCGCTCCCGCGGCGCGCTTGACCCGGTGCGGCCCGCCCACTAGCTCAAGGCGAGCCAGAGGAGCCGGGTCATGTCCAAGAGCGATGCAGTCTGCCGCATGCTGAAAGCGGGCGAAACCTTTCAGGGTAAGCAGGGCTTCACCTATGCGCCCGCCGTTTCCGCGGAGTCCGTGCAGTCGCAGGGCATCCACATGCAATTGCTGACGATCCCGCCCGGCGGCCGCGCCAAGGCGCACAAGCACGAGGCGCACGAGACCGCGATTTACGTGCTGACCGGCGGGGGCAGCATGTGGTGGGGCGAACGGCTGGAGCATCACATGGCCACGCCCGCCGGCGTGTTCGTCTATATCCCCGCCAACATGCCGCATCTGCCCTACAATCCGAGCGCGACGGAGACCTGCGTTGCCGTGATCGCCCGCACCGATCCCAACGAGCAGGAGAGCGTCGTGCTGCTGCCCGAGCTCGACGCGATCCACCCCTGAGCCTCAGCCCACCGTCCCGTCGGGACGGGCCTCGCAGACTTCGACCCAGTAGTTGTCGGGATCCTGAAAATAGCACTGCCGCACGCCGTCGCCGCGCAGGTTGAACGTCATCGGTTCGCCCGAGACGCTGCAATAGCGCACGCCATGCGTGCGCAAATATTCGAGCGTGGCGTCGAAATGCGGCGTCGACAGGCAGAAATGCGCGGCGATCGGGCGCTGCGGCGGAGGTGTGTTGGGGACGGAGATGAGATGGATCGAGCGGTGGCCGTCGAAGCCGAACCAGCGAATCCCGGATTGCCGGGTTTTGTTCTCGATCTCAGGCAGACCCAGTAGTTCGCCATAGAACGCCGCGCTCGCGGCGAGATTGCGCACATCCAGCGCGATATGGTCGAAGCGAAATTCGGCTTTCATGGCGGCTCTCCCAGTTAAGCGCATACTGCGCCCACGCGCCGCCACGCGTCCAGCCCTTGCGGCAGGCCGCGCGCGGCGCCACCATCGCGCGATGCTCGATCTCGCCGCCTGCCCGGAGTTGCTGACCCCCAGCGAAACGGGCGCAGCCGACGCGTTTGCGATTCGCGCCGGCGCGCCCGGTCTCGCGTTGATGGAGCGGGCGGGACTGGCGGTCGCGCGCGAGGCGGCGCGGATGGCGCGCACGCGGGGCCGCGTCGTCGTGCTTTGCGGGCCCGGCGGCAATGGCGGCGATGGCTTCGTCGCCGCGCGCTATCTGCTGAAGTGGGGCTATCCGACCGAGGTCTATTTGCTCGGCGAGCGCGCATGCTTGCGCGCCGACGCGGCCGAAATGGCCGCACGCTGGGGCGGCGCGATCGAGCCGGCACAGAGTTTCGCGCCGGAGGGCGCCGCGCTGGTGATCGACGCGCTCTACGGCGCGGGTCTGGCGCGCGATGTCGACGGCCTGGCGGCGGATTGCGTCGCGCGCATCAACGCCTATGCGCGACAAGGCGGCAGGGTGCTGGCGGTCGATGTCCCCTCCGGGCTTGATGGCGCGACGGGAGCGGTGCGCGGCGTCGCGGTCGAGGCGAGCGCGACCCTCACGTTCTTCCGTTTCAAGCCCGGCCATCTCCTGTCCTCGGGCGGCGGCCGGCCGGGGCGCCTCGTCCTGGCGGACATCGGCATACCGGAGGCCGCGCTGGAGGCGATCTCGCCGCAGGCGTTCGCCAATCAACCCAAGCTCTGGCGCGGCGCAACGCCGCAACTGGGCGCGGCCTCGCACAAATATGCGCGCGGCGCGGCGCTGATCCTGTCGGGCGAGGCGCATCGCACCGGTGCGGCCCGGCTCGCCGCGCGCGCGGCTTTGCGGGTCGGCGCGGGGCTCGTCACGCTGGCGAGCCCGCTCGACGCCGTCGCGGTCAATTCCGCGCAGGAGACGGCGGTGATGGTCGCGCCGTTCGCGGGTCCGGCGGGCTTCGCCGAATTGCTCGCAGACGCCCGCCGCAACGCGATCCTGCTCGGCCCCGGCGCGGGCGTTGGCGAAGCGACGCGCAGCCTTGTCGCCGCCGCGCTGACATCGCCGGGCGATAGAAGCGTGGTGCTCGACGCCGACGCGCTGACGAGCTTTGCGGGCGAAGCCGCCGCGCTCGCGGGCTTGATCGCAGCCCATCGCCGCCCGACCGTGATCACGCCGCACGAGGGCGAGTTCGCGCGGCTGTTCAAGGGGAGACCCGACATAATCGCGGCCCCCGGCAAGCTGGCCCAAGCCCGCGCCGCCGCGCGCGCGCTAGGCGCCGTGGTGATCCTGAAAGGCGCCGACACCGTGGTCGCCGCCCCCGACGGCCGCGCCAGCATCGGCTGCGATCTGCCGCCGAGCCTCGCCACCGCCGGCTCCGGCGATACTTTGGCGGGCTTCGTCTGCGGCCTGCTGGCGCAAGGCATGGCGCCATTCGCGGCAGCGAGCGCCGCGGTCTGGCTGCATGGCGCCTGCGCGCGCTTGGCTGGTCCGGGCCTGATCGCGGAAGACCTCGCCGACTTGGCTCCGTGCGTGTTCGCCTCAAGGGAATATCTCGCGCATGCGTAATCTCATCACTGACGTGCCTGGGGTGCTGGTCGGCAGCGCCGACGACGCGAGCCTCGCCTCGGGAACGACGGTCGTGTTGTTCGAGCGTCCGGCGGTGGGCGGGCTGGCCGCCTTCGGCGGTGCGCCCGCTCTGCGCGACGGCCTGCTGCTGAGCCCGGAAATGACGGTCGAGACGGTCGACGCCTTCGCGCTCTCGGGCGGTTCGGCCTACGGGCTCGACGCCGCCAGCGGCGCAATGGCCTATCTCGCGGCGCAGGGGCGCGGCTTCGGATTCGGGGCCACGAGGGTTCCGATCTGCCCCACCGCCGCGCTGTTCGACCTCACCCACGGCGGCGACAAGGCTTGGAAACGCCCGCCTTACGCCGATTTCGGCCATGCCGCCGCCGGCGCGGCGGCCAAGGATTTCGCGCTCGGCACGGTGGGCGCCGGCTATGGCGCCTGGACCTACGATCTCAAAGGGGGGCTGGGCTCGGCCAGCGTGATCTCCTCGCAGGGTTTCGTCGTTGGCGCGCTGGCGGCGGTCAATTGCGCCGGCCGCGTCACGCGGGGAAGCAGCCCGCATTTCTGGGCCGCAAGCTATGAGCGGGGCGATGAATTCGGTGGCCTCGGCGAGGGGACGCCGGCCCCGGACCGGCTCGATTTCGCGTTGACCAGCGATCTCGCCGGGGCGACGACGCTCGCCGTCGTCGCCACCGACGCGGGCTTCGACAAGGCGCGCATGACCCGCATCGCCATCATGGCCTCGGGCGGCCTGGCGCTGAGCCAGCGCCCCGCCTTCGGCCCCGGCGACGGCGACATCGTGTTCGCCGCCTCCACCGGCCGCGCGACCCAGACGCCCACCTTCCGCGATCTCGCCGAGATCGGCGCGCTGGCGGCCGAATGTCTCGCCCGCGCCATCGCGCGCGCGGTCTACTGCGCCACGGCGCTGCCCTTTGCGGGCGCGAGGCCGAGCTGGCGCGACCGCTGGGCGCGGGGCTAGCGCCAGGGCACGCGAGTGCAGCGCATGGTGGGAATGCGCCGCGCCATCTGTTCAAGCTGAGCGACGAACCGGCGCGCCTCGCGCTTCAGCCGCGCCCACCCCCGCGGCTTGGCGCGACGCGCGGCCTCGGCCAGCTGTTCGCGGTCGCTCTCGTGAAGCGTCGTGGGCAATTCGCGCCGGGCCTTCGCGTCGGGGTGGATATTGTCCTGCACCACGACGGCGGGCACGAGTTGCAGCACGCGCAGCCGGCCCGCGCGCATCGTCTTGGCGCCGAACAGCGCGTGGTCGACCGGCTGATCGAGCCCGCGCGTCAACGCCAGCATTTTGCGGGCGCCCTCGCGCGAGACGAGGTAGCCCGCCGTGCCATAATGCTCGGAGCCGAGCCGATGCAGCTTGCGCTCGCCCAGCATCGCCCCGCGTCGCGCGAGCCAGACCCGGTGAAATAGCGTCTCCAGCTTGACCGCGTCGAAGGCGTGCGCGCGCCAGTCGGCTTCGAGCAGTTGGGCGAACCCTTCGCCCAGATGCGCGTCGTCCTCCAGAACCACCGCATATTCCTCCGCGCTGCGCAGGAAGCGCCGCCAGACCTTGCGATGGCTGAGGATCAGCGCCGTCTCGGCGGCCGAGATCGCCCGAGGGCTTGGCGCGCGGCGCCGCCGCCCGTCGACCGCCGCGACGAACTCGCCGCTGACGCCCGCCTTCGCCAGCGCCTCTTGCATGAACGCGCGCCGGTCGGCCGAGCGCGCCAGATTGATCACATGGACCGGGATCATGCGCCGATCCGCTGCTTCAACCGCCGCCACCAGATCGCCTTGCGCCAGCGTGCGAAACGGCGCGCCCATTTGGGATCGCCGCGCGTCCGAGCCGCGCGCGCCATCAGCGCGACGTAGTCGATCTCGCGATTCCGCAGCACGGCGTCCGCGACTTCGAACAGCAGGAAGGCGAACGGCGTCCCGCGCGATTCGAACAGGTGAAACACGCCGCCGCGATAGAACGTGCCGACGCCATAAAACCCGACGTCGCCGAGCCGCCATTTCGGCGCGATGGCGCCGAACGGGTTGAGCTGCTCGATTTCCACGCCGGCCGTGCGGGCGACGTCGTTGAGACGCTGCGCGACATCATTTTCCGCGTCGGGCCTGAAGCTTGGGCGGCCGAGCGTCTCCCAGGTTGGCTTCGAGATCGCCATGAACATCGGCGCGACATAGATCCGGTCGGGATCGATATGGTTCGACGATTGCGCGCAGCCAAAGATCTTGCCCGCCCGCCCCGCCGCGAAGGCGCGTTCGACGATCTCGCGGTTGAGCGGGAAACAGTCGATGTCCATCAACAAGGCGACGTCGTCGGGGCCGAGTTCGGCCATGTAGGCGTCGAGGAAATCGCCGTGGTTGACGCCCGTGCGCTCGCGCTGATCGATCGCATAGCCGAAATGGGCGAATACCTCCGCCTGCGCTTTCACGATGCGTGGATCGATGTTGTCCCAATAGAGCGCGACGATCCGCTCCATCACGTCAACCGGCGCCGCGTCAGCGAGAGGCGCGCGCGCAACGGCTGCGCCGCCGCCGTCTTGACCGCGTAGAGTTGGTAGCGCGCATGAATCACGCGGTGATCGGGATGGAGGCTGAGAAACGTCTCGATGGCGTGGCGCGGCCTTATCCTGGCCGCCCAGTTCTGCCCGCCGCGATAATCGTCCCACATCATCAGTCCGCCGACGCGCAGCAGCGGCCAGGCCAACAGCGAATCCACCAGGATGTCGTCGTGATGGTGGCTGCCGTCGATATAGATCACGTCGAAGCGCCGCCCCTGCGCGCCGAGCGCGTCGAGCGCGGGAACCGAACGCGACCTGATCTTCTCGACCCGGCCGGGGAAAGGCGCGAGCGCATCGTCGAACCGCTGCTCGATGGTCGCCACGTCGCCGTTATAGGCGTCCCCGCCATGCAGATCGCCGGTGAAGGGATCGACGCAGACGATGCGCGCCTCCGGCAGAAGCGTGAGAAACAGGCTCGCCGAGCCGCCCACGAACGAGCCGATCTCCAAAACCTCGCGCGTCGCTCGCGCATGGGCGCGAAAGGCGCGCCGCCAATATTCGGCCCGTTCCGCCAAAACTCGTCTCCAACCCCGGCAAATCCCTCAATAGCGCCGCCACAGCCGGTTGGCGAGGTTGAACGCGCGCACCGCGTTGCGCGGATGGGCGATGCACGGCCGCGTCGGCGCGAACACCGGCGCGCGCTTGATCCACGCGTCAATGCGCCAGTGCATGTAGCGTTTGAGGCTGCGGCGGAAATAGTGCTGGAACGCCGGCGCCGACTCGCCGATCGGCCGGTCGGCCAGCCGGAACGCTTCGCTCAGCGCGATCTGCTCGATCTTGAACAGCCGCCGGCCGTCGTCCCACAGCGCGTCGATGATCGAGAGGG
>JANYIH010000348.1 GCA_025358745.1 Hyphomicrobiales bacterium | reverse complement strand
CCGATGCGGGCTTGGCAAGCCATGGGGAACTCCTTAAATCTCATCGCCCGCCCCTTAGGGCGCCGTTACGGGCAGATAAAGGCCGCGCGGCGACGGGCAGCCGCGCGTGACAAGCAAGGCGCAGGCCGGCTTGACACCCGCGCGCCTCTCCGAAAAGAACGCGGGGTCTGGAGCGCGTAATGTCCGAAAAACCGAAACTCCGTGTCATTCTCTGCTCGCCGCGCGGCTTTTGCGCCGGCGTGACGCGCGCCATCGACGTGGTCGAGACGGCGCTGAAGCTGCACGGCGCGCCGGTCTATGTGCGTCACGAAATCGTGCATAATAAATACGTGGTCGACTCGCTGAAAGCGAAGGGCGCCGTCTTCATCAAGGAATTGGCCGAGGCCCCGGCCGGCGCCGCGCCGGTCATCTTTTCCGCCCACGGCGTGCCGAAATCCGTGCCGGTCGAGGCGCAAAAGCGCGGGCTCAACGCCATCGACGCCACCTGCCCGCTCGTCACCAAGGTGCATCGCGAGGCGCAGGCGCATTTCAAACGGGGCCGCCATATCATCCTGATCGGCCACGCCGGCCACCCGGAAGTCGTCGGCACGCTCGGCCAATTGCCTGCGGGCGCGATAACCTTGGTCGGCGACCGCGCGGAGGTCGGCGCGCTCGAACTCCCCGCCGGCAAGGAACTCGCCTTCGTCACCCAGACCACGCTGTCGGTCGACGACACGCGCGACGTGATCGCCGCGCTGAAGGCGAAGTTCCCCCAAATCGAGGAGCCGCCGGTCGAGGACATCTGCTACGCCACCACCAACCGGCAGGAAGCGGTGAAGGCGGCCGCTAAACTTGTCGACGCGGTGATCGTCGTCGGCGCCGAAAACTCTTCGAACTCGCAGCGCTTGCGCGAGGTCGCCGAACGCGAGGGTTGCAGGGTTTCGCTGCTCGTGCCGAATGTGGCCGCGCTCGATTTCGCATCGCTCGAAGGCATCGGCTCGGTGGCGATCACCGCCGGCGCCTCGGCTCCAGAAATCCTGGTCGAGCAGATTCTCGACGGGTTGGCCGAACGCTATGCGCTGGAGGTCGAGACCCTCACCACGCGCGAGGAGAACATGTTCTTCCCGCTGCCGCGAAATTTGCGCGATCCGGCGCCGGCGTCGTCCTGATGGCGGTCTACACCGAAGTCAGCGACGAGGCGCTGGCGCGCTTCCTCGAAGGCTACGACCTGGGCGTGGCCCTGTCGCTCAAGGGCATCGCCGAGGGCGTCGAAAACTCGAATTTCCTGCTGCACGCCGAGCGCGGCGCGTATCTGCTGACGCTATACGAGAAGCGGGTCGACGAGGCGGACCTGCCGTTCTTTCTCGGCCTGATGGAGCATTTGGCGCAGCGCGGCGTGAATTGCCCGCAACCGGTGCGTGCGCGGGACGGATCGGCGATTGGGCGCCTCGCCGGCCGCGCGGCGGCGATCGTCACGTTCCTCGAAGGCCTGTCGGTGCGCCGCCCCGCGGTCGCCCATTGCGGCGAAGTGGGCGAGGCGCTGGCGCGGATGCACGCGGCCGGCGCCGATTTCGCGATTTCGCGCCGCAACGCGCTTTCCATCCACGGCTGGCCGGCGCTGTTCGAGGCGGCGCGGGGGCGGGCCGACGAGGTTGTCCCGGGCCTCGCGCGCGAAACCGAGACGCAGCTTCGCGCCTTGCAGGAGATCTGGCCGAGGGGGCTTCCCAGCGGCGTCATTCACGCCGATCTGTTCCCCGACAACGTGTTCTTTTTGCGCGACAGGCTCTCCGGCCTGATCGATTTCTATTTCGCCTGCAACGACTTCCTCGCCTACGACCTTGGCGTCTGCCTCAATTCCTGGGCGTTCGAGACCAGCGGCGAGTTCAACGTCTCCAAGGGCCGGGCGATGATCGAGGGCTACAACCGCGTCCGCGCGCTGTCGCCCGAGGAGGTGGAGGCGCTGCCGATTCTGGCGCGCGGCTCGGCTTTGCGTTTCATGCTGACGCGGCTGGTCGATTGGCTCAACGTGCCGCCCGGCGCGCTGGTCAAGCCGCACGACCCGCGCGAATATCTGACCAAACTGAGGTTTCACACCAGCGTACAATCGGCGCGCGACTACGGCTGGCGCGCTTGAGCCGGGTCGAGATTTGGACCGACGGCGCCTGCTCGGGCAATCCCGGCCCTGGCGGCTGGGGCGCGATCCTCAAATTCGGCGAGCAGTCGAAAGAGCTTTCCGGCGGCGAGGCGCACACCACCAACAACCGCATGGAGTTGCTTGCGGCGATTTCGGCGCTGGAATCGCTGAAGCGCCCGTGCGGCGTCGATCTCCACACCGACTCGCAATATTTGCGTCAGGGCGTGACGCTATGGTTGCAGGGGTGGAAGCGCAACGGCTGGCGCACCGCCGACAAGAAGCCGGTGAAGAACGAGGATCTCTGGCGCCGGCTCGACGAGGCGACGGTGCAACATGAGATCGCGTGGCGCTGGGTGAAGGGCCACGCCGGCCAGGAGTTGAACGAGCGCGCCGATGAGTTGGCGCGCAAGGGCATGGCGCCGTTCAAGCCGCGGTCATAACAAGGCCAGCCACGCCTGGACCTGCGGAATATCGATCAGCGGCCGCAAAGGCGCACCGAGCCGCTCCCAGCCGTGGCCGAGCAACGAGGCCAGCAGGCGATAGGCGCATAGCATTTCCACGACGGCTGCGAAAAATATGCTGACGACGACGTAGCTGCGCTTCATCGGCATGTTGACTTGTTGGCGGGTCGCGGAATCGAACGGCTCCGCATTAACCCACGACACGGTCATGCCGAACAGCGAGACGACGTTGAGTCCGTAATATTGCCAGCGTCGCGAAATGACGAAGGTGAAGCAATAGGCCAGACCGACGCAGGCGACAACAATCTCGGTGTTGCGGTCGTGGATCGCGTCGAGCACGACGAAGGAAACGACGACGCTGACAGCGCCGACGATGAGTCTCAACAGAAATGCGATGGCGTTGGTCACGGCCTCCCCCTTTGCCGCGCAATTGGGCGCGGCGGAGGAATACAGGAGCGCAAGCCGCCGCGCTACGGCCGGCCTGTGGACAGCGCCCGCGGCGGCTTTGCCTTGGGCCGGCGCGCGGCCTATCGTAATCCGATGCGATTTCAATTCATTCACGCCGCCGACCTGCACATCGACAGTCCGTTCGAGGCGCTGCGCGCTAAGGACCCGGCGGTGGCCGCGATGTTCGCCGCCGCCGGCCGCAAAGCGGTGGAGCGGCTGATCGCCGAGACGATCGACAGCGGCGCAAAATTCCTCGTCATCGCCGGCGACGTGTTCGACAAGGACTGGCGCGACGTCTCGACCGGCCTGTTCTTTGTGCGCGAACTCGGCAAGCTCGACCGCGCCGGCGTGAAAACCTTCATCATCAAGGGCAATCACGACGCGCAGAGCGTGGTGTCCAAATCGCTTTCCTATCCCGCCAGCGTGCACGTGTTCGACGGGCGCAGAAACCAGACCCAGCTCATCGAACCGTTGCGCGTCGCCCTGCACGGCCGCAGCTTTTCCGAGCGCGCGACGCCGGAGGATTTTCTTGTCCACTATTCCGCGCGCCGCGAAGGCTGGCTCAACATCGGCCTGCTGCACACCAGCCTCGAAGGCTCGCCTGGCCACAACCCCTATGCGCCCTGCACGGTTCAGGACCTCGCCCGCTTCGGCTACGATTATTGGGCGCTCGGCCATATCCACGCCGCCGAAATCGTCAGCCGGGAGCCGTGGATCGTGTTTCCCGGCAATCTGCAAGGCCGCCACCCGCGCGAGACCGGCCCCAAGGGCGCCATGCGGGTCACCGTCGAGGATGGACGCATCGCAGCGGTGGAGCCCATCGCGCTCGACGCGGCGCGCTGGGCGCACGAGCGGGTCGATGTCGCCGATCTCGCGGAGGAGGCGATCCACGCCCGCATCGGCGAAGCGCTCGCCCAGGCCGCCGGGGCAGCGCAAGACCGCCCGCTCGCGGTGCGCCTGACCCTGACTGGCGCTACTCCCGCCCACGCCGGGCTCGTCGCCCGGCTCGACGATCTGCTGGCCGAGGCGCGGGCGCGCGCTTCGCACGCGGCGAGCGACTGCTGGGTCGAGCGGGTGCGGCTGGAGACGCGGGCGCCGCCCGCGCCCGCGCAAACCGAGCCCGACGCGCTCGACGTCGCCGGCCTGCTGGCGGCGGTGGCGCAGGACCCGGAATTCATCGCCGCGGTGCAGGCTTTGGCCAAGAGCGTTGCTGACAAGCTGCCGCCCGAATTGACCAGGGATTTTGGCGCGGCCTCCGCCGCCGAGCGGGCCACGCGCGCGCTCGACCTCCTCAACGGAGCGCGCGCGTGAGGATCGA
>JANYIH010000338.1 GCA_025358745.1 Hyphomicrobiales bacterium | reverse complement strand
CACGACGCAGCGCCAGATGGCGGCGGTGAGCGCGAAGAACCACGCCCATTCCGTTGAAAATCCGCGCTCGCAATATCGCAAGGCGTTCAGCGTCGATCAGGTGCTCGCCGCCCGCCCCATCGCTTGGCCGCTGACGCTGCCGATGTGCAGCCCGATCAGCGACGGCGCGGCGGCGGCGCTGGTCTGTACGCCCGCTTTCGCCGAGCGGCTCGGCCAGAGCGCCCGCGCGGTCCGCATCCGCGCCAGCGTGCTGATGTCGGGCGACCGCCGCGACCCCGACGACATGGACAACCATGTCGCACGCAAGGCGTCGCGGCGCGCCTATGAGATCGCGGGCCTTGGCCCCGAGGACATCGACGTCGTCGAATGTCACGACGCCACGGCGTTCGGCGAAATCTTGCAAAGCGAGATGCTCGGTTTCTTCCCGTTCGGCGAGGGCGGCCCTGGGGCGGAACGCGGCGAAACCGCGCTGGGCGGCCGCATCCCTTTCAATCCTTCCGGCGGGCTGGAATCGAAAGGACACCCCATCGGCGCCACGGGGCTGGGTCAGGTGTTCGAGATCGTCTCGCAGCTACGCGGCGAAGCGGGCGCGCGGCAAGCGCAGCGCGCCCGGCTGGGCCTCGTCGAGAACGGCGGCGGCTTGCGCGGTATCGAGGAAGCCGCCGTCGCCATCACCATCCTCGAACGCGCGCGATGAATCTCGCGCGCCTGCTCGACGCCTCCGCGGGCGCATTCCCCGACCGCCCGGCCGTTTCGCTGGGCGACCGTCGGCTCTACGACTACGCCGCCTATGGCGCGCTGGCGGCGCGGCTCGCCGGCGGTCTGGCGGCGGCCGGTCTGAGGCCGGGCGATCGGGTCGTGCTGGCGATGACCAACAACCCCGAATATCTGGCGATCCTGTTCGCGCTCTGGCGGGCGGGGCTGGTCGCGGTTCCCGCCAACGCCAAACTGCATCCGCGCGAGATCGCGTTCATCGCCGCCGATTGCGACGCCAAATTGTGCCTGGCCACGCCCGGCCTCGGCGTCGCGCCCGCGACCCGCCTCGTAGAACTCGGCGACGCCGACTGGCGAAGGCTGATCGGCGCCGACGCCGCCCCGGTCTGCGAGCGCCGCCCCGAGGACCTCGCCTGGATTTTCTACACCAGCGGCACGACCGGACGTCCCAAGGGCGCGATGCTGAGCCACCGCAATCTGATGACGATGGCGACGCTCTATCTCGCCGACGTCGATCAACTGAGCCCCGACGACGCCCATTTTCATCTCGCCGCGCAATCGCATGCGACCGGTCTGTTCGGCCTGTCGCATATCGCCAAGGCGACGCATCAGGTGCTGCCGCTGAGCGGCGGCTTTTCGCCCGCCGAACTTGGCCAGCTCTTGCGCTGGCATCGCAACGCGACCTTCTTCGTGCCGCCGACGGGCCTGCGGCGCCTGCTGGCCGATCCCGCATTCGCCGGAGCGCCCATCGAGAACATCCGCACCGTCCTGCTCGGCGCCGCGCCCGTCTACGCCGCCGACCTGAGGGCGGGCCACGAGGCGCTCGGCCCGCGCCTCTGGAACGGCTACGGCCAGGGCGAGAGCCCCTGCACGATCACCGCGATGCCGAAGGCCCTGCTCGCCGCCGCCGTAGAGGCGGGCGACGAGGCGCGCATGGTGTCGGTCGGCCTCGCGCGCACCGGGATCGAAGTCGCCGTGGTGGACGCCGAGGACCGCCCGCTTGGCCCCGGCGAGGTCGGCGAAGTCGTGGTGCGCGGCGACACCGTGATGTCGGGCTACTGGAACCTGTCGCAGGCTTCGGCCGACGCGCTGCGCGGCGGCTGGCTGCACACCGGCGACCTCGGCGCGCTCGATGGCGGCGGCTTTCTCACCTTGCTCGATCGCGCCAAGGATCTCGTCATCTCGGGCGGCTCGAACATCTACCCGCGCGAGATCGAGGACGTCCTGCTGGAGCACGATGGCGTCGCCGAGGTCGCTGTCATCGGCGTGCCGGACCCTGAATGGGGCGAGAGCGTGATGGCTTTGATCGTTCCGCGCGAAGGCGCGCGGGTCGAGACCGCCGAGCTTGAGGCGCTTTGCCTCCAGCGCATCGCCCGCTTCAAGCGCCCCAAACACTGGCGCATCCTCGCCAGCCTGCCCAAAAACAGCGCCGGCAAGGTCCTCAAGCGCGAGCTTCGCGACCGTTTCGCGGACGGGCGCCAAATCTGTCCTACATTTTTGTCCTAAGAATTATTGACAGGACCCCGCCGTCCCGTCATCCTGAGCGCAACAAAAAGGGAAGCCGCCTCCGGACGGCTTCAGGGGAAACGCTCCACCGCAGGAGGGAGAAGACATGGCCAGGCTTCTTGTTGACAACGACAAGTACGCTCAACCCAATGCGTCCGTGGTCGTGGACGCCTATCACGCCGCCATCCAGGAACTGATCCGGCGCAAGCTCGACACGGTGGGCGGCGACTGGGCGAGCTTCGTGTTCGACAAATCCTACGACCTCATCACCGCCAAGGATTTCGCGGCCATCGAGGCGAAGCTGATCGCCACCGGGCATCGGTTCGACTATTCCGCGATGATCTCGGTGCGCGAGCGCCCCGAAGTCTACAAGCCCGCTCCCGGCGTGGGCGAGGATTCCAAAGACTTCTCTTTCGAGCACCCCGAAGCGGTGGTCGCGCCCGCCGACGAGAACGGCCGCGAGCAGCGTGGCGTCGGCGACAATGTCGTCAAATACGCCAAAAACCTGATCGGCGTCGCCCTCTACATCCGCTCCAGCGACCGCGTGCTGGATTTGCTCAACTCAGGCGTCCCCGCCGACACGGTCGCCATCATCGACGATAGCGGCGGCACGCTCACGGCGCCCATTCTCGAACAGTTCAAGGGCGTGATCTGCGCCGGCGGCACCGTGCGGTCGCATCTGGGCATCCTGACGCGCGAATACGGCATCCCCTGCGTGATGAACGCCAAGGTGAGCGGCATCAAGGAAGGCGACCGCGTCGAGATCGAATGCACGGCGACCGCCAGGACGGCGGAAGCCTATCAGACCGGCGTCGAAATGACCGCCAAGATCTGGCGGCTCGCCAAATAAACCGAGAGGAAAAGTGCGATGGGTTCGAGCCGCATCAGCTACGCGCAACTGCTGGAAACAAACAATCTCGTTCAAGCCAGCGCCGACGAAACCTACTGGCTGTGCGTGACGCGCACGGTGCAGGAATCCAAACTGTTTCCTGTGCCCGCCTACATGATGCTGTCCTACATGATGGCGTATTATCGCTATCCCTCGCTGCTGCGCAAAATCGAATCGCGCATGTCGGCCGAGGAGATCGGCGACCGCGCGCGCAACGCCGGCATCAAGATCCAGAACCCGTCGATGGGCTGGGCGCTGCCCGGTTTCTATCTCTTGGGCCGCGAATGGCTGATCTCGCTCGGCCTGATCCGCCCGCAGGACGCGCTCGAAGACCTCGTCTACGTCATGGATTTCTGGAAGCGCTATCAGCTCTCCTGGCAGCGCAACAACGGCCATATCACCAACAAGGAGGCAGGGCATCGCGGCCAGTTCCTGCCCGAGCGTCGCGTGCAGGTGTTCCACGCCGACATGTACGATTGCAGCCAGGGCGACGAGCTGCACGAGGCCGCGCAAGGCTTCATGGCCGCCGCCTCGCAATATGGCTTCCTCATCTCCTGCGAAAGCCGCATCAGCCTGCACAATTCCGGACCCTACAAGATCGCTGCCGATCGCGAGATGATCGTCCGCGACTTCATGGACCTTTCCGAAAGCGACTTCCCCTGGCTCGACGGCGTCGCGTCGGAGGTCGCCTACAACAACCTGACCGTGACGATGGGCGTCAAGGATTGCCACTTCTATTTGGTCGATGATTGGTGCAGCTTTGAATCCAAGCCCGAGTTCACCGCCGATAAGTTGGTTGGAGTCGGCCTCTACACCTCCGACACGCTGTCGGACGGCTATATCCCCGTCGGCATGGCCTCGCGCGAGGAACTGACGTCAACCTTCAAATCGCTGACCGACAAGATCAAGGACGCCAACAACAAGCTGTGGCGCCGCATCGCCGGCTGGTCGCGCGACCAGATGATGGACGCGGGCGCTATCACCTATTTCTCCATCGTCAAGGACCTCGCCCATGTCGCGGGCGTCTACGACGTCAACGACTGGATGATGGTGGACGAGCGCGCCGAACGTTTTCGCCCGCTGTTCAACGACGAATACAGCCGAGATGCGCTGGTTGGCCTGTGCATCGGCACGCACACGTCGAACTGGTTCAGCGAATACACCATGATGCAGCACGGCAACGGCCCGCAAAAACTGTTTTCTCCCATCCCCTATTCCGTGTTGCAGGGCGACGACTACACGCCGAGCTGCGGCCCGATATATCCAGGATCGAGCCACCTGCCGGCGAAGGTCGACCGTTACAACACCACGCGCGGCGTGATCGGGCTGGAGGAATACAATCGTCTGGCTCGCGCCGTTCGCCCGCCGGCGCTGGAGCCCGCCTATCGGCATCTGTGCGAGACCTGGGTCAAATATCACGCGGGCGAACCGCTGGCGGACGAGCTTTACAGGATCGAGCAGGCGAACTCCCGGCTTCTCAAGGGCAAGGGCTCAAGCCTCAAGCGCGCCGACATCGAGAAGCTGCGCGCGAAAGCGAAGGCCTGAGCCAAACCATGTCTATTGGTTCCCTGATCCGTCGCGCCGCGCTTTATTTCGGCGAGGCGCCCTGCCTCGTCGAGCGCGACCGGATCGTCTCCTTCCGCGAGTTTGACCGCCTGACGGACAAGCTCGGCAATGCGCTGCTGGCGGAGGGTTTCGTTGCGGGGGACCGCATCGGCGTGCTGTTGCCGAACGGGATCGACTGCCTCGTCGCCTACTATGCTCTGGCCAAGTCCGGCCTCGTGCGCGTTGGCATGAACACACGCGAGACGCTGGACAATCACGCCTTCAAGCTTGCCGACAGCGGCAGCCGCGGCGTGATCCACACCCTCGCTGACGCCGACGAGATCGCGCGTCTCGGCGTCGAGCGTCCCATCGGCCCCGCCGAGTTCGCGAAGCTCGCAACCAGCGGCGCCGAGACGCCTTGCCTGATCGACCGCCCGCTCGACGCCCCCTACCGCCTCGGTTACACCGGGGGCACGACGGGGCGCTCGAAAGCGGTCACGCTGACAACGCGCGGCGAACTGTCGGAACTCTCCGCCTTCCTCACGGACCTGACGCCCGACCTCGCGCACGGTCAGACATTTCTTCACGCGGCGCCGATCGCGCACGCCTCGGGCGCCTTCTTTCTTCCTTCGCTGGCGCGCGGTGTCCGCTCTCTGGTGATGCCGAGGTTCGACGCCGCGGAATTCGTCGCGCTCGCGGCGCGCGAGAAATGCGAACACACGTTTCTGGTGCCGACCATGCTCGCCATGGTCATGGAGGCGCCTGAGGTCGAGACGGCCGTTTTTGCGCTGAAGTCCATCTCCTATGGCGCCTCGCCGATTGCGCCCGCGCTGCTGCAACGCGCGGAAAAGCGCTTCGGCCGCATCTTCGCGCAAACCTATGGCCAGGCGGAAAGCCCGATGGTCATCACCTGCCTGAAGCCCGAGGATCACGACCGCGTCGGCTCGTGCGGGCGCCCCTTCACGATCGTCGAAGTCGCGGTGTTTGACGACGAGGATCGCCCGCTTGCCCCCGGCGAGCGTGGCGAGATCGTCTGTCGCGGCCCGCAGACGATGGCCTATTACTGGAACAATCCTGAAGCCACGGCGCAGGCGTTCCGCAGCGGCTGGCTGCACACCGGCGACGTCGGCTATATGGATTCCGACGGCTTCTTTTATCTGGTCGACCGCAAGAACGACATGCTGATTTCGGGCGGCTACAATGTCTATCCGCGCGAGGTCGAGGACGTTCTACTGGCCTGCGAGGGCGTCGTCGAGGCGGCGGTGGTCGGGCTTCCCGACGAGAAATGGGGCGACCGCATCCACGCCGTCGTCTCGTGCCGTGCGGGCGTTTCGCCCGAGACAATCCTCGCCCACGCGCGCGAAAATCTCGCCAGCTACAAGCGCCCCAAGGGCGTCGAGATCTGGCCCGAACTGCCCAAAAGCTCCGCCAACAAGATCTTGCGCCGCGCCATCCGCGAGACGCTGCTCGCGCGGATGAGCCAGGAGGCTTCGACGTGAACGAGATGCATCTGGTCATGCACGGTCTGGCGATCAAGAAGCACGCCAGCCCCGAGGACGTCGCCGGCATCCTCGGCCTCGATGGCGAGGACGTGCGCGAGACGCTGGCGAAGCTCGTCGCCGCCAAGCGCGCGGTCGAGGTGAAGGGCCGTTACATGCTCGCGCCGGTGGCGCGGATGCTGCTCGACGCCGACTATTCCCGCTACTACGAAGCCGAGCGCGCCAATCCTGCGTTCCAGTCGGGCTATTCCGGGTTCGAGCGCCTCAACGGCGTTCTCAAACAACTGATCACCGACTGGCAGACGGTTCTCGTGCGCGGCGAGCGCGTGCCCAACGATCACAGCGACAAGGATTACGATTCGAAAATAGTCGACCGCCTCGGCGATTTGCACGAACGCGTCGAACCCGTCGTCAGCCAATTGGCGAGCGCGCTGCCACGCATGGCGATTTATGGCGAGAAGCTGGCCGCCGCGCTGGAGAAGGCGGAAGCGGGCGCCGTCGCCTGGGTCAGCGACGCGAAGATCGAGAGTTATCACACCCTCTGGTTCGAACTGCACGAAGATCTGCTGCGCCTGATGCGGCGCGAGCGCACCGAGTAGGGCGCGGCGATGGCGCTTGGCTTCGGGCGATGGACCCTGGGACTCGACGGCGCAGAAGCGCCTTCGCGCGATCTCATCGGCGGCAAGGCCTGGTCCGTCGCGCGCATGCAGACGCTCGGCCTCACCGTCCCGCCGGCGTTTGTCGTCACGACGGCCGCCTGCAAAGCCTATCTGACCAGCGGAGGCGAGCCGCCGGAACTCGAGGCTGAAGTCGACGCCGCCATCGTATGGTTGGAATCGAAAGCCGGTCGCACGTTCGGCGCCGGGCCGCGCCCGCTCCTCGTCTCGGTGCGCTCCGGCGCGCCCGTCTCGATGCCCGGGATGATGGATACCGTGCTCAATCTCGGCATCAACGATTCGACAGAGGCGGCGCTTGCGGACGAATGCGGCGATCCCGCCTTTGCGCGCAACACCCACCGGCGCTTCCTCGATCTCTACGCGCACATCGTGTTGCGCGCCACGGCGCCGGAACTCGACGAGGCGCAAGGCCCCGCCGCGTGGCGCGCAGCGATCGCCGCCGCCTGCGGGACAGAGATTCCCGCCGACGCGCGCGAGCAATTGCGCCACGCCGTGCGCGCGGTGTTTGAATCCTGGAACTCGCGCCGCGCCCGGCGCTATCGCCAGCATCACGCGATTCCCGACGATCTTGGCACCGCCGTCACGGTGCAGGCCATGGTGTTCGGCAATCTCGACGAGCGTTCCGGCACGGGCGTCCTGTTCTCGCGCAACCCATCTACAGGCGCCGCCGAGCCCTATGGCGAATATCTGCCGCGCGCTCAGGGCGAGGACGTGGTCTCCGGCAAGTTCACGCCGCAGCCGCTGAGCGCGTTGGGCGCGGCGATGCCGGATGCGCACGCCCGCCTTCTCGACGCCGCCCGGACGCTGGAAAATGCGGGCCGCGACGTTCAGGACATCGAATTCACCGTCGAGCGCGGCCAGCTTTATTTGCTGCAATCGCGTAGCGCGAAATTGGCGCCGCACGCCGCCGTCCACATCGCCGTCGCGCTCGCCGAGGAAGGTCTGATTGACCGCCGCAGCGCCGTCCTGCGCGTCTCGCCCGATCAGGCGCGCTTGCTGCTGAGCCCGCGCATCGCCGAGCACGCGCTGGCGGGCGCGCGCCTGCTGGCCTCGGGCGAACCCGCCTCGCCGGGCGTTGGCGTCGGCAATATCGTCACCGATTCGGACGAAGCCGAGCGGCGCGCCGAGGCCGGCGACGCCGTCGTCCTCGCCCGCCCGACCACGAGCCCCGACGATCTCCACGGCATGATCGCGGCAAAAGCGGTGGTGACGGAACAGGGCGGCGGCACGTCGCATGCGGCGGTGGTCGGCCGCGCGCTGGGGCTTCCCTGCGTGGTCGGTTGCGGCAAGGGCGCGCTCGATCAACTCGCCGGCGAGTTGGTGACGGTCGACGGCCGCGCGGGCAAAGTTTACGCGGGCGCGCTCGAAATCGTGGCGCCGGACGAGAGCCACAACGAGACGCTCATGCGCCTTTCGCAATGGGCGAGCGCCGAGTCGCCGCTGCGGGTGATAAGCGCCGCCAGCGCTGAGTCGGCCGCAGCCGCAGATATTTCCAACGACGCCGACGCCGCCGATCCTGAAAAGATCGGTCTCGCGCTTGAGCGCGTCAAGGGCGCGCGCGGGGTTCGCGGCGGCCTCATCGCCTCCGACGAAGGCGTCGCCGCCGCAATGAAATCGGGCCTTGAATTCATTGTCGCCGATCCCGTCCTGCCGCCGTTGCTGGCGGCGGTCCGTCAGGCGGTCGCAAAGGGTGAGAACGCATGAACGACATCACCCCACGGGACATCGAAGCGCTGCTGGAGACTTTCGAGTCTTCCAACTGGAGCGAGATGAAACTTAAGATCGATGGGCTGGAGTTGTTTCTCTCCAAATCGCCGGACGCGCGTTCGTCAGTCGACTTCAGCGAGTACGCCGACAAGGCGCCCGCGCCCGTCGCCGCGCCTGCGGCCCCCGCTTTGGCGCCCCAGCACGGCGCGGCTCCCGATCACTGGATCGCCGTGCGCGCGCCCAACCTCGGCACCTTCTACCGCTCGCCCAAGCCGGGCGCGCCGCCCTACGTGGCGCTGGGACAGAAGGTCGAGCCGATGACCGAGCTTTGTCTGATCGAAGTGATGAAGCTGTTCACGTCCGTATTCGCCGGCCTCTCCGGGACCGTGCGGCGCGTGCTGGTCGAAGATGGGGAACTTGTCGAGTTCAATCAACTGCTCTTCCTCATCGAACTCGATTCCTGACGATGCGTCGGGTTCTGGTCGCCAACCGTGGGGAGATCGCGCTGCGCATCGTGCGCGCCGCGAAAGCGCTCGGACTCGAAACGGTGCTGGCGGCCTCCGCCGCGGATCGCGAGAGTGTTGCAGCGAGGGAGGCCGACCGCGTCGTCACTTTGGGGCCCGCGCCGGCGCGCGCGTCCTATCTCGACGCCAATCTGGTCGTCCATGCGGCGAAGGCGACTGGCTGCGATGCTTTGCATCCGGGCTACGGCTTTCTGTCCGAGCGCGCATCTTTGGCGCGACTTTGTGAGGAGAACGGCGTCACGTTCGTCGGCCCCACCTCAGCTTCCATCGAAGCGGTCGGCGACAAGTTGGCGGCGCGTCGTCTGGCGAAAGCCGCCGGCGTCGCCATGACGCCGGGCAGCGCCAAACTCGCGAACGCCGACGAGGCCGTCGCCTTCGCATCCGAGATAGGCTTTCCGGTCGTCACCAAGGCGTCGGCGGGCGGCGGCGGGCGGGGCATGGTGGTGGCGCACGACGCCAAATCTCTCGCCGCGGGTTTCGAACGCGCCTCCGTCGAGGCCAAGGAGGCTTTCGGCGACGGCACGCTTTATCTGGAGCGCTATGTCGAGCGCGCGCGTCACGTCGAGGTGCAGGTACTGGGCCTCGGCGACGGTCGTGTGCTGCATTTCGGCGAACGCGATTGCTCGATGCAGCGGCGTTATCAGAAGATGATTGAGGAGGCGCCGGCTTCCGCCCTGCCGGATGCGACCCGGACGCGCCTGCACAAGGCCGCCGTCGACCTGCTCGGCTCGATCAACTATCGCAACGCCGGCACCGTCGAATTCCTCTATGACGTCGAGCGCGACGATTTTTACTTCATGGAAGTCAACGCGCGCATCCAGGTCGAGCATCCCGTTTCGGAGATGATCACTGGCGCCGATCTCATACGCCTGCAACTGGAGGTCGCGGCCGGCTCACCGCCGCGCCTCGATCAGCGCGACATCGTCACCAGCGGCCACGCCATCGAGACGCGCATCCTCGCCGAGGACCCGCGACGAGGCTTCCTGCCTTCGCCCGGCCGCATCACGCGCTGGCGCGCGCCGCAGGGCGAGGGCGTGCGGCTCGACACGGCGATCGAGGAGGGCTCCCTTGTCTCTCCCTATTACGACAGCATGATCGCCAAGCTGATCGTGCACGCTCCCGACCGCCCGCGCGCCGTGGCGCGACTGCGCGGTGCGCTAGAAGCGTTCGAGGTTGCGGGCATAGCAACCAACATCGGATTGCTGCGCGAAGTGACCGCTCACCCCGATTTTCTCGCCAACCAGCTCGACACGCGTTGGCTCGAATCCGTTTTCCTGCCGCACTACGGCGAGCCAAGAGGTTAGACATGGCCCACATCGATTTTCTCGACGAAACGATGCGCGACGGCCAACAGAGCCTGTGGGGCATGCGTATGCAGGCCGGCATGGCGCTGCCGGTGGCGCCGCTGATCGACCGCGCGGGCTATCGCGTCATCGATCTCGCCGGCTCCTCGCTGTTCGAAGTGATGATCCGCACCTGCCGCGAGAACCCGTGGGAGGGTCTCGATCTGCTCGTGCAGGCGATGCCGCGCACGCGGCTGCGCGGCGGCATGCGCTCCAACGCCTCCGTCACCTTCGGCGTCACGCCGGATTCGCTGATGGACGCGTGGATGCGCCAACTCAACCGCCACGGCTGCCGCAGCTTCTGGATCTACGATGTGCTGTTCAACATCGACAAGATGCACCGGCTCGCCAAGGTCGCCAAGGAGTTCGGCTCCGAGGTCGCCGGCGCCATCATGTTTGCCTTGTCGCCGGTCCACACCGACGCTTACTACGCCGACAAGGCCGACAGGCTCTCGGCCTCGCCCGACATCGACACGCTGCTGCTCTACGACACCGCCGGCGTGCTGGATAAGGAGCGCCTGCAAACGCTCGTGCCGGCCATCAAGGCGAAGGCGCGTGGCAAGCCCATCGAGTTCCACGCCAACAACATTCTGGGCCAATCCGCCAAGGCTTATCTCGACGCCATCGATCTCGGCGTCACCATCCTGCACACCGCGAGCAGGCCGATGGCGAACGGGCCGTCGGTGCCTTCGACCGAGATCATGCTGCACAATATCGAGCTGCTCGGCCACACCCATAGCATCGACAAGTCGCTGTTGCCTCCGGTCGCCGAGCATTTCGAGAAGGTCGGCAAGGCCGCCGGTTTCCTCATCAACCAGCACAACGAATACGACGTGCTGTCGATCCGCCATCAGATCCCCGGCGGCATGACGGGCACGCTGAAGGCCCAGCTCGCGCAGCACAACATGAGCGAAAGGCTGGAAGACGTGATGCGCGAAACGGCGGAAGTGCGGCGCGATCTCGGCTATCCCGGCATGGCGACGCCGTTCAGTCAACTCGTCGGCATCCAGGCTGTGCTCAACGTGGTGACAGGTAAGCGGTACGGCATCGTCCCCGACGAGGTCATCCAATACGCCGCCGGCTTCTACGGCGAGACGGTGGCGCCCATCGACGGCAACGTTCTCGACAAGATCATGTCCGCGCCGCGCGCCAAACAGGTCGTCGGCAGCCCCCCGGAGCAGCCAACCATCGAAGAGTTGCGCAGACGCTATGGGACCGACGACGACGACGAACTTATCCTGCGCGCGCTGGTGCCCGAGCCCGATCTCAAAAAGATGCGCGCCGCCGGGCCTGTGAAGCGCGACTATCCGCTTATGTCCTCGCCCGAGTTGGAGCAGGTGCAAAGGTTGATGCGCGCCGCGAAGTCTCCGGTCGTGCAGGTGCGCACCGCAAAGCTGTCGCTCGACCTGCATCGGCAGGCGGGTTAGTCCGGTGCGCCGCGCCGTCATCGTCGATATCGTGCGCTCGCCGTTCGCGCGCGGCCGCGCGGGCGGCGCGTTGTCGGCGATGCATCCCGTCGATCTCTACGCCCACGTTCTGCGCGCGCTCGTCAGTCGGACCGGCGTCGACCCCGCGCTGATTGAGGACGTCATAACGGGCTGCGTCATTCAGGTCGCCGAGCAATCGGGCAATATCGGACGGCAGGCGGCGCTCGCCGCAGGCTTGCCTGAAAGCGTCGCCGCCGTCACGCTCGACCGCAAATGCGGCTCGGCGCAGCAGGCGTTCGATTTCGCCGCGCAGGGCGTCATCGCCGGCGCCTACGACGTCGTGATCGCCGGCGGCGTCGAGATGATGAGCCTGGTCCCGATGCGCGTCAACCGCATGGGCAAGGACAACGAGGGGCCGCTGTTCCACGCGCGTTATCCTCAAGGGTTGGTGCGGCAGGGCGTCTCCGCTGAGCTGATCGCCGCGCGCTGGGGCGTTTCGCGCGAGGCGATGGACCGGTTTTCCGCGGCTTCGCATCAGCGCGCGCTGGCCGCTGAAGGCGCGGGGCTGACGGCGCGTTCGATTGTTCCCGTCGGGCTCGTTGAAAGGGATGAAGGCCCCCGCCGCGACACGTCGTTCGAGAAATTGTCGGCGCTGAAGCCCGCTTTCGAGGACGAGGCCGCCGCCGCGCGTTTCCCCGAGATTCGCTGGAGCGTCACCGCTGGAAATTCCAGTCAGGTCACCGACGGCGCGGCGGCGGCGCTCATCGTGGAAGAAGGTGTGGCTCGTAAGCTCGGGTTGACGCCGCGCGCGGCGATCACGCATTTCGCGCTCGCCGGAGACGATCCGGTTCTCATGCTGACCGCTATCATTCCGGCGACGCGAAAACTGCTGATCCGCGCAGGGCTGACCGTCGACGCCATCGACGCCTTCGAGGTCAACGAGGCGTTCGCCTCCGTGGTTCTGGCGTGGATGCGCGATACGGGCGCGGACCCTTCGAGGGTCAACGCCTATGGCGGCGCCATCGCTCTCGGTCATCCCGTCGGCGCATCCGGCGGGCGGCTGCTCGCCAACCTGCTCGCGCGTCTGGAGGACACAGGTGGTCGCTACGGCCTGCAGACGATGTGCGAGTCCGGCGGCATGGCGAACGCAACGCTGATCGAGCGGTTTTGACATCAGGGCTTGCTGAACGAAGCTGGATGAAAGAACGGGGCGCCCCGTCATGGCCGTGCTTGTCACGGCCAATCACGCAGTGGCGCTGAAGCGCTCGGCGAAAAGTGGTGCACGGAGGGTCGTGCAGGCTGTCAGGCGTTGGTTGCAGTTGAACGGCGTGGATGCCCGTGACAAGCACGGGCATGACGGCGCAGAGAGCCATGCAAGTGTTGCGTCGGCGCGAACTTGTCCCGGTCTCAGGCGCTGAGGTTGGCGCCGCCGTTGACGAAAAACACCTGACCCTGGATGAACCCTGCCTCCGGCGACGCCAGCCATCGCATCAGGCTGGTGTAGTCGCCGTCGATCACGCCGCGCCCGGATGGATTGTGGCTCGCCGAATCGCGCACGATGTCGCTCGCTTTTTCGCCGAACAACGCGCGGACGGCGTCGGTCTCGACGATGGCGGGCGCGATGGCGTTGATTCTGATCCCCTGCGGCGCCAGTTCCACCGCGAGATAGCGCATCAGGCTCTCCGCGAGCGCCTTTGCGACGCCGACGGCGGCGTAGTTGGGCACCACCATTCGTCCGCCCCGGCTTGTCAGATAAAACACGCTGGAGCCGCGCCGCAGCATCGGCAGCGTCGCCTGGACCAGATAAAGCAGGCTCGTTCCATTTGTCGCCAGGGCGCTGGCGAAGCGAAGCGGGTCGGCGTCCAGCGTCGTCGTCGCATAGGCGTCGACGGCGGAATGCACCACCTGATCGAGCACGACGCCCTTCGAGCGCACCGCCTGCGCCAGAGCGGCGCAGCCCTCAGGCGTTCCCACGTCCGCCTTGACAAGATGCGCGCGCGCTCCCGCCGCCGTTACGGACTCCGCCGCGCGCGCCGCAGCCTGTTCGTCGCCGTGGTAGCCCAGAAACACGTCGCCCGCGTCCGGCGCAAAGGCCCTGGCGATGGCGAGCCCGATGCCCTTGGTTCCGCCGACAACCAGCAAAGACATCTGTTATTCCGAGTTGCGAATGGCGGGAAACGCCTCGTCGGGCAGGCGCATGAGGCTGAGGCGCGTGCGGCGAACGTGCAGCGAGGCGACTTTTTCCGATCGCACCCCGTCACCGGACAGGATCGTATCGGTGATGGTCTTGTATTCGGCGAACTGCTTTGCGCGGTCCCGCGGCGTGATGTAGGCTTGGAATTGCATGCGCAGCAGATGGATCTGCATCAGCGGCAGCATGCGCTGCAATTCGTGATTGCCGCCGATCTGGAGGATCGTGTCGTAGAAGCTGCGGCGCTCGTCGAGAAACGCGGCCGTGCCGCCATCGTTCTGGAACGCCAGCAGGCGCTGAAAAGCCGCTTTCATTATTAGGGTGTTGTCGTCTTCAGCGATGTGCTTTGCGGCGACCTTGGCCATCAGGCCGACCAGCACCTCAAGCACCATCAGGCTGTCGTGGACTTCCTTGCGCGACAGGGTCCGCACATAGGCGCCGCGATGTCGCGTCAACGTCAGCACGCCCTCGGCGGCGAGCCGTTTCAGCGCCTCGCGCACGGGGCCTCGGCTCACGGAATAGTCGCGCGTGAGGTCGGCCTCGATCAGCCGCTGACCGGGCACATAGACGCCCGCGCGAATGGCCCGGATGATGGAATCGACCACCCGGTCGGGCGACGTCATCTGCGCCCGCTCGGCCGCTGCGGCTTCCGCCTTTTCGCGATTGCGCGCGCGAACGGTGGCGTATTTGTCCGTCGTCTGTTGATCCATTACGCCGTCTAGACTTGAGAATACCGCATTTTCGCAAAGCCTCCATAAAGAGCGGGCTTCGGCGAGGCAAGAAACAATCCTGCCCTACAGCGCTCAGCCGTTGGGACGCACCATCACCTTGATCTGGGTGGTGGGACGGCGCAGCGCCTCGAACGCGGTGGGCAATTCCTCCAGCGCCACGATATCGGTGATCATCGGGCCGGGATCGACGCGCCCGGATTCCAAGAGGTCGAGCACCAGCCGCCAGTCGGGCCGGCCATAGCCCAGCACGTAATGGATGTCGGTCTCTTTGAAGATCGCCGACATCGGCATGGACTTGTCCTCCACCATGCAGACGCCGACGACGACGATGCGGCCCCAGGTGCGCGAGTGGTCGATCGCCTGTTGGATCATGCCGGGAACGCCGACACATTCAAAGATGACGTCGGGCGGCGCGCCGGCATGACGCGCGAAGGCTTGCGCGACATCTTCCTGGGCTGGGTCAATCACGGCGGTCGCGCCCATCGCGCCGGCCGCCTCCCGCCGCGCGGTGGCCAATTCGCTGACGACGACGTTTCTGGCGCCCGCCAGCTTGGAGAACAGGGCGGTCGCGAGGCCAATCGGGCCGCCGCCCAGAATGAGCACACGCTCGCCGATAGCCACCTTGCCGCGATTGACCGCGTGAAGCCCGACCGCGAGCGGCTCAATCGCCGCGCCTTCGCGGTTCTTGACAGAGGAGGGAAGGCGCAGCGCCTCCGTGCAACTGAACTTCACATATTCGGCGTAGGCGCCCTGAAACGAAGGATGGAAGCCGGTCAGCGTGTTCTTCGGGCACATGATGCCCATATCGTCCTTGCACTTCATCAGGCCGACTTTGCGGCAATCGTCGCAGGCGTTGTTGGGCAGCGCCGTCGCCATGTCGCCGACCTTCCAGTCGGGCGAGCCTGACTCGACGATCTCGCCCGCGAATTCATGGCCGAGAATAGTGCCGTCCGGCACGACGAACACGCCGGGATGGGTTGCGTGCAGGTCGGAGCCGCACACGCCGCAATAATGGACTTTCAGCACGATTTCGCCGCGCCCCGCCTGCGGCTTCGACACGGACTCGATCTGTAGCGGCTTGCCCAGCTCGTGAAAGACGGCGGCTCTCATGATCGTCTCCTCCCCGTTTTATTGCAGGCTGGTGCGGATTTTTCCGCTTTCATGTCCTACAACTTTTTCATACAATAACGTCCGGCGACGAGAATGTCCACAAGGACCAACCGCCGCGCCGCAGGGAGGAAACGATGGATCGCGTCAAGGCTAAGATTGCGCTGATCACGGGCGCAGGCACCGGCGTCGGCCGGGCCTGCATGAAACTGTTCGCAACCGAAGGGGCGAAGGTTGTCGGCGTCAGCCGCACGCAGAAAAATCTCGACGAGACGCTGGGAATTGTGAAATCCGCCGGGGGCGAGGGCATAGTCGTCGCCGCTGACCTTTCCACGGCGGCGGGCGCGCAAAAGGCGGTCGACGCGGCGCTCAAGGCCTATGGCCGCATCGACATTCTCGTGAACTGCGCGGGCGTCGGTTACAGTTGGATGGAGAAAAGTCCCGGCTCGATGAACGCCATCGACGACACCAGCCCTGAGAAATGGGCCGAGGTCATGTCGATCAACCTCGACTCGGTCTTCCACATGTGCCGCCTCGTCATCCCGCAGATGAAGAAGCAGGGCGGCGGAGCGATCGTCAACGTGACCAGCATTTCCGGTTTTCAGGGCCTGGCCGGCGCGCATACCTACACCGCCGCCAAGGGCGGCGCGATCAACCTCACCCGCTCGATCGCCGTCACCTATTGCGCCGACAACATTCGCGCCAATTGCATCGCTCCCGGCTTTATTGCGACGCCGATGGTCGAATCCGTCCTCAACCTGTTCGACGATCCGCAGATGGCCGACCGACTTACGCCGATGAAGCGTCCGGGCACGCCGGAAGAAATGGCCTATGCCTGCCTCTATCTGGGCTCCGACGAATCCAGCTATTGCCAGGGGACGATTCTCGTCGTGGACGGGGGCACCACCGCGCGACAATAGGGTTTGCCTGGTTCGGCGCGGCGACGCCGCCGCGCCGGGTTCGCCAAAGGAGAGTTGAGTTGGACATCACGCAGAGCGCCCGCAGCCTCGAACTCGCCCTGTGCGTTCAGGACTTCATGGCCGATCACATCTATCCCCACGAGCGCCGCTTCTATCAGGAGGCCGAGAGGCTGGGGCCGTGGGCCGTTCACCCCGTCGTCGAGGAGTTGAAAGCGCGCGCGCGGGCGGCGGGCTTGTGGAACCTGTTCCTGCCGGCCCATGTTCCCGGCGGCCTCAGCAATCTCGAATATGCGCCGCTGTGCGAGATCATGGGCCGCTCGCATCTGGCGCCGGAGGTGTTCAACTGTAGCGCGCCCGACACCGGCAACATGGAGACCCTCCTGCGCTATGGCGCGGAGGCGCAGAGGGAGCGCTGGCTCAAGCCGCTGCTGGCGGGCGAGATCCGCTCCGCCTTCGCGATGACCGAGCCCGACGTCGCTTCGTCGGACGCCACCAACGTAGAAAGCTCGATTCGTCGTGACGGCGAGCACTACGTGATCAACGGGCGGAAATGGTACACCACCGGAGCGACCGATCCCCGCTGCCAGATCGTCATCTTCATGGGCCAGACCGATCCGCAGAACGCCGACCGGCACAAGCGACAGTCGATGATCCTGGCGCCGAAGGATACGGCGGGCGTCCGTGTCGTCCGCTCGCTGCCGGTGCTTGGCTTCTACGGCGTGCCCGACCGCGCCGCGGAGGTGACTTTCACCAACGTGCGCGTGCCTGCCGACAACATGCTGCTGGGCGAAGGCCGTGGCTTCGAGATCGCGCAGGGGCGGTTGGGGCCGGGGCGAATCCACCATTGCATGCGCCTGATCGGTCTCAGCGAACGCGTGCTTGAACGCATGTGCCGCCGCGCGGAGAGCCGCGTCGCCTTCGGTAAGCCAATCGCCGAACAGACGGTGACGCTGGAGCGCATCGCGCAATCGCGCCTCATGATCGAGCAGGCGCGGCTGCTGACGCTGAAGGCGGCCTTTATGATGGACACTGTCGGCAACAAGGCGGCGCGTCAGGAAATCGCGATGATCAAGGTCGTCGCGCCCAACATGGCGCAGCAGATCGTCGACTGGGCGATCCAGGTCTTCGGCGGCGGCGGCACCAGCAACGACCATTTCCTCGCCGCGGCGCTGGCGACGACCCGGCTGCTGCGGCTGGCTGACGGGCCGGACGAAGTGCACCGCAATCAGATCGGCAAGCTGGAGCTACGCCGCTACCGCAACACCGATCCTGCCCGCACTGGCGGTTCGGGCGAGGCCCTGACTTCGGACGAAGCAGAATCCTGGGCGGCCGGCGGCCTGTGGCCGTCCCCGCAGGGTCCGACGCTCGCCCCGTGATCGGTTCGTTAATTGCCCAGACTTTCCAACAGCCGCGCCACTTGCGGCTTCAGCGCCTTGCAACGCATGACTTCGGCGAAGGCCAGGGTGGTCTTCCGGTTCGGATGGGCGCGCAAGCGCGAGAGCTCGTCCGACTCCGACGCGCAAGCAGTCGCGTCGCTTTCGGCGACGGCGGTCGACGCCGGGGGAGCCACGGCTCGGTGTGAACTCGATGCGGCCGGCGGCGGCGCGACGCCCAGGCTCTCCATGACTCGCTGCAATTGCGGGCGCAGCTTCGCGCATGTCAGGCGATCGAACAAGGCTTTCGCCCCGGCGGGACTGGGCTCGGCGCGCAGACGTTCCAACTGCGCGCCTTCGGCCTCGCAACCCGCCGGTTCGGGGTTGCGCGCCGCGAGAGTCATCATCGCCGGTGGAGCCGGAGGGGCGGTCGCGATGCCGACGCTCTCCATGAGCCGATGCAGTTGCAGGCGCAGGACGGCGCAAGTCATCTCAGCGGAGAAGGCGGCGATCGCTTCGGCGGAAGGATCATTGCGCAAGGCCGCCAATCGCGCGCCCTCGGCCTTGCAGCGTTCGTCCTGGCCGATTGCCGGTTCCTCCGCTTTGGCGGAGAGCGCGGCTGGCGTGGCGAACCCGCTCGGCGAGGGAATGGGCGCCGGAAGGGAGATCGACGCGGCCTTGTTCAGGTGGGCGCGGGCGAGATCGACATAGAAGCCGCCTTCGCTGTGCGCCTGAATGAAGGCGCGCCAAGCTTCGGAGGAGCCGACTCGCTCGGCCATCGCGTAATCGACGGCGGTAGCAGCGAGGGGATCGCTGACCGGAGCGGCGGCCGGCGCCAGTGAGACCGTTTGACCGCCGAGCGAACCGTAAACGAAGGGCTCCTGCCGATTGCCGGTTGCAACGAGCACATCGTCCCGCACCCTGCCAAGGGCGATGCGGATGTCGACGCCGGGCTCGGTGAGATACTTCACCAGGGCCGAGGTGAAGGGGCTGTTCGGGCCAACGCCGTCGTACGACAGCGAGCCGCCCTTGGCGGCGTAAGCGATCAGCGTGTTGGGGGTTGTCGCCTGTTCGCCGATCAGATGGCCCGCGATGCTGCGCGTGATCGGGGCGCCGTCGCCGGCGCGCAGGAACGGGTTTTCACGACAGGCGTCGAGAATGATGAGGCTCAGCGATTTGGCGCTCGAAGTCGCCGACACAAGCCGGTCGAGCGGCAGAGTTTCATCCTCGACATCGTAGGCGTTGGCGAGCCTGGCGTCGGTGGGGATGAGATAATTCACGCCCGCGGCTTCGATTCCGTGGCCGGAATAATAGATCACCGCCACATCGGCGTTGCTGGACGTCGCTGTAAAATCGCGCACCGCGCGCTTCATCGCCACGACGCCGATATCGTCGCGCTCTTCGACGACGTCGAACTTCGCCCGTCTCAGCAGCGCGGCGACAGCGCGGGCGTCATTGAGCGTGTTGGCGAGCGCGCCCGCGTGCTCGTAATGCGAATTGCCGATGATCAGCGCGACCCGACGCAAGGCCATCGCCTCGTCTGCGCCGAGGGCGGAAAGCGCCAGTCCGGCGAGAACGCTCAGCGCGCGCAACGCTACCTTACGCATGGTCTGCTTCATTCGGCGACTCCCGACGCCGAGAGAGGAAAGCTCTGTCTTACACACAATTACGGTCTAAAACTGACTGCGCTGCGCTTGTGGTTTACTTCAGGTCACGCGCGACGCGAAATCCGTTCGCGTAGTAGCGCACGTCGTAGTCATATCGGAAGCGGGCGGCCGAGGTCACGCCGGCCGCCTTGTCGAGGAAGGAGCCGCCGCGCAACACCCGCAGCGAGCAATCGCCGGCGGTCCAAGGAGCGCCGTCGGCCGGGGCGCCCGCGTAGGAGGGATTCCAGCAGTCCTCGATGAATTCGGCGGCGTTGCCGGCGGTGTCATAGAGCCCGAACCCATTGGGGCGAAAGGAGCCGGTCGGCGCGGTGCGGAGGGTCTTATCGCCGCAATCCGCACATTTGGCGTGGTCTGCGCCAATCTCCTTGCCCCACCAGTAGGATGTGTTCGTGTCCGCGCGCGCCGCGTATTCCCACTCGGCTTCGCTCGGCAGGCGATAGCGCTGCCCTGTCTCCTTCGAAATCCAGGCGATATATTCTTTAGCGTCGGACCAGCTCAAGTTGATGGCGGGACGGTCGCCGCGCCCCCAGCCCTGGTCCGGCGGAGAATAGGCGCATCCCCCGGCCGCGGCGCAGCGATCCCATTCGGCGAAGGTGACTTCCCGCCGTCCGATCGCAAAGTCCTTGTGGAGCGCAACCTTGTGGGGCGGCGACTGAGAGGGCTTTACCGTCGAGCCCATGACGAATTGCCCGGCGGGCACGACGACCATCTCGTCGCAGGCGTCGCAATCACGAAACGTCTCTCCCGGCAGGCGCTCGGCCGCCTGTGCGCCCGCGACCGCCAGCCACGCCCACCCGAACACGAGCGTCAACACGCCAAGCCGACTTGCCACAGACGCCATTCCGTCCCCGTCGCCGCACGTTAGCCTGCCCGTCTGCGCATGGGGAATGATCAAGCCACGTCGTTCCTCGCACATGGGGCGATCTTCTTGGGATCGAGCCCGCTTTACAAGCCTCCTGCGCATGTTATCGTTACAAGTGAGGGCCATCAAGACCGCCGCCGCCAGGATGCGGGTCGCGAGGGACTGCGTTTGGACGAGGAGGAGCCGATGCGACCTGCGAAATGGGCGCCTATCCTGTGGCTCGGCCTGGGACTGTCCGCCGCGGCGCAAACGCCGCAGCCGACGCCCGCGACCACCCCGACAGCGGAGGGCGCGCCCGCGCTGGCGCCTTCCCCGCCCGGTGCGAAAGCCTATTTTGTCGATCTCAAGGAAGGCGCGACGATCGCGCCGACGACGACGATTCATTTTGGCCTGTCGGGCATGGGAGTCGCCCCCGCTGGCGTGATCAGACCCAACAGCGGTCATTTCCATCTCCTGATCGACGCGGAGACGCCCGCCCTCGATCAGCCGATCTCCAACGATGAAAATCACCTGCATTACGGAGCCGGCCAGACCGAGGCGACGATCACGCTTGCGCCGGGCAAACACACGCTTCAGCTTCTGATGGGCGACGCGAAGCACGTGCCGCATTCGCCGCCGGTCATGTCGCCCGCCATTCACGTTACGGTGGGGGAATCTTCTGCGGCTCCGACAGCTGCCGCCGCCCCGACCGGCCGGCATCCTTCGCCCAAGAACGCCAGGGTCTACTTTGAGTCGCCGACCAACGGCGCCTATGTGCCGACGACCTTCACCGTGCATTTCGGGCTCGCCGGCATGGGCGTCGCCCCGGCGGGCTTCGACAAGCCCAATACCGGGCACCACCATCTCGTTGTCGACGCGCCGCTGCCGCCTCTCGACGAGCCGATTCCCAATGACGAGAATCATTTGCATTTCGGCGCCGGACAAACGGAGGCCAGCGTGACCCTGGCCAAGGGCAAGCACACGCTGCAATTGGTGCTCGGCGACGCCCGTCATGTTCCGCACGATCCGCCTGTCGCTTCGCAGCCGATCGTCGTCTATGTCGGCATGTCGCCGCCTCGGCCGGCCCGCCATTCGCGCCCTCATCGACACTATCATCCCTATTACTAGGGAGCGCCGGCGCGAAGTTTCGGGCCGATTGAGACGCGCCCGCCGGCTTTCGGCGCGGCGAAATCGGGTGATCGGTCCACGAAGCGCGAAGCCGGTCATGGGCGCGGAAGCGTCAACCACGTCTGCTCCCCCGCTAGAGAAGCGGCGCTCAAGGGGGCGCCCGGGTGGCCGCCGTCCGCAAGGGGGTTCGACGCCATGGCGGGATTGAAAAGGGCAATCGCGAAGGGGGGCGAGGGAATGATGACGTTGTTCCCGGTTCCGCCATCGAGGACGTCTGTTCCCCCGCCGCCGATCAGGATGTCGTCTCCCGCGCCGCCAAGCAGAACGTCCGAGCCGGCGCCGCCAATCAGAACGTCGGCGCCGTCGCCGCCGTTTTCGGTCAGTTGAATCGCCGTTCCGAGTCCGGTCCCCGAGATGACGTCGTCGCCGCCGAGCCCATTGACGATGATGCGATCGTTCGCCTCGAAGTTGGCGATCGTCACCTCGGCGGAGAGGCCGGTCACGGTGACGACGCCATTGTTGTTGACGACGTTGATCACGTCATCGCCGCTGGTGGCGTCAATAGTGACCGTGTCAATTTGACCATCGGCGCCGCTTTTGCCATTGAGCACGTCGTTGCCGGCCTGGCCAAACAGAAGATCGGCGCCCGACCCGCCGGTGAGGCGATCATTGCCGGCGCCGCCAAACAGCTGCGCGGCGGGCAAGGCGCCGTTGGTCTCGTTGAGCGCGATCGTATCGTCGCCGTCCCCGCCGAACGCCTGGATCAGGCCGACGTTGGCGACCGTTGGCGCGCCGCCCGCAACAAGAACCGCGCCGCCATTGACGAGAATATTCCCCGC
This sequence comes from Hyphomicrobiales bacterium, assembly GCA_025358745.1. Taxonomy (GTDB): domain Bacteria; phylum Pseudomonadota; class Alphaproteobacteria; order Rhizobiales; family Beijerinckiaceae; genus Roseiarcus. The sequence goes on along the minus strand of JANYIH010000338.1, from coordinate 12,037 downwards.
GGCGTCGCGACTTACCCCAATCGTGTTGTCGCCGGCGTCGCCGAACAGCGAAAGGAGACGGGCGCCGGGGATGAAGCTTGCAGTGACCGCCATGGTCGCGTTCCCTTCAAAGCGTTGATTCGGCGAAGCGTGCTACGGCGCAAGGACATTTGGCGCGCGAATGTGGAGACGAGATGCGATTGTGCAGAACCCCGTCGCCTCGGACGCCGGCAACACGTCAGTTTCTTACGGCGCGCCTTCGAGCGTTGGGTCGCTGACACTGGAATGGCTGTCAGTTGTATTGACGAGTCCGCACGAACCTGGGTTGTTGAACCCGCGGTTCAATCGGCGGAGGGCGGTTTGGCGCATGGTTCCCATCCGGAAGAGGGATGCCCTGTATTGGGCGCCCAGCCCCGATCCTGCGCGCAATATTGCAATGCGTTCCCTAGAAGGGCAGGCCCACGTAATTTTCGGCCAGCGATCCAAGCGCCTTTTCCGACGAGAACAGATATTGCAATTCCGTTTGCTGCAATCTGTCCTCATAGGGCAGATTGGTCGGAAATCGGTGCAATAGCGTCGTCATCCACCAGGAGAAACGTTGCGCCTTCCAGACTCTCGCCAAAGCCCTTTGCGAATAGGCGTCGAGCCCCGTGTCGTTGCCCTTTTTGTAGTGATCGACCATCGCGTGGTAGAGATAGTAAATGTCCGAAGCGGCGCTGTTTAAGCCCCGCGCCCCGGTTGGTGGAACAATATGCGCGGCGTCGCCGGCCAGGAACAGGCGACCATGGCGCATCGGCTCGGCGACGAAACTTCGCAACGGGGCAATGCTCTTCTCGATGGAGGGCCCTGAGATGAGTTTATTCGCCACGTCGGTTGGCAGTCGATTTCTCAATTCCGTCCAGAACGCGTCGTCCGACCAATCCTCGACCTTATCCTCGAGCGGCGCCTGGATGTAATAACGACTTAGCGTCTGCGAACGTAGCGAACACAATGCGAAGCCGCGTTCGTGCCGGGAATAGATGAGTTCGGGCGACACGGGCTTGGTGCGCGAGAGAACGCCGAGCCAGCCGAACGGATAGACACGTTCGAATTCCTGCAAGACTTCCCTTGGAATCGATTTTCGGCTGACCCCGTGAAAACCGTCGGCGCCTATCACGTAGTCGCAATCGACGCGGAATATCTGACCGCCTTGTCGATAGGTGACATAGGGTCGGTCGGACTTCAGATCATGTGGCGCCACATCTTCGGCGTTGTGAATGACCTTGCCATTCATTCTGTCCCGCGCTTCGTAGAGGTCGCGCGTCAGCTCGGTTTGTCCATAGACGACGACCGAACTGCCGCCGGAATATTTGTGGAGATCGACGCGATCCATGACGCCGTCATGAGCAATAAAGAATCCCTCGTGGATTTCGCCCTCTCGATCCATCCGCTCGCCACATCGAGCCTCGCGCATCAACTGAGCAAAGCCGTGCTCGAGCACGCCCGCTCGAATTCGACCCAGCACGTACTCACGACTTTGCTTTTCGAGGACGATGTTGTCGATGCCCTCGATGTCAAGCAGCTGTGACAGGAGGAGCCCCGACGGACCGCCGCCGATAATGCAAACCGGCGCCTTCATGCCTTCTCCTTTGTTTGTTGGATGAGATGGCACCAAGGCTCGCCGCAAGCCAGTCTAGCATTTTCGCGCCAAACGGCGATGTGCAAAATGGAGCGGGCGAAGGGATTCGAACCCTCGACCCCAACCTTGGCAAGGTTGTGCTCTACCCCTGAGCTACACCCGCGTCCCGCTGGCGTCGCTGACGCCAGCCATCGGCAGCGCCGACGGACGGGCTTATGGCGCCCCCGGAAACAAAATGCAACTCCCTCTCACGCGGCCTCTAGCGTAAAGGCGGGGGCGGGATAATTAAGGCGGGGGAACGTTTGCAGCGGGGTGGCGTATTACTGAAACGCGCGAGGCGAGTGACATGAACGAGAATGTGGACCCCGCACAAATGCGCGAGGTCCGGCCGGCGCGTCCTCCCCACGCGCCCCCGCTTGCGCCGCCGCGCAGGCGTCGCGGGCGTCGTTTTCTTGTCGCGCTCGCGCTCGCGGTGATCGCCATCGTTGCGTTTGAGCGTTGGGAGAAGCTTGCGCCCGGCACAATCGAGGAGAAAAAGACCGAGAAATCCGGACCGCCGCCGCAGACGATCCGCGCGGCCGTCGCCGAACGCGGCCAGATGCCGATCACGCTCGACGCGCTCGGCACGGTGACGCCGTTGGCGACGGTGACGATCCGCACCCAGATCTCCGGCAAGCTGATGAGCGTCGGATTCACGGAAGGCCAGCTGGTGAAGAGCGGCGACTTCATGGCGCAGATCGATTCGCGTCCCTATGAAGCCGCGCTCGCGCAGGCGCAGGGCCAACTCGCCAAGGACACTTCCCTGCTGCAGCAGGCGCAGGCCAACCTCGCCCGCTATCAGACCCTCAACCGACAGGACTCGATCGCCAAGCAGCAGGTCGACGATCAGGCTTTCCTGGTCGCGCAGGACAAGGCCGCCATCGCCACCGACAACGCCCAGATCGACACCGCCAAGCTCAACATCGCCTATACCCGCATCGTCTCGCCGATCGCCGGTCGCGTCGGTCTGCGGCTGGTCGATCCCGGCAATTACGTGCAACCCTCCGACGCCGCAGGCATCGTCGTCGTCACCCAGTTCGACCCGATCTCGGTGGTGTTCTCCACCGCCGAGGATAATCTGCCGCGCATAGCCGGGCGGCTGGCGGGGGGCGCGAAGCTGCCCGTCACCGCGTTGGACCGGGCCAATGTGAATTCGCTCGGCATTGGCGAACTGGCCACGTTCGACAACCAGATCGACACCACCACCGGCACGTTCAAACTGCGCGCCCGCTTCGTCAATACCGACAATGCGCTGTTTCCCAACCAGTTCGTCAACGCCAGGCTGCTGGTGGACACGCTGACCGACGCCGTGCTGGTGCCTAACGCCGCGGTGCAACTCGGCCAGAACGGGCCGTTCGTCTATGTCGTGAAGGACGGCAAGAATGTCGAGGCGCGCCCCGTCAAGACCGGCGCCTCGGACGCCCAGCATATTGTGATCGCGAGCGGGCTTGAGGCCGGCGAGAGCGTCGTGATCGACGGCGTCGACCGGTTAAAGGACGGCGCGGAGGTTCGCCTCGCGGGAGCCAAGCCTGCGCAAGCCGAACCCAAGCGCGAGCACAGGCGCCGCCAGTCGGGGGCGTCCACGCCGTGAACCCGTCGCGCCTGTTCATCGAGCGGCCGGTCGCGACCTCGCTGTTGATGTTCGCGATTCTGCTGGTTGGCTGGGTCGCCTACAAATTCCTGCCGCTGTCGGCGCTACCCGACGTCGACTATCCCACGATTCAGGTGCAGACTTTCTATCCCGGCGCTTCTCCCGAAGTGATGGCCTCCTCCGTGACAGCGCCGCTGGAGCGCCAGTTCGGCCAGATGGCGAATCTGGCGCAGATGATGTCGGCAAGCTCCGGCGGCGCCTCCGTCATCACGTTGCGGTTCGGGCTCGATCTCGCCATCGACGTGGCCGAGCAGGAGGTGCAGGCGGCGATCAATGCGGCGGGCAATCTGCTGCCCGCCGACCTGCCGGCGCCGCCGATCTACGCCAAGGTCAATCCGGCCGACGCGCCGGTGCTTACGCTTGGCGTCACCTCCAAGACCACGAAGCTGACCGAGATCGAAGATGCGATCGAGAGCCGGCTGGCGCCGAAACTGTCGCAACTGGCGGGCGTCGGACTGGTGTCGATCTCGGGCGGGCAGCGCCCCTCCGTTCGCATCCACGCCAATCCGCTGGCGCTCGCGGGCTACGCCATCAACCTTGACGACCTGCGCACGTCGATTTCCAATCTCAACGTCAACTCGCCCAAGGGCAGTTTCGACGGGCCGGCGCAATCCTATGCGGTCAACGCCAACGACCAGATCCGCGATCCCGCCGCTTATCTCGATTCGGTGATCGCCTATCGCAACAACGCGCCGGTCTATCTGCGCGACGTGGCGAGAGTCGAGATCGGGTCGGAGAACAACCGGCTCTCGGCCTGGAGCAATCGCGCCGCCGGGTTGGTTGTCAACATCCAGCGCCAGCCCGGCGCGAACGTGATCCAGGTGGTTGACCGCATCCAGAAGCTGCTGCCACAGCTCGCCGCGACATTGCCCGCGGCGATCGAGATCACGCCGCTGACCGACCGCACTGTGACGATCCGCGCCTCAGTCGCGGATGTCGAATTTGAACTGGCGCTCGCCGTCGGCCTCGTCGTGCTGGTGATCTTCCTGTTCTTGCGCAACATTCCCGCGACGATCATTCCGAGCCTGTCGGTCCCGCTGTCGCTGGTCGGCGCGCTGGCGATCATGTACCAATTCGGCTTCAGTCTCGACAATCTCTCGCTGATGGCGCTGACCATCGCCACCGGCTTCGTGGTCGACGACGCCATCGTCGTGATCGAAAACATCTCGCGCTATCTCGAAGAGGGCATGTCGCCGAAGGAGGCGGCGCTGAAGGGCTCCGAGCAGATCGGCTTCACCATCATCTCGCTCACGGTTTCGCTGCTCGCGGTGCTAATCCCGCTGTTGTTCATGGGCGATGTGGTGGGGCGGTTGTTCCACGAATTCGCCATCACGCTGGCCGCGACGATCGTCATCTCCGCCTTCGTCTCGCTGACGCTGGCGCCGATGCTGTGCGCGATCCTGCTGAGGCCTGGCGCGCGCGGCGGACACGCCAGCGGCGGCGCGTTGTTCCGCGCGGTGCAGAGCTTCTACGGCGCGACGTTGCGCTTCACGCTCGATCACAGCTTTCTCACGCTGATGGTCGCGCTCGGCACATTCGCGCTCACCGGTTATCTCTATGCGACGATCCCCAAGGGCTTCTTCCCCGTGCAGGATACGGGCGTGATTCAAGGCGTGACGCAGGCCAATCAGGCGATCTCGTTCGACAAGATGGCGCGCCTGCAACAGGAAGTCGCCGATGCGATTCTCGGCGATTCCGACGTGGCGAGCCTGTCCTCGTTCATCGGCGTCGACGGCTCCAACGTGACGTTGAATTCCGGCCGCCTGCTCATCAACTTGAAACCGCACGAGGCGCGCAAGGCGAGCGCGAGCCGGATCATCCGTCGGTTGCAGCATGAGGTGCGCGACATCGCCGGCATATCGCTGTTCATGCAACCGGTGCAGGATCTCTCGATCGACACCGCGATCAGCGGCGCGCAATATCAGTTCACCCTGCAACATCAGGATCTGTCGACCTTGCAGGAATGGACGCCGAAACTGCTGGAACGGCTGGCGCAAATCCCTGATATCGCCGACGTCGCCAGCGACCTGCAACCCAACGGCCGCGCGGTCAGCGTCGATATCGACCGCGCCACCGCGGCGCGATTCGGCGTCACGCCGGCCTCGATCGACAATGCGCTTTATGACGCCTTCGGTCAGCGCATCATCTCGACCATCTTCACGCAGAGCACGCAATATCGCGTCATCCTCGACGTCGATCCAGCGATGCGGACTTCGTTGAAGGCGATGGGGTCGATCTACCTGCCATCCTCCGCCTCGACCACGGGGCAGGTGCCGCTGGAGGCGATCTCGAAGCTCACGGTGCGGCGCTCGCCGTTGCAGATCTCGCATCTCAAGCAATTCCCGGTGACGACGATCTCGTTCAATCTGACGCCGGGGGCCTCGCTGGGCCAGGCGGTCGAGCAGATCAATGCTGCCGTCGCCGACCTGAATCTGCCGGCGGGGTTTCAGGTCGCCTACCAGGGCGCGGCGCTGGCGTTCCAGTCCTCGCTGTCGAATGAGTTGTTCCTGCTCGGCGCGGCCGTGCTGACGATGTATATCGTGCTCGGCGTGCTCTACGAGAGCTTCATCCACCCGATCACGATTCTCTCGACCCTGCCATCGGCGGGCATCGGCGCGCTGCTCGCGCTCAATTGGGCCGGCGCCGGGTTAGACATCATCGGCGTGATCGGCATCGTGTTGTTGATCGGCATCGTCAAGAAGAACGCGATCATGATGATCGACTTTGCGCTGGAAGCGCAGCGGGTCGAGGGGCTGGCGCCGCGCGAGGCGATCTATCAAGCTTGCCTGTTGCGCCTGCGTCCGATCCTGATGACCACGCTTGCCGCGATGTTCGGCGCGCTGCCGCTGATGCTGGGCAGCGGCGTCGGCTCGGAACTGCGCCAGCCGCTCGGCCTCGCCATCGTCGGCGGCCTCGCCGTCAGCCAGGCGCTGACGCTTTACACGACGCCGGTGATCTACCTTTATTTCGAGCGTTTGTCGGCGGCGCTCGGGTTCTCCGGTGGCGCGGTCGCGACGGAGGCGACGTGAACGGGGGCGTCTTTGCGCTGTTCGTGCGTCGTCCCGTCGCGACCATTCTGCTGACGATCGGCATAGCGCTCGCCGGCCTGCTGGCGTTCCCGCAATTGCCTGTTTCGCCGCTGCCGCAGATCGATTTCGCGACCATCTCGGTTCAGGCCAACATGCCCGGCGCGAGCCCCGACAATATGGCGACCAATGTCGCCTCGCCGCTGGAGCGTCACCTCGGCCAGATCGCCGACGTGACCGAGATGTCCTCGTCAAGCTCGCTGGGCTCGACGCGGATCACCCTGCAATTCGGCCTCGACCGCGACATCAACGGCGCCGCGCGCGACGTGCAGGCCGCCATCAACGCCGCCCGCGCCGATCTGCCCGCCAGCCTCAAGCAGAACCCCAGCTATCATAAAATCAACCCGGCCGATGCGCCGATCATGGTGCTGGCGCTGACCTCGACCACGCGGCCCTCCGGCCAGCTCTACGATCTCGCCTCCAACATTCTGCAACAGCGGCTGTCGCAACTCGCAGGGATAGGCGAGGTCGATGTGACCGGCAGCGCGCTGCCGGCAGTCAGGGTCGAACTGAACCCGAACGCGCTCTATCACTACGGCATCGGTCTGGAAGACGTGCGCGCCGCGCTTGCCTCCGCCAACGCCAACAGCCCGAAAGGTCAGATCGAGGACGCGGATTTCAACTATCAGATCTACGCCAACGATCAGGCCAGAAAAGCGGCGCAATTCCAGGATCTGGTGATCGCCTATCGCAACAACGCCGCGGTCAGGCTCAAGGATGTCGCCGAGGTCGTCGATTCGGTGGAGGATCTGCGCAATGCGGGGTTCGCCAACGGCAAGCCGGCGATCGGCATCGTGTTGTCGCGCGAGCCCGGCGCCAACATCATCCAGGCGGTCGACAATGTGAAGGCGTTGCTGCCTCGCCTGACATCGGCGCTGCCCGGCAACGTGGAGCTAAAGGTTGTCGTGGATCGCTCGATAACCATTCGCGGCTCGCTGGCGGACACCGTCAAGACGCTGATCACCTCGGTTGTGCTGGTCATTTTCGTGGTGTTCGTCTTCCTGCGCGACCTGCGCGCCTCCGCCGTGCCGAGCGTGGCGGTGCCGGTGTCGATCATCGGCTCGTTCGCGGCGATGTATCTGCTCGGCTTCAGCCTCAACAATCTGTCGTTGATGGCGCTGACGATCTCGACCGGCTTCGTGGTCGACGACGCCATCGTCGTCTTGGAGAACGTCACCCGCTATCTGGAACAGGGCAGGACGCGCGTGCAGGCGGCGATCCTGGGCGTGCGCGAAGTCGGCTTCACCGTCGTCTCGATCAGCCTGTCGCTCGTCGCGGTGTTCCTGCCGCTGTTGCTGATGGGGGGGCTGGTTGGGCGGCTGTTCAAGGAGTTCACGATCACGCTGTCGATGGCGGTGTTGATCTCCATGGTGGTGTCGCTGACGACGACGCCGGTGATGTGCGCGCTGTTGCTGCCGCGCCACCCCAAGAAGTCGCACGGCAGGCTCTATCTGTGGAGCGAAGCCGCGTTCGACGGCATGCACGCGTTCTATCGTCGCACGCTCGATGTGGCGTTGAAATGGCGCTGGCTGACGCTGATCGTGTTCTTCGCCACGATCTGGCTCAATGTCTCGCTATTTCGCAACGCCAGCTACAGTCTGTTTCCGGTGCAGGACACGGGGCTGATGATCGGTTCGATCCAGGGCGATCAGAGCATCTCGTTTCAGGCGATGCGCAAAAAGCTCGCGCAATTGCAGGAGATCGTGCAGGACGATCCGGCGGTGGCGAATGTGGTGGGGGTCACCGGTGGGCGCGGCGTCAATTCCGGCTTCGTCTATATGTCGCTGAAGCCTTTCGCGGAGCGCAAGATCACGGCGGACGGGGTGGTTTCGCGCCTGCGCGGCAAGCTGGCGCAGGTCGCCGGCGCACGGCTGTTCCTGGTGGCGGTGTCGGATCTGCGCACGGGCGGCCGGCAGAGCAACGCGACCTATCAATACACCCTGCTGTCCGACGATACGGCGGATCTCTACAAATGGGCGCCGCTTCTGACGGCGGAGATGACCAAGTCCGACATCCTCAAGGACGTCAATTCCGATCAACAGCAGGGCGGCCTGGAAGCCGACATCGACATCGACCGCTCGACGCTGAAGCGGCTTGGCCTTAGCCTAAGCGCGGTCAACAATACGCTCTACGACGCCTACGGGCAGCGTCAGGTGTCGACGATCTACAATGCGCTCAACCAGTATCACGTCATCATGGAGGTGGATCCCCGCTATTTGCAACATCCCGAGTCTTTGCGCGGTGTCTATGTCTCCACGTCCGGCTCAAATCCCTCGGGCACGCAGAGCACGAACGCGGGCGCGGCCGGCTTCGCCGCCTCGGCCAGCGCGACAGCCTCGACCATCGCTGCCGATTCGGCCCGCAATCTGGCCACCAACGCGCTGGCCGCCAGCGGCCATTCCGCGGCCTCGGCGGGGGCTGCGGTGACGACCTCGAAAGAGACCATGGCGCCGCTGGCGGCTTTCGCCGATTTCAGGGAGAGTCACACGCCGCTCGGCGTCAATCATCAGGGCCAGTTCGCCGCGGCGACGATCTCGTTCAATCTGGCGCAGGGCAAGGCGCTAAGTGACGCCGAGACGGCGATCGAGGCGGCGCGGCAGGCCATCGGGATGCCGACGACTGTCCAGGGCGGCTTCGCGGGCACCGCGCTGGCCTCGAAACAGGCGCAGGGCAGCCAGATGCTGCTGATCGGCGCGGCCTTGCTGACGGTCTATCTCGTGCTAGGCATACTCTACGAGAGCTATATTCACCCGATCACTATCATTTCGACGTTGCCCTCGGCGGCGGTCGGCGCCTTGCTGGCGCTCAGGCTGTTCGATACGGAAGTCACCATCATCGCCTTCATCGGCATCATTCTGCTGATCGGCATCGTCAAGAAGAACGCGATTCTGCTGATCGATTTCGCGCTGGCGCGCGAGCGCGAGGGGCTCGACACGCGCGAGGCGATCCGGCAAGCGTGTCTGATGCGGTTTCGCCCGATTCTGATGACGACCATGGCGGCGCTGTTCGGCGCGCTGCCGCTCGCCTTCGGCACGGGCGAGGGCTCGGAACTGCGCCACCCCCTGGGGATCACCATCGTCGGCGGCCTGCTCGTCAGCCAGGCGCTGACACTTTACACCACTCCGGTGTTGTTTCTGTTTCTGGATGGGTTGGGCAAGGCGGCGGGGCGGACTTGGCGCAGATATTATCTCGGGCAGCGACGGCTGGCCGGCCCATGAACATTCGATTCGCCCTGGGCGGCCTGGCGCTGGCGCTCACCGGCTGTGTCACGGTCGGGCCGGACTATCTCAGGCCCGCCGCCATCGCGCCCGTGCAATACAAGGAAGTGAAGGGCTGGAAGCTCGCCGCCCCACGCGACGATGCGCCCAAGGGCGCGTGGTGGCGCGCGTTCCACGATTCCGAGCTCCACCGGTTGGAGGCCACGGTGGCCGTCTCCAACCAGACGCTGAAGGTGGACGAGGCCAATTACCGGCAGGCCCTGGCGCTGATCTCGCAAGCGCGGGCGGGTTTGTTCCCGACGGTCAATTTCGATCCAAGTTTGACGCGCTCGGGGCCGCCGGCGGGCGACCTCCTTAACGCGCAAGTCACAGGCGCCTGGACGCTCGACGTTTGGGGGCGGGTGCGGCGTCTGATCGAGCAATCCGGCGCGGCGGCGCAAGTGAGCGCGGCCGATCTCGCCAATGCGACACTGTCGGCGCAATCGGCGCTGGCGCTGGCCTATATTCAGGTGCGTCAGGCCGATGCGCTCTACGATCTGCTCGGCGACACGATCAAACAATACCAACGCTCGCTCGACATCGCGCAGAACCAGTACAACGCCGGCACCACGGCCAAGTCCGACGTCATCACGGCGCAGGCGCAGATGCTCGCCGCGCAGGCGAGCCAGATCAACACCGAGGTGGCGCGCAAGCAGAACGAACACGCCATCGCCGTGCTGATGGGCAAGCCGCCCTCGGAAGTTTCCGTCACGCATCGCGGGCTGGCGGAGAGCGTTCCCCATCCCCCCATCGCGCTGCCTTCGCGGCTGCTGGAGCGCCGCCCCGATATCGCGGCGGCCGAGCGGACGATGAAGGAGCAGAACGCGGCGATCGGCGTCGCCATATCGGCCTATTACCCCGACATCTCGCTGAGCGGCGCGTTCGGCTATCGCGGCGATCCGTTCATCCAGCAGATAGCGGGCGCCAATCCGGTCTGGTCCTATGCGCTGTCGATCGCCCAGCCGCTGTTCAACGGCGGGTTGACGGCGGCGCAGGTCGAGGCGGCGCGCGCGGCCTATGAGGCGAGCGTGGCCACCTATCGGCAGACGGTGCTGACCGCGTTTCAGCAGGTTGAGGACCAACTCGCCGCGATCAAGGTGTACGACCGCGAGATCAAGGTGCAGCTTGAGGCGGTCAGAATCGCGCGGCAGGCGGTGCAGATCGCGCTCAACGAATACCGCGCCGGCACCCAGACCTTCACCACTGTCGTGACCGCCGAGGCGACGCTGCTACAGGATGAGGAATCGCTGCTCGCGACCAAGGCGGCGCGGCTTTCGGCCGCCGTATCGCTGATCGTCGCGCTGGGCGGGGGTTGGGACGTCGTCGATCTGCCGCGCGTGGCGCAGGATGGGCCGGCCGACGCCGCGCCGGCGCCATGACGCGCCCTTGCGCGCATCCGCGCGCTTCGTCATAAGGCCGGCAAACTCAAGCTTCCAGCGGGCCGACATGGCGAATTTCACCGAACGCGTTTTTTCCGGCGTGCAGCCGACCGGCAATCTGCATCTGGGCAATTATCTCGGCGCGTTGAAGCGCTTTGTCGAGATGCAGGCGACGCACCCCTGCATCTATTGCGTGGTCGATCTCCATGCGATGACGATGACGCACGATCCCACCACCCTGAAGCATACGACGCGCGAAGTGACGGCGGCGTTCCTGGCTTGCGGCATCGATCCGGTGAAGAACATCGTGTTCAACCAGAGCCGCGTCGCCGAGCACGCGGAGCTTGCCTGGGCGCTCGATTGCGTGGCGCGCATGGGCTGGCTCAACCGGATGACCCAGTTCAAGGAAAAGGCGGGCAAGGACAAAGAGAACGCTTCCGTCGGGCTGTTCAACTATCCCGTGCTGATGGCGGCCGACATTCTGATCTACCGCGCGACGCATGTGCCGGTCGGCGACGACCAGAAGCAACATCTGGAGCTGGCGCGCGACATCGCGCAGAAGTTCAACAACGATTTCGCTGAAAGCATCGCCGCCAACGGACACGACGGCGGCTTCTTCCCGCTGCCGGAGCCGCTGATCCAGGGCCCGGCGACGCGGGTGATGAGCCTGCGCGACGGCACGAAGAAAATGTCGAAGTCCGACGCGTCGGAATTCTCGCTGATCGCGATCATGGACGATGCCGACACCGTGGCGCAGAAGGTGCGCCGCGCCAAGACCGATCCCGAGCCGCTGCCGAGCGAAATCGCGGGGCTGGCGGGGCGGCCGGAGGCCGACAATCTCGTCGGCGTCTTCGCCGGCTTGAGCGATCAGACCAAGGCGCAGGTGCTTGCCGACTTCGGCGGCGGGCAATTCTCGGCGTTCAAATCGGCGCTGACCGAGTTGATCGTCGCCAAGCTGTCGCCGATCCGGGCGGAGATGCAACGGCTCGCCGCTGCGCCGGAGCATGTCGACGCGGTGCTCGCCGGGG
>JANYIH010000325.1 GCA_025358745.1 Hyphomicrobiales bacterium | reverse complement strand
AAATCGCCGACAGAACCCGCTCGCGAATATCAAGAGACAAGGCCATGGTCGCCGACTCCGTTCCGGAAAACTCCAGAATCACGAATCGGCAGCCGGGGGAATCCTCAAACGCGATTCATTCTGATAGGGGGCTGCTCTAGTTGCGGGCGAGATCGCGCACGCATAGGCTATAGCCATGTTGCTTTCGATCTCGCCGCTCGTCGCGGGAATTTGCCTGCTCCTGGGGTATCTTCTCGGCTCGATCCCGTTCGGCCTGCTGCTGACGCGCATGGCGGGGACGGCGGATCTGCGCGGCGTCGGCTCCGGCAATATTGGGGCGACCAACGTGCTGCGCACCGGCCGCAAGGACCTAGCGGCCGCGACCCTGCTGCTCGACGCGGCCAAGGCGACGCTCGCCTATCTCGTTGCGTTTTGGTTCGCCCGCGACGATGCGGCGGGGCTGGCGGCGGCGGCGGGCGCGTTTCTGGGCCATCTCTATCCCGTCTGGCTCAAGTTCAAGGGCGGCAAGGGGGTGGCGACCTTCATCGGCGGCTTGATCGCGGCGTCCTGGCCGGCGGCGCTGACGTTTGCGATTGTCTGGCTCGGCGTGGCGGCGACGACGCGCTATTCCTCGGCCGCCGCGCTCGCCGCCAGCCTCGCCGCGCCGCTGGCGGCGTTCGCGCTCGGCGAGACCCAGGTCGGGGCGGTGTTCGCGCTGCTGGCGGCGCTGGTGTGGATGAAACACGCGCCCAACATCGGGCGGCTGGCGCGCGGGACCGAACCGCGAATCGGAAAAGCCTGATGGCCAAACCGCCGATCCTGCGCCTGACCGATGCGCAGCGTTTCGACTGGCTGCGGCTGATCCGCTCCGAGAACGTCGGCCCGCGCACGTTTCGTGCGTTGATCAACCATGCCGGCGGCGCCAAGGCGGCGTTGGAGGCGTTGCCGGACCTCGCGCGCAAGGGCGGGGCGCGGCGCGACATCCGCATTGCCGGCGCGGAGGACGTCGAACGGGAACTGGCGCTGGCGCGAAAACTCGGCGTGCGCTTCGTCGCTTTAGGCGAGCCCGAATACCCGCCCGCGCTGCGCGCCAGCGAGGAAGCGCCGCCGCCGATCCTGGCTTTGCGCGGGCGCGAGGAGGCGTTGCAGCAGCCGGCCATCGCCATCGTCGGCTCGCGCAACGCCTCGGCCGCGGGCCTCGCCTTCGCCGACCGGCTCGCGCGCGGGCTGGGGCAGGCGGGCTATGTCGTCGTCTCGGGGTTGGCGCGCGGCATCGACCTGCGCGCTCACGTGGCTTCGCTGGAGACCGGAACCATTGGCGTGCTGGCGGGCGGCCACGCGCGCATCTATCCGCCCGAGGCGATTCCGATCGCGCCACGCATCGCCGAGCATGGCGCCGTAATCTCGGAGATGCCGTTGGAATGGGAGCCGCGCGGGCGCGATTTTCCCCGCCGCAACCGCATCGTATCGGGCCTGTCGCTCGGCGTCGTCGTGGTGGAGGCCGCGCGCGGCTCCGGCTCGCTGATCACGGCGAGGTTCGCGCTTGAGCAGAACCGCGAAGTGTTCGCCGTGCCCGGCTCGCCGCTCGATCCGCGCGCGGAAGGCGCCAACGACCTTTTGCGCGAGGGGGCGAAGCTCTGCGCCCGCATCGACGACGTGCTGGCGATCCTCGATCCCGTGCGGGTGCAAGACCCGTTCGCGATGTTCCGCGAGGACGGCCCCGATTCCAGCGAGCCCTTATGGGGCGAATTGCCGCTGCTCGGCGTCGACCCGGACGCCGCGCCGCGCGCGAAACCTGCGGCTGCGTTCGACGAAGCGCCGGTCGGCGGGATCGGCCTCAGCGAAGCGGACGTGATCGCCGAGGTTGAGCGGCTGCTGGGACCGTCTCCGATCTCGCTCGACGAACTCGCCGACGTCTCCGGCTTGCCGCTGCGGCAGGTGCGGATGGCGGTGACGATGCTCGATCTGGCGGGGCGGATCGAGCACAGCGGGAGTGGGCTGGTGGCGTTGTTGATGGGGGACGACCGATCCGCGGTCTAGCTCCCGAGGCTACAACCATCACGCCGGTAAACAGTTACCTTTTGAGCCGCTCCAGCCTCTGCGTCATCAGCGCCCGCCAGTTCTCGCCGCCGACGGCTTTGTACCGCTCAATCGTTTGCGACGATAAACGAAGCGTAACGGCTTGCCTCGGCGCGGCGACCCTCGGCCGACCGCGTGAGCGTTTGATGGATGCGTAAAGTTCAGGCAAGATTTCTTTAAACGGCCGCAACTCAGCTATCTCTTCCGCCGTCAACTCGGGATTGTCGGGGTCCAGGGCGATGCCTGCTTGAATGCGGGACTCATGTTCGTCAGTCAGAGGGGAAATAAGTTTGCGCTTCATAAAGGACTCCTTTCCCTGCGGCTGGCGGGACGCATGGAAATCATCGAAATGGCCTCGCTACCCAGCGTCTTGAACACAACGACGACAATCATTTCGTTACGGAATTCGCCAAACGCAATCAGTCGATCGGACTAGGTCGCGCGAACCCGCGCTCGGCTGAAAAATTCGACGTAAAGATCGGCGAAATCCAAACCATGATTTGCGATGTTGGCTTGGCGCTTGATTTCGCCCCAGACGATCAGCACAGTAATATCCGTATACGAAAAAGACGTCGCCGTCAATGATTTTCGTACACGAAAATCGCCTCAGAGGCGACCTGACCTCGCCCCCTCACACATACCTGTTCAGCAAATTCTCCACCCATTCCTGCCGCCCCGAACGCGGGCGCGGGTCGAGCCCCTCAGCCGCCACCCGCGCGGCGACGCCGTCGAGCGTCGCGTCGGGGCCGAGCATCGCTTGCGCTTTGGGGTCGCTCCAGCCGGCGTAGCGCTCGCTCAGGAATGCGTCGAACTTGCCGTCCTCGATCACACGCGCCGCCGCCATGAGCGCCTGCGCGCAGACGTCGAGGCCGCCGATGTGGCCGTAGAGCAGGTCGACCGGATCGGTCGATTGCCGGCGCACCTTGGCGTCGAAATTGAAGCCGCCCTTGCCCAGCCCGCCCGAGCGCAGGATGCAATACATCGCCGGCAGCAACTCAGCGGCGTTGTGGGGGAACTGGTCAGTGTCCCAGCCCGACTGGAGATCGTTGCGGTTGGCGTCGACAGAGCCAAGAATCCCCAGCGAGGCGGCGGTGGCCACCTCGTGCTCGAACGAATGTTTGGCCAGATACGCATGGCCGACCTCGATATTGACCTTGACCTCCTTCTCCAGCCCGAACCTTTGCAGGAAGCCGTAGACGGTGGCGACGTCGTAGTCATATTGATGTTTGGTCGGCTCCTGCGGCTTGGGCTCGATCAGCAACGTGCCCTTGAAACCGGAGCGGTGCTTGTATTCGACCACCATCGACAAGAACCGGCCGAGTTGGTTGATCTCGCGCTTCATGTCGGTGTTGAGCAGCGTTTCGTAGCCCTCGCGCCCGCCCCACAGCACGTAATTGTCGCCGCCGAGCTTGTTGGTCATGTCGAGCGCGTTCTTCACTTGCGCGGCGGCATAGGCGAACACGTCGGGGTCCGGGTTGGTCGCCGCGCCCGCCATGTAGCGGGGATGGCTGAACAGGTTGGCGGTGCCCCACAACAGCTTGACGCCGGTCTGCTTGATCTTGTCCTGGAAATATTCTGTTATTTCCGCGAGATTGCGGCTGAAGTCAGCGAGGCTTGCGCCCTCGGGGACGACGTCGCGGTCGTGGAAGGTGAAGAAGGGCACGCCGAGCAGCGAGAACATCTCGAACGCGACATCCGCCTTGATCCGCGCGGCGGCCATGGTTTCGGCGAACCACGGGCGCTCGAAGGTGGGAACGCCGAACATGTCGGACCCGGCCCAGGCGAAATTGTGCCAGTAGCAGACGGCGGGGCGCAGGTGTTCGGCGATGGTTTTGCCCATCACCACGCGCGTGGCGTCGTAATGGCGGAAGGCCAGCGGGTTCTCGCTGGTCGCGCCTTCGTAGACGATCGGCGCGATGTCGCCGAAAAATCCGGTGGTCATGGGGTTGTCTCCTCGCCAGTGCGCTCCATAGCATCGCACGCGCGGTCGGGCGAGCCTTGACCGGGCGCCCCGGCTCGGGGCAAGTCACGCCCGCCAACGGGGCCGATCCTTGAACGCCAAAGCGCAAAACTTCGTCGTCGCCGTCGATCCGGTCGAGCCGCCGCCCGCCTTGCGGCGCGCGGTCTATGCGATCGGCAATTTCGACGGCGTGCATCGCGGCCACCAGGCCGTGCTCGGGCTCGCCCGCGCGCGGGCGATAGCGGCGGGCGTCGCCAGCGCGGCGCTGACCTTCGAGCCGCACCCCGCCGATTTTTTCGCCGGCCGTCCGGTCGTGTTCCGCCTGACGCCGTTTGCGCAGAAGGCGGCGGCGATCGCGCAATGCGGGGCGGGCGGGGTCATCTCACTGAGCTTCGATGGCGCGCTCGCCTCGCTGAGCGCGCAGGCGTTCGTGGAGGAGGTGCTGGTGCGCCAGCTCGATCTCTCCGCGGTGGTGGTCGGCGCGGATTTCCACTTCGGCAAGGGGCGCTCTGGCTCGCCCGAGTTTCTCCAGCGCGCCGGCGAGCGATTCGATTTCGCCGTCGTGATCGCCGACAAAGTGGAAGAGGGAACGGAAGCGATCTCCTCGACCGCGATTCGTCGCGCGCTCGAACGTGGCGACGCAGCGCTGGCGGCGCATATGCTGGGGCGGCGCTATAGCGTCAGCGGGGAAGTCATCGGCGGGCAGAGGCTTGGCCGCACGCTCGGCGTGCCGACCGCCAATATCGCGCTTCCCCCCACCAACCGGCTCGCCTTCGGCGTCTATGCCGTCAAGGCGCGGCTGGGCGAGCGTTGTCTTGGCGGCGTCGCGAGCTTTGGCGTGCGCCCGACCGTCGATCACGGCGCGCCGCTGCTGGAGACGTTCCTGTTCGACTTCGACGAAGATATCTATAGCCACACGCTCGAAGTCGAGTTCGTCGCCCGCATCCGCCCGGAGTTAAAATTCGACGGGCTGGAGCCGCTCAAGCGCGCGATGGCCGACGACATCGCCGCCGCGCGGGAGGCCCTGCGCAAGGCGTCGTGAGTATTGCAGTCGGCCGGGCGGGTCGTCACATTCGCCGCGAGTCTTGAGGGAGCTAGGCCATGAAACAATCGGTGTCCGAAGCCTTCGCGGCGCTGCGCTCGGGGCGCGACGCCGCGCTGGCGCAACCCTTGAGCGCGGCCTTCGACGCCGACCCGCAGCGCTTCGCGAACTTTCACGCCACGCTCGACGATCTGCTGTACGATTATTCCAAGCAGCGCGTGTTCGCCGACACGATGACGCATCTGCTGGCGCTCGCAGCTTGGGCTGATGTCGAGGCCAAGCGGGACGCGATGTTCGCCGGCGCCGTCGTCAATCCGACCGAGCGGCGCGCGGCTCTGCATACCGCGCTGCGCGATCTCGACGGCGCGCCGGTGATGGTCGAGGGCCGCGATGTCGCGCCCGAGATCGCGGCCGAGCGGGCGCGGATGCTGGAATTCGCCGCCGACGTGCGTGAGGGGCGCATCCGCGGCGCGCTCGGCCAGCCGTTCACCGATGTCGTCAATATCGGCATCGGCGGCTCCGATCTCGGGCCAGCGATGGCGACGCGGGCGCTGAGCCCGTTCGGCCAGCCGCAATTGCGCAGCCATTTCGTCTCTAACGTCGACGGCGCCGATCTCTACGACACCTTGCGCGGGCTCGACGCCACGCGCACCCTGTTCATCGTCTCCTCAAAAACCTTCACCACGCAGGAGACCATGACCAACGCCCGCTCCGCCCGGGCGTGGCTGGCGGCGGCCGTGGGCGAAGCGGCGGTCGGCGATCATTTCGCCGCCGTCTCGACCAATATCGAAAAAGTGCGCGAGTTCGGAATCGACGGCGACGCGGTGTTTGGCTTCTGGGATTGGGTCGGTGGGCGCTATTCCGTCTGGTCGAGCATCGGTCTGCCGCTCGCCATCGCCATCGGGCCGTCGCATTTCGAGGACTTCCTGCGCGGCGGGCACGAGGTCGACGCGCATTTCTGCGCCGCGCCGGCGCGCCAGAACATTCCGATGCTGATGGGGCTGTTGTCGGTGTGGAACCGCAACGTGCTGGGCTATGCCACGCAGGCGGTGATTCCCTACGATCAGCGGCTCGGCCGCTTTCCCGCCTATCTCCAGCAATTGCAGATGGAGAGCAACGGCAAGGGGGTCGAGATCGACGGTTCCGCCGTGACCGAGGCGACCGGGCCGGTGGTGTGGGGCGAGCCCGGCACCAACGGACAGCACGCGTTCTTCCAACTGCTGCATCAGGGCACGGAGATCGCGCCCGTCGATTTCCTGGTCGCCGCCAGGCCGACCAACGCCGACAAGGCGCATCACGAATTGCTGGTCGCCAATTGTCTGGCGCAGGGCGAGGCGCTGATGCGCGGCCGCACCGCCGATGAGGCCAAGGCGATGCTGATCGCGCAGGGCGTAGTTGAGGCGGAGGCGGCCCGTCTCGCGCCGCACAAGCGATTCTCGGGCGGGCGACCGTCCTCGACGTTGCTCTACCGCGAACTGACCCCGCGCATGCTGGGCCGGCTGATCGCGCTCTACGAACACAAGGTGTTCGTAGAGGCGGCGATCTGGGACATCAACCCGTTCGATCAGTGGGGCGTCGAACTCGGCAAGGAGCTGGCCTCGCGCCTGGCGCCGGTGGTGAGCGATCCTGCTGCGAGCACGGAGAAGCTGGATTGTTCGACGGCCGGGCTGGTGGCGGAATATCGCAAGCTGAGCGCTTAGAACGCCCTCGTCGCCGCCGCCAACCAATCCCGCGCCGCCCCCTGAAGGCGTGGGCCGATCTCTTCGCGCACCCGCGCGTGGTAGGCGTTGAGCCAGCCAATCTCGGCTGCCGTCAGCAACTCGCGTGCGACCGGCCGCAAATCAATCGGCGCCAGCGAGATCGTCTCGAACCCCAGCATCTCCCGCTCCGCGCCGGGAATGTCGCGCGGCGCCACCAGCACGAGGTTCTCGATCCTTATGCCGAACTTCTCCGGCGCATAGTAACCCGGCTCGTTGGAGACGATCATGCCGGGCTGCAGCGCCACGGTCCCCGTCTTGGCGATGCGCTGCGGCCCCTCGTGCACCGAGAGATAGACGCCGACGCCGTGGCCCGTGCCGTGATCGAAATCGAGGCCGGCGTCCCACAAAGAGGCGCGCGCGAAAGCGTCGATCTGCGCGCCGGTAGTTCCCTTGGGGAAAACGCGGGTCGCGATGGCGATGTGGCCTTTCAGCACGCGGGTGTAGCGGTCGCACATTTCCGGGGTCGTTTCGCCGACGGCGATCGTGCGGGTGATGTCAGTGGTGCCCTCGTCGTACTGGCCGCCGCTGTCGATCAGGAACAGGCCAGGGCGGATGGAAATGTCGGAGCTTGTCCCGACGCGGTAATGCGGCAAGGCGGCGTGCGGGCCGGCGGCGGAGATGGTGGGGAACGAGACGTCGCGGAAGGTTTCGTCTTCGGCGCGGCAGTTCTCCAGCGCGATCGCCGCGCCGATCTCGGTGACGCCGCCGGCCGGCGCGGCGCCGTCGAACCAGGCGAGGAACTTCGCCAGCGCGACGGCGTCGCGCAGATGCGCGGCCTTGGAGCCGGCGATCTCGGCGGCGTTCTTGCACGCCTTCATCAGGGTCAGCGGATCGGGCGCCAGCTTATGCTGGCCGCCGGCGGCGCGGAACGCCTCGATCAGTTTGTAAGGCGCGGTCGCCTTGTCGAAGGCGATTTTATTATGCGCGGCGAGCGCGCCCTCCAGATCGGAGGGATCGCGCAGGTCGGCGACGGGGGCGAGGCGCTCGCGCGTCGTCGGCGGGATCTTGCGCGGATCGAGGAACAGGCTCGGCCGGCCCTTGGCCGGGATCAGGGCAAAGCCCAACGGCAACGGCGTATGCGCGACATCGGCGCCGCGGATGTTGAAGACCCAGGCGATATTGTGCGGATCGGAGACGAGCAAGGCGTCGGCGTCGAATTTCAACCGCGCCAGCTTGTCGACGGCGCTTTCACCCGCGAGCCGCAGCGGGCGATAGGATATGGTTCCCAGCGGCGGGGCGGGGCGGTCGGTCCACAAAGCGTCGATCGGGTTGTCGTCGAGCGCGACGAAGCGGGCGCCGAGCCGCTCGCAGGCCTTGGTGAAGTCCTCGACGAAATCGAACGTGTGGTTCCACGGGTCGAAGCCGAGCGCGTCGCCGGCTTTCAGGTTCTCGCCAAGCCACTCCCGCGCGGCCTTGTCGCCGGCGGCGCGGCGCTCGAAGAGGGCGGCGTCGGTCTGCTCGGCCGCCTGCACGGTGTAGCGGCCGTCGATGAACAGCGCGGCTTTCTCCTGCAACACGATGGCCAGACCCGCCGAGCCGGAAAAGCCGGTCGCCCACAACAACCGCTCCTGGTCGGGCGGCAGATATTCGTTCTGGTGGCGATCGCCGCGCGGCACGACGAAGCCGGCGAGCCCCTTGGCGCTCAGCGCCGCACGCAAAGCGGCGATTCGGGGCGCGGTTCCGGCCGGGCCGCCCTGGTCGGCGAAGGACTGGTGTTTGGCAGCGGACATGGGACTCTCGCAATCGCGCCGACCCTTGGGTTCGACGCGCCTTCGTAAGGTCCGGAGCGCGACTTGACCAGCTTGGGGCGAGCGATGCTTCCGGTCAAACCGCAAACGAAGGCCGGAGCGTCGACCTCCAGGTCGACGGCGGCGGGCGCTGCCGTCGACC
>JANYIH010000314.1 GCA_025358745.1 Hyphomicrobiales bacterium | reverse complement strand
CCTGCACCCGGTGGTGACCGACGACGCGCGCGACGAGCGCGACATGGCCGACCGCGCCACCCGCCACGCCTTCATCGAAGGTTTCGCGGGCGTCGGTGAACGCGTGCTGGTGGTGGCCGGCGTCCCGTTCGGCACGCCGGGTTCGACCAACAATCTGCGCATCGTCGTGGTGGGGCCGGATGGGGGGACGGGGTGAAACGAAAAGGCCGGACCCGCCAGGGTCCGGCCTCCCTGCAAAACCGTAAACCCTTACTTCACCAGCTTGGGACCACCCGTCCTCACCGTCTCGTTTTCCGTGATGGCGCCGAGCCGGCGCGCGACTTCGGTGTAGGCCTCGATCATGCCGCCGAGATCCTTGCGGAAGCGGTCCTTGTCCATCTTGTCGTTGGTCTTGATGTCCCACAGCCGGCACGAATCGGGGGAGATTTCGTCGGCGACGAGAATGCGCATGTTGTCGCCTTCCCACTGCCGGCCGCATTCGATCTTGAAATCGACCAGCTTGATGCCGACGCCGAGGAACAGCCCGGTGAGAAAGTCGTTGACCCGGATCGCCAGCGCCATGATGTCGTCGAGTTCCTGCGGCGCCGCCCAACCGAACGCGGTGATGTGCTCTTCCGACACCATCGGGTCGTTCAGCGCGTCGTTCTTGTAATAGAACTCGATGATCGAGCGCGGCAGTTGCGTGCCCTCTTCGATCCCCAGCCGCGTCGCCAGCGAGCCGGCGGCGACGTTGCGCACCACCACTTCGAGCGGGATGATCTCGACCTCGCGCACAAGCTGCTCGCGCAAGTTGAGCCGGCGCACGAAATGGGTCGGCACGCC
The DNA here is from genome assembly GCA_025358745.1 of Hyphomicrobiales bacterium. GTDB lineage: Bacteria > Pseudomonadota > Alphaproteobacteria > Rhizobiales > Beijerinckiaceae > Roseiarcus. Next base: position 17,290 of record JANYIH010000314.1, on the reverse strand, counting down.
GATATCGTTGAGGCGGGAGAACAGATATTCGGAGATGCGGTTGTTCACCACGCCTTTGCCTTCGATCACCTCGTGTTTCTTGGCGTTGAAGGCGGTGGCGTCGTCCTTGAAGTGCTGTATCAGCGTGCCCGGCTCCGGCCCCTCGTAAAGGATCTTGGCTTTGCCTTCATAAATTCGTCGGCGGCGGTTCATGCGGAGCAACCGTGGCTGGAGGAAATCCATGGATTCGGCCTTTTTTCCCCGGCTATCTCGCCGACACGTCCCGAACGCGCAAACGCTGACAAGCGCGCGCCCTCGAAGACGGAAGAATCGATATGGGGTGTTCGGCCGGCGTCGCCAAGCCTGATACCCCGCATCGCGACGGCGGGCTAGCCCCGTGGGGTCTTAGCCGATCTCGGTTCCCTGCACAAATGTTTCTGAAAATCGAAATTCGTTCGCATTTTCGCCATCCCCATTTCCCGCGCCTACCGACCAAGTGACTAGCCGCGCCCTGTCGACGCGTCGCGTTTTTGCACGCATATTGGCGGCCGGGCGGGGGGCTGCCAGACAAACGCGCGCGCAAACTTCCGGTCGTCTTTCGGGGCGCGCTGGAGGCAAGCGCCGCAGGCGATGTCCACCGCGCGCGACGTCCGCGCCAAATTGTGAACGAGTTGGAGGAATCGCCATGGATGACAGGATGCTCGCCCGGATACAGGGCGACCCGAACTATCAAGCGCTCGTAAGAGAACGATCGTCGTTCGGCTGGACCCTCGCGATCATCATGCTGACGCTGTATTATGGCTTCATCGCCATTGTCGCGTTCGATCCGGGTCTCATTTCCACCAAGGTCACCGGCGTCCTCACCGTCGGCCTGTTCATGGGCGCGGGCCTCATCGTCGCTTCCGTGCTGCTGACCGGCCTCTACGTTCTGCGCGCCAACACCCGCTACGACGATCTTACCCGCGCGATCGTCGCGGCCGCGACGGGGAGCGCCAAATGAGCCGCAATCTCGCTCTCTGCGCGGCGCTAGCCACACTCGCGTCTCCCGCTCTGGCCGCCGGCCCGATCGAGGCTGGGACGATGCAGGCGACCAACTGGACCGCGATCGTCATTTTCGCCGCCTTCGTGGCGCTGACGCTCGGCATCACCTATTGGGCGGCGCAACGCACCCGCACCGCCAAGGATTTCTACGCCGCGGGCGGCGGCGTCAGCGGCTTCCAGAATGGCCTGGCGATCGCGGGCGACTACATGTCGGCGGCCTCGTTCCTCGGCATTTCCGCGCTCGTCTACACCAGCGGCTATTACGGCCTGATCTATTCGATCGGCTTCCTCGTGGGCTGGCCGATCATCATGTTTCTGATGGCCGAACCCTTGCGCAACCTCGGCCGCTTCACCTTCGCCGACGTCGCCTCCTACCGGCTCCAAGCCGGCCCGATTCGCGCCCTGGCGGCGATCGGCACGCTCGTCACCGTCTCCTTCTATCTCATCGCGCAGATGGTGGGCGCGGGGCAGTTGATCGAACTGCTGTTCGGCCTGCCCTATCTCTGGGCGGTCATCATCGTCGGCGTGCTGATGATCATCTATGTCACCTTCGGCGGCATGATCGCGACCACCTACGTGCAATTGATCAAAGCTTGTCTGTTGCTCGGCGGCTCGACCCTGATCTCGCTACTGGTGCTGGCGCAGTTCGGCTTCGACTTCAACGCCCTGATCGCCAAGGCGATCGAACTGCACCCCAAGCATGATGCGATCCTGACCCCCGGCGCGGCGGTGGCCAATCCGATCAACGCCTTCTCGCTCGGCATCGCCCTGATGTTCGGCACGGCGGGCCTGCCGCACATCCTGATGCGTTTCTTCACCGTCTCCAACGCCAAGGAAGCGCGCAAGTCGGTGTTCTGGGCCACCACCTTCATCGGCTATTTCTACATTCTCACCTTCATCATCGGCTTCGGCGCGATTGTGCTGGTGCTGCCGAACGGGGCCTATCACGACGCCGGCGACATCGCGAAAGGGCTGCTCGGCGGCGGCAACATGCCAGCGATCCATCTCGCCCACGCGGTCGGCGGCGACGTGATGAAAGGCTTCATCGCGGCGGTCGCGTTCGCGACCATTCTGGCGGTGGTGTCCGGCCTCACGCTTTCGGGCGCGAGCGCGGTCAGCCACGACCTCTACGCCAGCGTGATTCGCCACGGCAATGTGGATGAAGCGACCGAAGTTCGCGTCTCCCGCGTCACCACGCTTGTGCTCGGCGTGATCGCCATCGTGCTCGGCTACGAGTTCGAGAAGATCAACGTCGCGTTCATGGTGGGGCTGGCCTTCGCGGTCGCCGCCAGCGCCAACTTCCCCGTGCTGCTGCTGTCGATGCTGTGGAAGGGCCTCACCACGCGCGGCGCCGTGATCGGCGGCTTCGTCGGCCTGATCTCGGCGGTCGGGTTGACGATCCTCAGTCCGGGGATCTGGGAAGTCGTGCTCGGCCATCCCAAGGGCTCGGCCTGGTTCCCCTATGTCTCGCCGGCCCTGTTCACGATGCCGCTCTCGTTCCTGTGCTGCTACGTGTTTTCGGTGACCGACAAGTCGGCGCAAGGGGCGCGTGAGCAGGCGGCCTACGAGGCGCAATACATGCGCTCGCAGACCGGCATCGGCATCGACGCCGCCGCCTCGCACTGATCGGCGAATAAGCCTGACGCGCCCCGCCTCGGCGGGGCGTTTTTTTATGCCCGTTCGAGCCGCCAGCTGCGCAGCTCGAACGGCCGCAATTCTGCGGGGACATCCACCGGCCGCTCCATGAGATCGACCGGACCGACCACCCGCCAGCCCGCCGGGGGGATCGGCGCGCAGACGCCGCGCGCGCCGGCGGGCTCGTAGACCCGCAGCACCAGACCGGCGCCGTCCTCGGCCGGCTTCAACCCGGCCAGCGCGACGGCCAGACCCTCAAGCGCCAGCGGCCGCAACACCACGTCCCCGGCTTGGGCGACGGGCAAGCCCAGCAACGGCTGATTGAGCGCCTCCGCCTCCGCCCGCACACTTTCATGGCCTGCGCCGGCGTGCGGCATCAGGGCGTAGGTGAACGACTGCTCGCCCTCGTCGGCGAGCGGATCGGGATAGACCGGCGAGCGCACGAGGCTGAGACCCAGCACATTGTCGCGCACGCTATGGCCGTATTTGCCGTCGTTGAGCAGCGCTAGGCCGAAGCCGGGCTCGGCCAAATCGACAAAGCGATGGGCGACCCATTCGAACATCGCCGCCTCCCACGAGGTATTGGCGTAAGTCGGCCGCTCGATCACGCCAAAGGCGCATTCGGCGATCGCGTGGCGCGCTTTGACGCGGGCCGGCGTGAGGCTACGCAGCAGCGCGCGGCGGTCGCGCCAGTCGATAAACGTGCGAATGTCGAGCCGCCGCCCGGCCGCCGACAGGCCGATCTCCTGCACGATGCGCGAATGTCGCCAGCTTCGGCAGACGCGCAGGCTGGCGAAATGCGGCCCCTCGGCGGCGGCTTCGACCGTCCCGGGAATCTCCTCGCCGCCGCGTTCGTAATCCTCCTCGACGTCCCAGGCGTCCCAGTTGCGCGGCTTGTCCTGGGCATACACCCAGAGCTGATTGCCGCGCCCGTCGAGCGCCTCGCGCCCGCTCGTCTTGTGGACGAGGCTGGCGATGGTTCCGTCCTCGGCGATTTCCGCGCGCAGATGCGCGTTCTCCAGCACGCGGCCCTTTCGCGACAAGCCGGGCGCCGGCCGTAGCGCGTCGCGGCGCAGGATGCGGATGGAGAGCGGGGGAATCTCCTCTGCCGTCGAAACGAACCCCTCCGGCAGCACCAGTTCAACCACGCGCGCGTCGAGCGAGGCATTGGCGACCAGCACCGCCTCGCCCTCGACGCGCGGCGTCTGCGCCGTCAACGCCCGCAAGGCGTCCTGCTGCGCTTGCGCAGCCGAAGCGATCACACGATCGAGTTCGCGCTCGGAATCCTCGTAGACTTCGCGGATGCTGGAGCCCGGCAGGATGTCGTGGAACTCGTTCTTCAGCACGACCCGCCACAGCGGCTCCAGCGAGGCCGGCGGTTCGGCGCCCAGCAGGTGGGCCAGCGACGCCAGCGTCTCGGCGACGATCAGCCCGCGCTCGGCTTGCCGGTGCTTGCGCTTGACGCCGCTCTGCGTGGTCAAGGTCGCGCGGTGCAATTCCAGATACATCTCGCCCGACGAGCGCGGCAGCGCTTGCGCGGAGGCGGTCTCGTGAGCGCGGGCGAAGAAGGCGTCGACGCGCGACCAGCGCGCGGCGGGAAGCGCGGGAAAATCGCGCAACTGCACCTCGCGCGCAATCATCTCGGGCGTGACGCCGCCGCCGCCGTCGCCATAGCCGACCGCGAGCAGGGTTTCGTCGTGCCTGTCCTTCTGGCGGAAATTGGCCCAGGTCGGCTGCACCCCCTGCGCGCGCACGTCGCCGTTGTAGCCGCCGAGCGGATTGTCGAACACGTGCGCCAGCACGCGCGCGCCGTCGAGCCCCTCCCACCAGAACAGGTCGTGCGGGAAGCGGTTGGTCTCCGACCAAAGCACCTTGATCGTGAAGAAGCTGTCGATGTCAGCTTGTCGCAGCAGTTGCGGCAATGCGGGCGAGAAGCCGAAGCAATCGGGCAGCCAACACACCCGCGACTTCGCGCCGAATGCGCGTTCGAAATAACGCTGCCCGTACAGCAATTGCCGCACCAGCGATTCGCCTGTGGGCATATTGGTGTCCGGCTCGACCCACATGCCGCCGATCGGCTCCCAGCGCCCCTGCGCCACCCGCTCGCGGATCGCCTCAAACAGCGCGGGATCGTCCTGTTCAATCTGCGCGTAGTAATGCGCGGTGGATTGGTTGAAGAGGAAATCGGGCGAGCGCGCCATCAGTGCGAGCGCGGTGTGGAACGTGCGGCGCAGTTTTCGCCGCGTCTCGTCGTAGGGCCACAGCCAGGCCAGATCGATATGCGCGTGGCCGTTCAGCGCGACCTTGCCGCGCGGGGGATAGAGGCGCTGCAAGTCCCGCAGCCGCTCGGTCAGCACGCTAGACGCCCGCGCCACGCTCGCGCGCTCCTCGGCGTCGAGCCCCGGCGGATCGGCCGCGACGGGCGGCAGCCGCCACACTGTTTTCATGCGCGCCGTCGTCGCGATGCGGGCGACGTAATCGGCGGTCAGCGAAGGCCAGCGCAATGCCCGCAACGCCGCCTCGCCCGCGTCGAGCAGATGAGGAACCGCTTCGTGCGCGCCCAGCGTCGAGAGCGCCTCGACGATCTGCGACAGCAGCGCATGCAGCGCTTCCACATCGCCGTCGATCCAGGCGAATTCAGCCAGCGCCAAGGCCGGCGCGGCGACGGGTTGCCCGAACGGCGCGCGCGCAACGCTCTCGGCTTCGATCGCGAACGCGCGCGCCAGCAGCGGAAACTCGCGGTGATAGGGGTCGAGCCCGAAGCTCTCGCGCTCTCCGCCCGCATAGGAAAGCGTCACCAGACTTTCGCCGCCGAGATCGAGCCGCAGGCGCATCTCGTCGAGCGGCCAATCCGCCGGCGCCGCCGCGCGCGCGGCGAAGTGGCGCACGCCGTCACGGCTGGGCCAGGCCGCGCCGAGCGCAATCGCCGCCCCGTCGAGCGTCCAGCCGTCGATCACAACCCGCGCCCGCACGCGCCACGGCTCCAATTCGGCCAGACGTTCCTGCAATCTGTGCCGGCGTTGATCCGATGTCAGCGGCATGGAGCGCTACAGTCCTTTGTTGTGAAGCCGGCGCTCCCAGTCGAGCGCCTGGGCGACGATCTCTTCGAGATTGTCGCGCTTCGGCGTCCAGCCGAGCACTTCGCGCGCCCGTTCGGCGCGCGCCACGATCACGGCGGGGTCGCCGGGACGGCGCGGGGCTATCTCGACCTCGAAATCGACGCCCGACACCTTTTTCACGACGTCGATCACTTCTTTCACCGTCGCCCCATGACCGTAGCCGCAATTGCACACCGTCGAGGCGCCGCCGTTCCTGAGATAGCGCAAGGCGTCGAGATGAGCCTCGGCGAGGTCGGTGACCTGGATGTAGTCGCGCTCGCAGGTGCCGTCGCGGGTGGGATAATCCTGGCCGTAGATGCTCATCGAGGGACGCCGCCCCAGCGCGGTCTGCGCGCCGATCTTGATGAGATGGGTCGCCAGCTTCGAGGTCTGCCCGAGCCGGCCCTGGGGATCGGCGCCGGCGACGTTGAAATAGCGCAGCGCGACATAGCGGAAATCGTAGGCGCGGGCGGCGTCCTCCAGCATCCATTCCGTCATCAGCTTCGAGCGGCCATAGGGCGAGATCGGGTTGAGCGGCGTCGTCTCCGTCACCGGCTGCGAGCCGGTTTCGCCATAGACGGCGGCGGTCGAGGAAAAGATGAAGTGCTTCACCTTGGCCTTGACGGCGCATTCGATCAGCGTGCGCGCGTTGGAGGTGTTGTTGAGATAATAGCCGAGCGGATCGGCCAGCGACTCCGGCACGACGATCTTGGCGGCGAAATGGGCGATGGCGTCAACCCCATGCGTGGCGAGCGTTTGGCCGACCAGGTCAGCGTCGCCAAAATCGCCGACGATGAGTTCGACGCCCTCCGGCACCGCCCAGGCGTATCCGGTCGAGAGATTGTCGATGACGACGACCTTCTCGCCCGCGTCCACCAGCGCCAGCACCATATGGCCGCCGATATAGCCAGCGCCCCCGGTCACAAGAACGGTCATCAAGAAATCTCCGCCGGCCGCTCATCGCCGTTTAACGAATTTGCGGCAAGTCCAATTAAGATCAAAGCCGTTGCGGAAAGCGTAACAGTCCACGCCGCCGCTTGGTCGGGCTATAAAGGCCGGAAGTCCCTGGGAGAAGCCGATTCATGTCAAGAAAGATCCGCAAGGCCGTGTTGCCCGTCGCCGGGCTCGGCACGCGCTTCCTGCCGGCCACCAAGACCGTGCCGAAGGAAATGTTGACGGTGGTCGATCGGCCGATCCTCCAGCATGTCGTTGATGAGGCGAGGGCGGCGGGCGTCGAGCATTTCATCTTCGTCACCGGGCGCAACAAGTCGGTGATCGAGGATCACTTCGACAACGCCTACGAGCTTGAGGACACGTTGCGCCGGCGCGGCAAGATGAAGGAGCTTGAAGCCCTCATGAGCGACCTGCCGGGCGCAGGCAATTGCTCTTTCACCCGCCAGCAGGCCCCGCTCGGCCTCGGTCACGCCGTCTGGTGCGCGCGCGAACTCGTCGGCGACGAGCCGTTCGCGGTGCTGCTGCCCGACATGGTGACGATGGGCGGCGCCTCGAAATCGCAATGCCTGGCCCAATGCGTCGAGGCCTACGCCAAGCACGGCGGCAACGTCATCGCCGTCGAGCAGGTTCCCGCCGAGGAGACGCATCAATACGGCGTGGTGGCGGTCGGCAAGGATCACGGCCGCGATTTCGAGATCACCGGCATGGTGGAGAAGCCGGCCAAGGGGACCGCGCCGTCCAATCTCATCATTTCCGGCCGCTACATTCTCCAGCCCGAGATTTTCGACATTCTCGGCACAGTCGAAAAAGGCGCGGGCGGCGAGATCCAACTCACCGACGGCATGAAAGCGTTGTCGTCCCGCCAATCCTTCCACGGCGTGCGGTTCGACGGGCGCACCTACGATTGCGGCTCGAAGATCGGCTTTCTCGCCGCCAATCTCGCCTTCGCGCTGGAGCGTCCGGAACTCGCCGACGCGCTGCGGGCGGAGGCGAGGAAGCTGGGGCTTTAGCGTCCCCATGGGCGGCTCCGCATCTCCTTGTTCACCGACGCGCGCGCCTGCGCTGTTGGCGGGCGCGGCAGCGATATTATCAGCGATTGCATAGGCTTCCTGCCTGAACGGCAGGCCGGGAATCGGCGCAATCCCATGCGCGAACCCGTGCGCGAGATTGTCGTGCGCCGCCGGAACGGCAAGCCGCTGCGTCAAGACGACGGCCAGTTCCAAAGGCCGTTGGCAGGGGTCACCCGATCCAGCGGAACCCGCCCTTCGCGAACAGGATCGCCCGGCCCTGATGGATGCTCGCCTCCGCCGCGACGACAGGGGCCACGTCGGCCAAGAGAACCATCAGCGCCCGCGCCACGCCGCCGTGGCTGGCGACGAACAGGTCGCGCTCGACGCCGGCGAGCCACGGCTTCAGCCGCAGCGCCAGCGTGGCGTAGCTCTCGCCGTCGGGCGGGGTGAAATCCCATTTGTCGGCTGCGCGGGCCGCCGCGCCTGCGGGGTCGCGCGCCTGCACCTCGGGCCACGTGAGGCCCTCCCAGTCGCCGAAGGTGAGCTCTTTCAGCGCGTCGTCGAGGCGGAAGTCCTGCGGCGGCAGGCCCATCGCGAGGCGGGCGCGCTGCATCGTCTCGCGCGTGCGGATCAGCGGCGAAGAGACAAAGGCGTGGGCGGCTTCCAGCCGGTCGATCTCCGCGCCGGCGAGCTTGCGTAAGGTTCGCCCGACCGCGCTCGCCTGTTCGCGCCCCTTGGGATTGAGCGGAATGTCGCGCTGACCCTGCAACCGCCCTTCGCGATTATAGTCCGTCTCGCCGTGGCGGATGAACAGCAGCCGATGTGCAAAGCCCATCGTCACAACGGCCTGGGGCGGAAGCCGTAACGCTCGGCCAGCGCCAGGCATTGCGCAACCGGCGCCACCCCCTGCGTGGTCGAGACCTCGCGCATCGAAGCGGCGGCGCAGGCATGGCCGAGCGCCAGGCTTGGCTCCAGCGCCAGGCTCTCGTGCCAGCCATAAAGCACGCCGGCGGCGAAGGCGTCGCCCGCGCCGTTGACGCCGGCAACCGCTTCCGCGGGCAAAGCGACCGAGCCCAGCGCGAAAATATCTCCGCCCCGCACCGCCGCGATCGCCCCTTCGGGGAAATGCGCCACCGCCCGTTCGAGCGGCCCCATCGCCATTACCTTGCGCAGCGCCTCGGCGATCCTCGCCGGCGAGGCGCGCCCCGCCTCGCGGGTCTCGACGCCGGCGACGCAGCCGATCTCATAGTCGTTGACGACGATCGAATCGAGAAACGGCAGGCAGGAATGGCCGAAGCGCGCCACTTCCTCGCGCGCGGTGGTGACCAGTTCGAGATTGGTCTGCAAGCCCGCCGCCTTCGCCTTGCGCAAGACATTCGCCCAGCCGGTCGAATCTTCGCCCCAGGGTGCGTCCATCGTCTTGTGCGCGCCGGGCAGGCCGAGGTGCAGCAGCCGCGCGACAGCGCCGGCGAAATCGAAATGGTCGGGCGACATCAGCGCCGCAACGCCGGGCGCGTAGAAGTGGGTGCGCCGGCCGCTCGCTTTTGAATTGAAGCAATCGGTCGAGGGGGTCATGCCCTCAGCCGAGAGCGCGAGCCCGGCGCGGCCGATGCCGTAACGGTCGCATTCCGCCAGCAGGAAACGCCCGTCGCCGTCGTCGCCGATCAGGCCCATCGTCTCCACGGGCAAAGCGGGATCGAGCCGCTTGAGGTCGATCGCCATGTTGCAGCCGGAGCCGCCGCCCTGACGGTCGACCAGCGTGATGGTGGTCATCGTGTCCTCGTCCGGCCAGACGGGAATCGATTTGTTGAGATCGACGCACCAGGTGCCGGCCGTGAGAACGCCGCGACGCATCGCTCAGCCCGCCTTCAGCACGGCTTCCGTGATTTCCGAATCCGCGGCCAGCGCGCGGGTCGGCTTGATCCCCGCCTGGCCAAGCGTGTCGTGATAGGCGGCCACCGCCTCTTTCGGCGCGATGTCGCCATCCGCCACCGCGCGCATGAAACGAATGACGTCGAGCGGGCTCTCCGCGAGGTTGATCTTGCGGCCGAACAGCGCGACCCGCGCGCCATATTTCTCGGCCTGATGGATCAGTTCGAAACAGTCGCGCGTGGTGCCTGCGCCCCCGCCCAGAACGCCGACTACGAGACTTGGATCGAACTCGGCGAGTTCGGCCAAAGCGCGCGGGCCATTGAACGGAATTTTCAGGAATTGCGGCCGCTCCGCCCTGGTCAGGCCCGCCAGGCAACGCACGATGCAATCGTTGACGTAAAGCGGCATATCCTGCGTCGAGAGATCGTGCGGCGCGTTGGGGTTGAACACTTCGAGGAAATATTTGAAATCGTTGGCGGCGCAGTCGGCGCGGAATTCCTCGAAGGCTTGCAGCGAGGCCACGTCCGCGTCGGTCACGTTGTTGAAGGTGATCGAATAGAGTCCCAGATCCGTCAGCGCGACGCGGCCGCTCATCTGCGGCGTCGGCGCGCCGTGGCGCACGCGCGCGAGCGAGGCGGTGCGGAACGGGCGCGAGGGCGTCTCGTGGTGCAAGGCGCCGCGATGGCGCCACACGTCGGTGGCGTCGTTGGCGCGGATGGCGGGCTTGACGCCCGTGCCGGCGAACGCGCCCTCGTCCACCAGCGCCTCGATGTTGGAGGCCGACGCCAGTAGAATGTCGACCACGTCCTGTTTGACGATGTCCGTGCAGGCTTTCAGGAATTCGGCGCGGGTGCGCAGCCGCGGCGTCGCGCCGTCGGGCGTGCGGACGGGGCCGATCGCGTGCAGGCCGGGGCCCATGTCGGGGTCCTTGGCGTCGGCGATGATGAAATCACGGCGACGGTATTGGCCCGCGCGGATGCGCGCCAGCTTTTCGTCCAGTCTCGTCATCGGAGCATCCTGTGTCATATGGTGGCGGCTTCCTTAAAGCGGCGGGCCGGCCGGCGCAACGCGCGCTTGAGGCAGATCGCGGCGCGCGCAGGCGGGTTGGCGAAGGATTTGGCTGAAAACGAGGAGGCGCGGAATGACGGCCCCGAAAATCGCGCGCGTCACAGCGGACGGCGGCCTGCGGCTCGAAGCCTCGGGCTCGTGGATCGCCGACCATTGCGATGCGTTGCAAGCCCTGATCGACGAGGCCGGCGGCGCGGCGGCTGCCGCGCTCGACGTCGCCGGGGTCGAGCGGCTCGACACGTTCGGCGCCTGGGCGCTGGCGCGCGTGCGCGGCGAGCCGCGGGCGGCGCTGACGGGCGTGCGCGCGACGCAGGCTGGCCTGTTCGCGGCGATCGAGCGCCTTCCCCCCTCGCTCGCGCCCCCGCCCTTCCGCCGCGCCCGCGTCGCCGACGCCTTGGCTGCGCTCGGACGCGCCCTGGTCGACACCGGCGCCGATCTCGTCGACTTCGCTGCGATGTTCGGGCGGCTGGCGATCACTTTCGCGCGCGCGCTTCGCCACCCCGAAGCCTTCCGGCTGCGCTCGATCGTGCATCACCTCGACCGCACCGGCGTGCAGGCCGTGCCGATCATGGCGATGATGACGTTTCTCGTCGGCGCCATCATCGCGCAGCAGGGGTTCTTCCATTTCCGCCGCTTCGGCGCGCAGGATTACGTGGTCGATCTGGTCGCGGTGCTGATCTTGCGCGAGATCGGCGTGCTGCTCGTCACCATCATGGCGGCGGGCCGCTCGGGCAGCGCCTACACCGCCGAGCTTGGCTCGATGAAGATGCGCGAGGAGATCGACGCGCTGTCGACGATGGGCTTCGACCCCGCCGAGTTTCTCATCCTGCCGCGCGTGCTGGCGCTGGTGATCGCCGTGCCGGCGCTGACCTTCATCGGCTCGATCGCGGCGCTGGCGGGCGGGGGCGTGGTCGCCTGGGTCTATGCCGGCATGAGCCCGCCGATTTATGTCGCCCGTCTCTCCGAGGCCGTCTCGCTGGCGCATTTCGAGGTCGGCATGATCAAGGCGCCGTTCATGGCGCTGGTGGTGGGCATTGTCGCCGCCTGCGAGGGCCTGCGCGTCGAGGGCAGCACGGATTCGCTGGGGCGGCGCACCACCAGCTCGGTCGTCAAGTCGATCTTTCTGGCCATCGTGCTCGACGGAATGTTCGCGATCTTTTTCGCCGCCATCGGCATGTGAGGCGTCGTGACCGACAGCGCCATTCATATCGAGGATCTGAGCGTCGGCTTCGGCGCGAAAACCGTGATCGACAAACTGTCGCTCGACGTGCGTCGCCACGAGATCCTCGGCCTGATCGGCGCCTCGGGCGGCGGCAAGAGCGTGCTGCTGCGCGCCGTTCTCGGGCTGATCCCCAAGCGCGCCGGTCGGATCGAGATACTCGGCCTGGCGCGCGAGACCGATTCGGCGCAGGAGCGGCGCGAGATCGGCCGGCGCTGCGGCGCGATGTTCCAGCAGGGCGCGCTGTTTTCTTCGCTCACCGTGCTGGAAAACCTCGAATTTCCGATGCGCGAATATCTGGGCGGCTCGGAGCGGCTGCGGCGCGAAGTGGCGATCGCCAAGCTCGAAATGATCGGCCTCGCCGCCGACGACGCGGCGAAATTCCCAGCCGAACTGTCGGGCGGCATGGTCAAGCGCGTCGCGCTCGCCCGCGCGCTGGCGCTCGATCCCGACGTGCTGCTGCTCGACGAGCCGACCTCCGGGCTCGATCCGATCGCCGCCGGCGAGTTCGATTCCCTGATCCGGGCGTTGCGCGAAACGCTCGGCCTCACCGTATTTCTGGTGACGCACGATCTCGACACGCTGAACGGCGTGTGCGACCGGGTGGCGGCGCTCTATGGCGGAAAGATCCTGGCCGTCGGCCCGTTGGCCCAGGTGCGCGACGTCGATCATCCCTGGGTCAGGGCCTATTTCCGCGGCGCGCGCGGCCGCGCGGCGAAACTATAGCGAGGGACGCATGGAGACGCGGGTTCGTTTCACCATCGTCGGCGCCTTCGCCCTGGCGGCCATTGTCGGCGCGTTCCTGTTCGCGTTCTGGATTCACGGCTCCGGCGGGCTTGCCAACACGCGGGCGCTGCGGGTGGAATTCGAGGGCTCGGCCACGGGTCTGCGGCCGGGTTCCGCTGTTCTGTTCAACGGCGTGCGGATCGGCGAGGTGACGCGCATTTCGTTCGATCCCGCCCGCGCCGATCTCGTCGACGCCGATCTCGCGGTCGATCCCTCAGCCCCCTTGCGCGCCGACGCCCGCGTCGGCGTCGAGGCGCAGGGCCTGCTCGGCACGACCGTTGTCGCGATTTACGGCGTCAGCGTGCAGGCGCCGCTGTTGACGGGGACCTCGGTTCTGCACGCCGGCGCGTCGACGCCGCTGATGGAACAGGCGCGCGCCGCGCTCGCCGACATCCAGGGCGTGGTCGCCGACAACAGGGCGCCGCTGAAGGACATAATGAAGAACCTCGATACGTTCTCGCAAGCGCTCGGCCGCAATTCGGCTAAGCTCGACGGCATCGTCGCCGGGCTCGAAAAATACCTCGGCCAGGGACCCAAGCCGCCCCCGCCGCAATTCATGGCCCTGCGCGCGCCGAGCGATTTTCCCGCTTATTCCGCGATGAACACGCAGGTCTCGGTCGCCGACGTCGTCGCGCCGGTGGCGTTCCAGACCCAGAAGATCATGAGCCGGACCGGCCCCGACAGCCCGCTCACGCTGGGCGAGGCGCAATGGAGCGACGCGACGCCGAAGCTGATCCAGCTCACCCTCGTCGAGGCGTTCGAGAACACTCGTCTCGGGCGATCGGTCGGCCTGCCGTCGGACTCGGGCGGGGCCGATTTTCAACTGATGATCGAACTGCGCCGGTTCGAGATCGATCTCGGCGCGCGGCAGGCTGTGGCGGAGCTTTCGGCGCGGCTGGTGGGCAAGGACGGGCGGGCGGCGGCGACGAAGCTGTTTCGTGCTACGTCGGATTGTGCGGCGGGGGATGGAGAGGCGGCGGCGGCGGGTTTGAGCCGGGCGTTCGCGGAGGTCGCAAAGCAGGTCGTGGAGTGGACCGCCGCCGAGGCGAAGTGAGACCCGGGCGAGCGAACGGGATTTGCAAGAAAGGGACCTGTAGATGAAGGCTCAAGACGACAAGCCATTGTCCATCGCCTCGCCCGGCCGCCGCCGGGCTCTGAGGCTTGCGGCTCTGACGCTGCTGGCCCTTGTCGGCGTCGGCGGGCCTGCCGTCGCCGCGCCGCAATCCGTCGCGTTCCTGGGCGTGCAATTTCTCAACGACCACGAAGCCGATGAGCCGACGAGCGACGCGGAGCGGGCGCGGGTGGCCAGCCTCGACGCGCTGTTCAAGAGCAAGCTGGAAGCCTCCGGCCGTTATAGTTTTGTGCAAATGCCTGCCGACGCCAAGGCCGAGATCGCCAAGGGCGCCGTGATCGGCAGTTGCGGCGGCTGCGAGTTCGACTACGGCAAGAAGCGGGGCGCCGAGCTCGTCGCCTGGGTGGTCGTTCAGAAAGTCTCGAACCTGATCCTCAACCTCAACGTCTATTTGGGCGACGTCGCCGCCGGTAAGCTGACGTTCGTGCATAGCGTTGACATACGCGGCAACACCGACGAGTCGTGGACGCGCGGGATGAACTATCTGGTGAAGAACTATCTGCTGGCGGAGCCGCAGTGAGGCGCGAGCGGCGGAGTGGCGAACATTGACATCCGTCGTCGTCCCGACTATGGACCCGCCCGCCTGAGACGTGCGTGGCCCTCCGCCGCGCGCGTTGTGCTTTGCGCGTCCCCTCGCGCGAAACGGGGCATAACCTGCACAAGAAGCTGGCCGCGTGGGACACCCCGCGTAGAGCCAGGGCTGAACACGGGAAGAGAAAGATGTTCGCAGTCATCAAGACCGGCGGCAAGCAATATAAGGTCGCCGCCAACGACGAAATCACCGTCATGCTGCTGCAAGGCGAGGCGGGCGCAAAAATCACCTTCGACGAAGTGCTCGCGCTGTTCGACGGCGAGGCGCATCATGTTGGCGCGCCGCTGGTCAGCGGCGCCTCCGTTACGGCCGAGATCGTCGAGCAGGCGCGCGGCCCCAAGGTTTACGCCTTCAAGAAGCGCCGCCGCAAGAATTCCAAGCGCAAGCGCGGCCACAAGCAGGATCTGACGATCGTCAAGATCCTCGACATTTTTGGCGCCGGAAAGTCGCCCGAAGGGCAGAGCGAAGCGTAAGCAAAAGCTTTCCTCGCACGGCGTTTTCGTTTACCGTTAAGGCCGAACACCTCGGGGTTCGGCGATTGAACCCTTCGGAGACTGGACTATGGCTCACAAGAAAGCGGGCGGCTCGTCGCGCAACGGGCGCGATTCCGACGGCCGCCGCCTCGGCGTGAAGAAATTCGGCGGCGAGCATGTCATTTCGGGCAATATCATCGTGCGCCAGCGTGGCACGAAATATCACGCGGGGCGCAATGTGGGGATGGGCGTAGACCACACGCTGTTCGCCACCGCGCCGGGTCAAGTGCTGTTCGAGCAGAAATCCACCCGGCAATATGTATCGGTCGTCGCCCCCCAGGCAGCGGAATAGCGGCGGGAACGACGAGACCCGCCGCGGCGCTTCAACCCCGCGGACGGTCCCGGAATTTTCCGAGAGAGCAAGGAAAGCCAGACGTTCTGGCGCCGTCCGGTAGGCCAAGGCCTATGTTTAGGGGATGCGAGCCGCGCATCCCCTTCTCGTTTGGGCTGACGACCGGAGCGGTCATGTTTCCCGATATCGCCAGAGACGACGTGTTCCGCCTGGAGACGAGGCGGTTGTGGCTGCGTTGGCCGCGCCTCAGCGACGCGCCCGCCATCGAGCGCTATTGCGCGAAATGGGAGGTCGCCCGCTACACCGCGCGCATCCCGCACCCCTATCCCAAGGGCAGCGCCGAACGCTTCGTATTCGCCGCGCGCGAGGGCAATACGCTGGGTCGCGATCTGGCGATGATGATCACGCCGCTCGGCGCGCCGAGTCGCATCCTCGGCGCCATCAGTCTGGAGCGGCGCGGGACCGACCGCCTTACGCTCGGCTATGCGCTCGCTCCGGAGGCTTGGGGCCGGGGCTATGGAACGGAGGCCGGCCGCGCGATCGTCGACGCGGCCTTCAGCCTTTCGGCCGTGGTCGAGGTCGATGCGAGCGTCAGGGTCGAGAACCCGGCCTCGGGCCGCGTGCTGGAAAAGATCGGCTTCGTCCGCGTCGGCCGCGGCCTGCGCGGCGCGCCGGCGCGCGGGGCGATGGTCGAGTGCGACGCCTACGTTCTGCCGCGTAACGATTGGACGGCGCGCCGCGAGGCCGCTTCGCTGGAGACGGCGCGATGAAATTTCTGGATCAGGCCCGCGTATATATCCGCTCCGGCGACGGCGGGGCGGGCAGCGTCTCGTTCCGGCGCGAGAAATTCATCGAGTTCGGCGGCCCGGACGGGGGCGACGGCGGGCGCGGCGGCGATGTCGTGATGGAATGCGCGGATGGCCTCAACACGCTGATCGACTTTCGCTATCAGCAGCATTTCAAGGCCAAGACCGGCATGCACGGCATGGGCCGCAACCGCGCCGGCGGGCGCGGCGACGACGCGGTGCTGAAGGCGCCGCAGGGCACGCAGGTGTTCGACGAGGAGACCGGCGACCTGCTGGCCGAACTCATGCATCCCGGCCAGCGCGTCGTCATCGCCAAGGGCGGCAACGGCGGCTTCGGCAACGCCTATTTCGCCACTTCGACCAACCGCGCGCCGCGCCGCGCCAATCCCGGCCAGCCCGGCATTGAAAAGACCGTCGTGCTGCGACTCAAACTGATCGCCGACGTCGGGCTGGTCGGCCTGCCCAACGCCGGCAAATCGACGCTGCTCGCCGCCGTCTCCGCCGCCAAGCCGAAGATCGCCGACTATCCCTTCACCACGCTGCATCCGGGCCTGGGCGTCGTGAAGATCGACGACCGCGATTTCGTGCTGGCCGACATTCCCGGCCTGATTGAGGGCGCGCACGAAGGCCACGGCCTGGGCGACCGATTCCTCGGCCATGTCGAGCGCTGCGGCGCGATCCTGCATCTGGTCGACGCCACCGGCGACCACGCGGGCACGGCCTATCGCACCGTGCGGCGCGAGTTGGAGGCCTATGGCGAGGGTCTGGCCGAGAAGGCCGAGATCGTCGCGCTGTCGAAGGTGGACGCAGTCGATCCCGAGGCGCTGAAGCAGCAGCGAGAGCGTCTGAAGCGGGCGATGCGCAGCTATGGGCCGCCGCTGGCGGACGACGAGAAGCGCCGTCCGCCGATGGAGATTTCGGGCGTCTCCGGCGTCGGCGTGCGCGATGTGTTGCGCGCGGCGCTGAGGGAGATGGATCGCACGCGGGCTAGCGAGGGCGAAGCGGCGAAGCGGGAAGTTGTCGTTTGACAAAATCTATAGAATCGATAGAATGATCTCCAATGGAGGTCGCGATGTTGATTTCGAACACCAATCTCTCTCCCCTTGTCACTCATCAGGGCCAGATCGTCGAAGTCGTCGCAACGGGTGGCGAAGCGGATGTGGTGGAATTGCGCATCCGCGCGAAGCTGTGGGTGCGTGACGCGCTACCCGACCAGGAGATTGCGAATGCGCCGCCGGCGCCGGAAATCGGGACGCCGGTGGTGGTCGATCCC
>JANYIH010000300.1 GCA_025358745.1 Hyphomicrobiales bacterium | reverse complement strand
TGGGCGGCGATGCGATAGGTGATGACGCCGGTCTTCACGTCGTTGCGGTCGGGCAGCCCGAGGTGCTCCTTGGGCGTGACGTAGCACAGCATCGCCGTGCCGAACCAGCCGATCATCGCCGCGCCGATGCCGCTCGTGATGTGGTCGTAACCCGGCGCGATGTCGGTCGTCAGCGGCCCCAGCGTGTAGAACGGCGCCTCGCCGCATTCCTTGAGCTGCTTGGTCATGTTGACCTTGATCTTGTGCATCGGCACGTGGCCGGGGCCCTCGATCATCACCTGACAGCCCTTGCTCCAGGCGATTTTCGTCAACTCGCCCAGCGTCTCCAACTCCGCAAATTGCGCCGCGTCATTGGCGTCGGCGATCGAGCCGGGCCGCAGGCCGTCGCCGAGCGAGAACGACACGTCGTATTTGCGCATGATGTCGCAGATTTCGTCGAACCTTTCGTAGAGGAAACTCTCGCGGTGGCCCGCCAGACACCAGCGCGCCATGATCGAGCCGCCGCGCGAGACGATGCCCGTCACGCGCTTGGCGGTCAGCGGCACATGCGCGAGCCGCACGCCGGCGTGGATGGTGAAGTAGTCGACGCCCTGCTCGGCCTGCTCGATCAGGGTGTCCTTGAACACTTCCCAGTCGAGCTTGAGCGGATCGCCGTCGACCTTCTCCAGCGCCTGATAGATCGGCACCGTGCCGATCGGCGCCGGGGAATTGCGCACGATCCAGGAGCGAATATTGTGGATGTTGCGGCCGGTGGAGAGGTCCATCACGGTGTCGGCGCCCCAGCGGATCGCCCACACCATCTTCTCCACTTCCTCGGCCACGCCCGAGGACACCGCGCTATTGCCGATATTGGCGTTGACCTTGACCAGGAAATTGCGGCCGATCGCCATCGGCTCCAGTTCTACGTGGTTGATGTTGGCGGGAATGATCGCCCGGCCGCGCGCGATCTCGGAGCGCACGAATTCCGGCGTGACGAATTCGGGGATTTCGGCGCCGAAGCTCTCGCCGTCGGACGTGCTTCCCACCGCCGCCTCGCGCGCGAGATTCTCGCGGTGCGCGACATAGATCATCTCTTCCGTGACGATGCCGGCCTTGGCGAATTCGTACTGGGTGACCATTTGCCCGTTTGCGCCGGCCCGCAAGATGCGGCTGGCGGGGCAATGGGGGGCGAGACGGTCGGCCGAGACGTTGCCGTTATCCCAAGGCTTAACTGCGCGGCCTTCGATGCAGGAATAGCCGCGTCCGGCGATCCAGGTCTCGCGCAACGCGGGCAGCCCGGCCGCGAGGTCGGGCGTGAAGCCCGTCTCGGTGTAGGGCCCGGAGGGGTCGTAGACGCGGACCGGCGGCTCTTTCGGGTCAGTCAAAACGATTTCGCGGAAGGGCACGCGCAGGTCGGGGCGCTCTTTGGGCGCGGCGTAGACTTTCTGCGAGCCGCGAATGGGCCCTGTCGTCACGCTGGTGGGCGCTTCAGTTTTGACTTTCGCGTGTTGGTTCATCTTGCGCGCCTCCGCTCGTCCAGGACTGTTGTGCGGAAGGCGGGGCTTGATAGGCGAGCCTCGTCCCTACGCCGGTACGACCCGGATCAGGTTCAAAGGGTCCGGCGTCGCCGCCGTCTCAGCCAAGGGCTCCCCTCGAGTGTCGTCAACTTGGGGCCGCGCGGGCGCAAAGTCAACGCCTTGCACGGTCACGAATATGTCGCAGCGGACCGCTCGTCACGGCGCGAAGGCGGGAAACACCTCGTTGAGCCAACTCGTGGCGGCCTGGAAACCGCCGGTGAGGAAAGCCACCCCGGTCACCACCAACAGGACGCCGACGACTTTTTCGAGCCGGGCGAACTGGCCGCGAAACCCGCGCGCGAAGGCGAGAAAACGCTCCATCGCCAGCGCCGCCAGAACAAAGGGCGCGCCGAGTCCAAGGGCGTAGGCGAACAGCAACAGCGCGCCTCGCGAAACCGTCTCCTCCGATCCGGCGACGACGAGTATGGCGCCCAGTATCGGCCCGATGCAAGGCGTCCAGCCGATCGCGAAGGCCAGACCCATGAAATAGGCGCTCCACAGTCCCGGTGGCTTGGCGACCTCCAGCCGCTTCTCGCGATACATCCACGAAAGGCGAAAAAGCCCGAGGAAATGCGCGCCCATCGCCATGATGCCGAGCCCCGCGGCGATCGACAGCGGATAGCTCCATTGCCGCAGCAGCGCGCCGAACACCGACGCCGTCGCGCCGAGCGTCACGAACACGGTGGAGAAGCCGGCGACAAACAGGAGCGAGGCGAGCAAGATATCGCGCCGCGCCGCGCCCTCGCTCTCCTGCGCCAGCGCCTCGACGCTGGTTCCCGCGAGATAGCAGAGATAGGGAGGCGCCAGCGGCAGCACGCAGGGGCTGAGGAAGGAGAGAAGCCCGGCGCCGGCGGCGGCGGGCAGCGAAATGTCTGTCATGCCGACTTCCTGACGCGGGCGACGCTGGAATGCAAGGCGGACTCGTTTACCCCACGCCCGGATGCTATATCTCCTTCGTGAGAGTCGCGCCGAACCCGCCGATGGAGCCGATCAATCTGGTGCTGGAGCAACTGCGCCTGATGCGGGCGGAGACGAACGCGCTGTTTCGACAAGATCGACGAGGAAATCGCCGCGCTGAAGAAAGACGTTCGCCGCATCAATCTCAACGCCATCGCCGAGTCGCGAGCTTCGCCGATCCCGAACGGCGCGTGGAAGCCCTGGAGCGCAAGTCTTCCTGAAAACCGGGCTTCAACCTTTCTCCGCAACCTTGGCTTCGTTCCATAGCGCGTCCATCTCGGCGAGCGTCGCCTCAGCGGGCGAACGTCCCCGTCGCGCCAGCGCCGCCTCGATATAGCGGAACCGCCGCTCGAACTTCGCATTGGCCCCGCGCAGCGCCGCTTCCGGTTCCGCCTTCAAGTGCCGCGCGAGATTGACCACGACGAACAGCAGATCGCCTATTTCGCCCTCAGCGAGGTCCACTCGGCCCGCGTCAATCTCGGCCTCGACCTCGTCGATCTCTTCGCGAATCTTGGCCAGCACGGCGCGCGCGCTGTTCCAGTCGAACCCGACCTTGCCCGCCTTTTCCTGCAATTTGAGCGCCCGCGTCAGGGCCGGCATGGCGAGCGGAACGCCCGCGAGCGCGCCCTCG
>JANYIH010000260.1 GCA_025358745.1 Hyphomicrobiales bacterium | reverse complement strand
CGAAAACACCGCGGCCAAGATTAGGAAATGGTTTACCGGATGGAAATATGCTCTTTCGTGCATTTTCATTATCCAGTTAGAAGCCAGCCGCAGCGGGTTGTCGTCCCGCTGATGACGCGCAATAAATTTAACTCCGCGATTGCGCGAACACTAACAAAAAATTAACTTGATGCAGCTACGTTACGGGGTCAAGAGGCCTAACAGCAACACCGCGCAAAAAACAACGCGCTTCTCTCTGCACAAGTCCGGCCGGCCCATTGCGTGCCCATCCGGCACGGCGCCGACTATTTACAGTATGTCGGGCGAAATCGGACGCCGCTGCACCGCCGATTCGGGTCGGCTCGCTGTTGGCCAGTTTCGACTTCAGGGTCGCCCCATAAGTCCTCTGGGTCGCTCTCAATCCTGAAGTGCCCTACGCGGGGTCACGCGAGCAATGGGATCGAGATAAATCCCAAAAGAACAGCTGTTTAGAAGAACGGCTCTGGCGGAGACGGAGGGATTCGAACCCTCGATAGGGCTTTACAACCCTATAACGGTTTAGCAAACCGCCGCCTTCAGCCTCTCGGCCACGTCTCCCCAACGCGATGTCAGCGTAGACGCGACATATGCCCGACCCAAACCGACATGGCAAGCGCAACCCGCCCAATTCTAGCTCAGTCGACGCCTTCCGCGCTGCTTGTCGGCAACTTCAGGCGAGGCGAACCGGCTCGAACCAAAGCGCTTGATCCAGTCTTGATCAAAAGGCGAACAAAGGTTCACCCGAATTCTCCAGGCGCATCGTGCCAGATCACGATGCGCCTCTCAACCAAAGCGACTACGAGGTCAGTTTTCCGAACCGGATTCTGACGACGGCGTCATCGGGGGTTCCGTCGGCTTCGCTGCGCGCTTGGCCGGGCTCTTCTTGGCAGCCGCTTTCTTCGGCGCGGCGCGGGTCGTCTTCTTGGCGGCCGCCTTCTTGGTCGCCGCTTTCTTCACGGGCGACTTTTTCGTCGCGGCCTTGCGCGTCGCCTTCTTGGCGACGACCTTCTTGGTGGTTGCCTTCTTGGTCGTCGCCTTCTTCGCCGCCGCCTTCTTCGCGGGCTTCTTCGCCGCCGCCTTCTTCACAGGCTTTTTCGCCGCCGCCTTCGCCATGATAATCGGTTCCTCTCTCTGATTCATTCGCTCACGCGCAGTGCGCGCGACAATTCAACGTCAATTAAAGTACGCGTGTTTTCTTTTGTATCAAGCTGCGTATCGCGTTGGCGCGAGCCGCGATGCGTTCGTCATCGAATAATCCTGCGCGGTGGCGCTGCGCGCTTTTCCAGGACTTCACGGCGGTGCGCGTCGTCCCGCCTGCGGCGCGACGACAAGACAGGCTTGCGCGAATGGTCGCATCGCGTAGGACGATCCGCCCTCTCGCCAAAGAATCCGTGCGCTCGCGCGTATGTTTGTTTGATCGATGCGATGGGCGTCCTTTGCGCCGCGAGCGGCGTCGCCGCCTCCGGCCGCGCGCCGCGTGCGCGCAACGCGAGGAGCGAAAGCTGCGCGAGGCAATCGAATTTTTCTGCGAAGAAGTTGTGAACAATCTCTCGGATTCGTGACACGCGAGGCTTGCTTGTTCGCGCAAGCGGCGCGAATCGCCCTGTTTCCGCGCCGCTCAGTCGAGCCCGAGCTTGCGTTTCAGCGCGTCGCTGACGCTCTGCGGGTTGGCTTTACCGCCCGTCGTCTTCATCACCTGACCGACGAACCAACCGAGCATGCCGGGCTTTGTCCGGGCCTGTTCGGCCTTGTCGGCGTTGGCGGCGATGACGGCGTCGACCGCGGCTTCAATTGCGCCCGTGTCGTTGACCTGGACGAGGCCGCGCGCTTGCACGAGCGCGCGCGGATCCGCGCCCCTTTCCGGGCCGAGCAGCAGCAACAGCACATCCTTGGCGATCTTGCCGGAGATGACGCCCTCGCCGATGAGATCGACCAGCGTGGCCAGTCCCGCCGGGCTGAGGCCGGCGTCGGCGACGGCCAGGCTATTGGCGTTGGCGAAGGCGGAGAGATCGCCCATGATCCAATTGGCGACGATCTTGGCGTCGCGCTTTTGCCCGCCATGTCGCGCCGTGTCCTCGAAGTACGCAGCGATCTCACGCTCGGCGCAAAGGATCGCGGAATCATAGGCGGAAAGCCCGTAATCGCGCATGAAGCGGGCCTTTTTGTCGTCGGGCAGTTCCGGCAAATCCGCCCGCAGCGCGTCGATGAAAGCGTCGTCGAATTCGAGCGGCAACAGGTCGGGATCGGGGAAATAGCGATAGTCGTGCGCTTCCTCCTTGGAGCGCATCGAGCGCGTCTCGCCGCGGCCGGGATCGTAGAGGCGGGTCTCCTGTTCGATCACGCCGCCGTCTTCGATGATGGCGATCTGGCGGCGCGCTTCGACCTCGATCGCCTGGCCGATGAAGCGGATCGAGTTGACGTTCTTGATCTCGCAGCGCGTGCCGAGCGGGGCGCCGGGCTTGCGTACGCTGACGTTGACGTCGGCGCGAAGATTGCCCTTCTCCATGTCGCCGTCGCACGAGCCGATGT
The DNA here is from genome assembly GCA_025358745.1 of Hyphomicrobiales bacterium. Taxonomy (GTDB): domain Bacteria; phylum Pseudomonadota; class Alphaproteobacteria; order Rhizobiales; family Beijerinckiaceae; genus Roseiarcus. Next base: position 5,484 of record JANYIH010000260.1, on the reverse strand, counting down.
AGCGTAGGATCGTGCGCAGCTTCGTCACATAGGCTTTCGCTTCTTCGGCGGAGCGCATGTCGGGCTTGGAGACAATCTCCATCAGCGCGACGCCCGAGCGGTTGAGATCGACGAAGCTCATCGTGGCGGACTGGTCGTGCAGCGATTTGCCGGCGTCCTGTTCGAGATGCAGCCGCTCGATGCCGACCCTGAACGAGCGCTCCGGGGTCAGATCGACCTGGATCTCGCCTTCGCCGACCACCGGGCTCTTGTACTGCGAGATCTGGTAGCCCTGGGGTAGGTCGGGATAGAAATAGTTCTTGCGGTCGAACGAGGAGCGCTTGTTGATCTGCGCCTTCAGGCCCAGCCCCGTCCGCACGGCCTGGCGCACGCATTCCACATTGATGACAGGCAGCATGCCGGGCATGGCGGCGTCGACCAACGACACATGGGTGTTGGGCTCGGCTCCGAAGGCCGTGGAGGCCCCTGAGAACAGCTTGGCTTTGGAAGTCACCTGCGCGTGGACTTCGAGGCCGACGACGACCTCCCAGTCGCCGGTGGCGCCGTTGATGAGATTGGCCATGGCTCTTGCTCCTCTCTCAGGCCCACCAGGGCGCGGGCGCTTTCAACTTCGGCGCCGACTGTTCGATGACAGCGCCCAGCGTGAACAGCGTCTCCTCGTCGAACGGGCGGCCGATCAGTTGCAGACCCAGCGGCAGGCCGGTCGCGGAAAGTCCCGCTGGCGCGACGAGACCGGGCAGGCCCGCCATGTTGACCGTCACCGTGAACACATCGTTGAGATACATCTCCACCGGATCGGCCGAACCTTTCTCGCCGATGCCGAAGGCGGCCGAGGGCGTCGCGGGGGTCAGGATCGCATCGACGCCGGCGGCGAACACGGTCTCGAAATCGCGCTTGATCAGCGTGCGGATTTTCTGCGCGCGCACGTAGTAGGCGTCGTAATAACCGGCGGAGAGAACATAGGTGCCGATCATCAGGCGCCGGCGCACCTCGGCGCCGAAGCCCTTCGCCCGCGTCTGCTCGTAAAGCCCGACGATGTCGCCGCCATCCTCGCGCAGGCCGTAGCGCACGCCGTCGTAGCGCGCCAGATTGCTCGACGCCTCTGCGGGGGCGACGATGTAATAGGCGGGCAGGGCGTGGCGTGTGTGCGGCAGGCTCACGTCGACGATTTTCGCGCCCGCCGCCTTCAACCATTGCGCGCCTTCGCTCCACAGCGCCTCGATTTCGCCCGCCATGCCGTCGAGCCGGTATTCCCTGGGGATGCCGATGGTCATGCCTTTGACAGAGCGGCCGATGGCGGCCTCGTAGTCGGGCACGGGCGCGTCGTAACAGGTGGAGTCCTTCGGGTCGCGTCCGGCCATCGAGCGCAGCATGATCGCGCAGTCGCGCGTGGTGCGCGCGATTGGCCCGGCCTGATCGAGCGAGGAGGCGAAAGCAACCATGCCGTAGCGCGAGCAGCGGCCGTAGGTCGGCTTGATGCCCACAGTGCCGGTGAACGCAGCGGGCTGACGGATCGAGCCGCCGGTGTCGCTGGCGGTGGCCGCCAGACAAAGCCGCGCGGCGACGGCGCAAGCGGAGCCGCCCGAGGAGCCGCCCGGCGTCAGCAGCCCCTTCTTGTCGCCGGTCAACGCGGCTTTCGCGTGCTCAGGCGTCCAGTTCGGCGGCAGCCAGGGCGAGGCGACGGGGCCGTAGTAGGAGGTTTCGTTGGACGAGCCCATCGCGAACTCGTCCATGTTGAGCTTGCCGAGCATGACCGCACCGTCGCGCCACAGATGCGACGTGACGGTGGACTCGTAGGCCGGCTTGAACTTGTCGAGGATATGGCTGCACGCCTGCGTGTGCACGCCTTGCGTCGCGTAGAGGTCTTTGATGCCGAGCGGCAGACCTTCGAGGGGGCCCGCCTCGCCTGCGGCGAGGCGGGCGTCGCTCGCCTGCGCGCTCCGCAAGGCGCGTTCGGCAGTGACCGCGACAAAGGCGTTGAGGCCCTTCGCTTTCTCGATCGCGTCGAGATGGGCGCGCGTCAGTTCGACGCTGGTGATGGATTTGTCTCGCAGCGCCTTGCGCGCGTCGGCGAGCGTGAGGGCGGTCAGGTTGGTCAAGCTCGGCGTCCTTATTCGACCACTTTGGGCACGAGGAAAAATCCGTTCTCGGTCAGCGGCGCGTTGGCCAACACCTTGGCGGCGATCTCGCCGTCGGTGACGACGTCCTCGCGGAGCGGCAGTTTCATGGGGATGACGGAAGTCATCGGTTCGACGCCCTCGACGTCGACGCTCGCAAGCTCTTCGACGAACGACAGGATCGCGTTGATCTCGCCCTGGAGGTGCGGGATTTCGTGCTCTTCGACGGCGATGCGTGCGAGCCGCGCAATGCGGCGCACCGTGGCCTGATCCACGGACATGGGATCTCCTGTCTCTTATGTGAGAAGTCTCGGTTCTCTTAGCTCGCGTCGCGCCGCGAGGCAACGCGGGCGTTCGCGAGGGTGGCGGCGAGATTGCCGGACGCATCCACCGCGCGCCAGCCCGGTTCAACCAGCGGCGTCGCGCATTGCCGACGTGCGACCTCGGCGTCGGCGTCCGAGGCGTCCCCCCGCCTGCCGGCGATGCGCGCGAGCCGCGTTTCCAGCGGCGCGTCGAGCCATAGCCCCACAAAGGGCGCGCCGATTTCATCGGCGAGCGCAGCCGCCGCCGCGCGCTCTTCGCCCCGCGCATGAGTGGCGTCGATCAGCGCCGAGGCGCCGGCTTGCAAGACGCGGCGGGACTTGTCGATCAACCGCGTGTAAGTCTCGCGGCTGGCCTCTTCGCCATAGGCGGCGACGGGAAGCGGCGTGCGCTCGTCGACGCCGAACAGATGCTTGCGCTCGACGTCGCTGCGCAACCAAACCGCGCCGGGAGCCGCGCCGATTTCCGGGCCGAGCGCCGCCGCCAGCGCGCTCTTGCCCGAACCGGAGAGGCCGCCGACGGCGACGAGACGCGGCGGGGAGGAAACGAGAAACGCGCGCGCGAATTCGAAATAGCGCCGCGCCGATTGAGCCGTGCGCCCGCGCTCGGCCGCGGCCACGCGGTCGAGCGCGCCCGCCTCCGCTTTTGCGCGGATCGCCGCGCGCAGCGACAGGAACAGCGGCAGCGCCGAGAGCGCGGAATAGGTCTGGGCGTCGCCGAGCGAAAGATATTGGTTGAGCAGAAGATGGGCGTGGCCGCGCAGGTCGCGCTCCCATAGGTCCATCACCGCGAAGGCGAGATCGTAGAGAATATCGCCGGTGGCGATGGAATCGTCGAATTCGATCGCGTCGAACGGCGTCGGCCGACCCTCGATCAGTGCGATGTTGCGCAGATGCAGATCGCCGTGACAGCGCCGGATAAACCCCGCCGCGCCGCGCGCCCACAGCATCGGCTCGACGCGTTCGAGCGCCGCGCGCGCGGCTTTCGTCAGCTGCAACGCCTCCTCGGCGGGAAACAGGTCAGGTCGTTGCGCGAAGGCCTGCGCGTTCTGCTCGATCCAGCGAAACATCGCGCCAAGCGCGGGCTCGGCCGCGCGAACTTCCGCGCGTGCGTGCATGACATGGATCGCCTGCGCGAGGTCGCGGATGGTTTGGCGGGTCAACTCTGCGCGCGCGGCGAGCCGGTCGAGCGTCGCCTCTTCGTCGAAGCGCCGCATTCGCGTCGCCCATTCCACGATCTCGCCCTCGCCCTCGAAACCGTAGCCGTCGCGAGTTTTACGGATCGGCGCCGCGTCTATATATATGTGTGGCGCATTGGGTTGATTGAGCGCGATCTCAGCCGCGGCCGCCGCGCGACGTTTGTCGAGCGAGGAATAATCGAGAAACGGCAGGCGGATCGCGCGGCGGATTTTCACCGCCTCCTCGCCGCGCAGTAAGACGATGGCGCCCTGCGTGTCGATGCGTTTGGCGCCGCGCGCGAAATGCGCGACGACGGCGGCCTGCATTTCGTCAGGGCTCATCTCGTCCTCTCAAGGCGCCGCGACGACGAGGCCGGAGAGCCGCAGCAGCGCGCCCGCGGCTGCGCAACCCGCAAGCGTCGCCGGCGTTCCAAGACGCAAGCCAAACACGGCCAGCGCGGCGGCGAGCGCGAGCGCCGCCGCCCAGGGGTCGAGGCTCTTCAACACGGGGGCGTCGAAGGCGAGGCCCAGGAGATGGACCGGCGCGACTTCGGCAAACAGCGTGTGGATCGCAAACCATAGGCCGAGATTGAGGATCACGCCGACCACCGCCGCCGTGATCGCGCTCAAGGCGCCCGTCAGCGCCTTGTTGTCGCGCAGGCTCTCGATGAACGGCGCGCCGGCGAAGATCCACAGGAAGCACGGCGCGAAGGTGACCCAGGTCGCGAGCAGCCCTCCCAGCGTGCCCGCGAGCAACGGCGGCAACGTAGCGCTGTCGCGGTAAGCGGCAAGGAAACCGACGAATTGCAACACCATGATGAGCGGGCCCGGCGTCGTCTCGGCCATGCCGAGTCCGTCGAGCATTTCGCGCGGGCTCAACCAGCCGTAATGCTGCACCGCCTGTTGCGCGACATAGGCGAGCACGGCATAGGCGCCGCCAAACGTCACCAGCGCCATCTCGGCGAAGAACACGGCGATGCGGGTGAATACATTTGCTTCGCCCAGAGTCGCGAGCAGAAGCACGACGGGCGCGAGCCACAACGGCGCCCAGAGGGCGACGGCGCGTCCTACCTGCCGCCACGAAGCGCGCGCATGGTCCGGCGTCGTCTCGCCGAGCAGGCTCTGCGTGACCTGCGGCTGTCCGCCGCCGCCATGGCCGCCTGCGCTCGCGAAGGCGGAGAGCCCCGCGCGGCCACCGAGAAGCCCAAGCCCGCCGGCGATCACGATGACGAGCGGAAACGGCGCTGAGAAAAAGAACAGCGCGACGAAGGCGGCCGCCGCGAAGGCCTGCAAGACGCGGTTTTTCAACGCACGTTTGCCGACCCGGATAACAGCCTGAACGACAATCGCCAGCACCGCCGCCTTCAGGCCGAAGAACAGCCCGGCGATCAGGTCGACATGGCCATAGAGCACGTAGATCCAGCTCAGGCCCATGATGGCGATCGCGCCGGGCAGGATGAACAGGCCGCCCGCCATCACGCCGCCGGCCGTGCGGTGCATCAGCCAGCCGATGTAGGTGGCGAGTTGCTGCGCCTCGGGGCCGGGCAGCAGCATGCAGTAGTTGAGCGCGTGCAGGAAGCGGCGCTCCGAAATCCAGCGGCGACGCTCCACCAGTTCGGCATGCATCAGCGCGATCTGTCCGGCCGGCCCGCCGAAGCTGATGCAGCCCAGCTTGAACCAGTAGCGCAGGGCCTGCCCGAAGGACACCGGCGCCGGTGCGCCGCCGCCGGCCCCGGGCGCGAGCCGATCGGAACTCATTCCTGCACCGTTCGCGCGGCGCGCTGTCCCGCCAAGCGGGAGCATTCAAGCTCGGGGATGCCCTTCTCGCTCATCGCCTCAAGAGCCAGCGCGTTGCAGGCGGGCGGACAG
>JANYIH010000211.1 GCA_025358745.1 Hyphomicrobiales bacterium | reverse complement strand
CAGAACGCGACCAGCAACCCCGGAAGATAGGCCGTGATCCACGGGTGTCCGAACCGGGCGAACGTATATACAATCGCCAGCGTATTCACGCAGAGGATGAAATACAGCAGCGGGATCTGCTTGACGAAGACGCGATATTGGGCGTTGACGAGATCGAGATCGTCGCCCGCCACCGTCATTAATTCACGGAGTTGCTTCCACATCGCCTGTCGTTCGCGGCCATTCCCTGCCCATGCAGAGAGATTCACATCGTTTTGACGTCCTTTCGTGAAGGAACTCCTGCGCGAGGTGGTTAATTCTCGGTTGCGCGATGCACACAAATGCGAGGCAATCCCATTTTGGCGCAACAATGCGGACGTGTTAACGCATTGCCCATGAACGAACCGCTGTTCCGATCCGACGCCTACGCCCGCGAGTGCGCCGCCACCGTGCTCGACGCGGCGCCCGGCCGCGTCACACTTGACGTCGCGTTGTTCTACCCCCGCGGCGGCGGCCAGCCCGGCGACCGCGGGGCGCTGGCGCGCGCCGACGGCGGCGAAATCGCCATCGCCGACACGATTTACGATTCCGACCGCCAGACGATCCTGCTCGTCCCCGCCGACGGCGCCGCCCTGCCCGTGGCGGGTGAGCGCGTCGTCGCCCGGCTCGACTGGGCGACCCGCTACGACAGGATGCGCGCACACACCGCGCTGCATCTGCTCTCCGTCGTGCTGCCCTATCCCGTCACCGGCGGTTCGGTCGGCGAGGCCGAGGGGCGGCTCGATTTCGATTCCGGGGAAACCGCGTTCGATCGCGCGCAGATCGAGACCCGCCTTGCGGAATATGTCGCAACCGACGCCGCCGTGACCACCCGCTGGATCACCGACGAGGAACTCGCCGCCAATCCCGGTCTCGTCAAGACGATGAAGGTCAAGCCGCCGACGGGCGCCGGCCGCGTCCGTCTGGTCGAAATCGCCGGCCTCGATCTGCAACCCTGCGGCGGCACGCATGTCGCGCGGCTTTCAGAAATAGGCGGGATCGAGGTGACGGGGATCGAAAAGAAGGGCAAACAGAACCGACGCGTACGCATCCGACTGACCGAGGCGCCATGAGCAACGACGAACCCGGCTTTTCCACCCTCTCCATTCACGCAGGCTCGCGCCCCGATCCCACCACCGGCGCCCGCATCACGCCGATCTACCAGACCACGGCGTTTGTGTTCGACGACGTCGATCACGCCGCCTCGTTGTTTGGCCTGCAGGCGTTCGGCAACATCTACACCCGCATCACCAACCCGACCAATGCGGCGTTGGAGGAGCGAATCGCCGCGCTGGAGGGCTGCCCCGCTGCGCTCGCCGTCGCTTCGGGACACGCCGCGCAAATGCTGGTGTTCCACACGCTGATGCGGCCGGGCGACGAATTCGTCGCCTCCACCAAGCTCTATGGCGGCTCGATCAACCAGTTCAACCACGCCTTCAAGAATTATGGTTGGACGGTCAGATGGGCCAATCCCGACGAGCCCGATACGTTCAAGGCCGCCATCAACGACAAGACCCGCGCGATCTTCATGGAATCGATCGCCAATCCTGGCGGCGTCGTGTGCGACGTCGATGCGATCGCCAGAATCGCCCGCGAGGCGCGCTTGCCGCTGATCGTCGACAATACCCTCGCCACGCCCTATCTCCTGCGCCCGGCCGAGCACGGCGCCGACATCATCGTCCATTCCGCGACGAAGTATCTGGGCGGCCACGGCAATTCAATGGGCGGGATCATCGTCGATTGCGGCTCGTTCGAATGGCTGGGCGACGCGCGCTATCCCATGCTTTCGGCGCCGCGGCCCGAATATAACGGCATGGTGCTGGCCGAAACCTTCGGCAATTTCGGCTTTGCGATAGCGTGCCGCGTGCTGGGCCTGCGCGATCTCGGCCCCGCGCTGGCGCCATTCAACGCGTTCCTGATCCTCAATGGCGTGGAGACGCTGAGCCTGCGGATGCGCCGCCATTGCGACAATGCGCTCACCGTGGCCAAACATCTGGCCGGCCACGGCAAGGTCGGCTGGGTCTCCTACGCCGGGCTGGACACCAACAAGGATCACGCGCTGGCGCAGCGGCTGTGCCCGCGCGGCGTCGGCGGCGTGTTCACCTTCGGCGTCAAGGGCGGCTATCAGGCGGGCATCGACCTCGTCAGCAAACTGCAATTGTTCAGCCATGTCGCCAATATCGGCGACACCCGTTCGTTGGTGATCCATCCCGCCTCGACCACGCATCGCCAGTTGTCGGACGCACAGAAAATTGCCGCCGGCGCGGGGCCGGATGTGGTTCGGCTGTCGATAGGGCTGGAGGATGTCGAAGACTTGATCGCGGATTTGGATCAGGCTTTGGGCTGAGGTCCGCGCATCAGCGCGATCAGCCCTTTCAGCAGCGCGGTCGGCGTCGGCGGGCAGCCGGGAATATGCAGATCGACCGGCAGCACATCGGCGACGCCGCCTGTGATGGCGTAGGAGCCTTTGAACACATGGCCGTCGCGGGCGCAGGCGCCGGCGGCGACCACCCATTTCGGCGCGGGCGTCGCGGCATAGGTGCGCTCCAGCGCCTCGCGCATGTTGTGGGTCACCGGGCCGGTGACCAGCAGCACGTCGGCATGGCGGGGCGAGGCCACGAATTTCAGGCCGAACCGCTCCAGATCGTAATAGGGATTGGCGAGCGCGTGGATCTCCAACTCGCAGCCGTTGCAGGAGCCCGCGTCCACCTGCCGGATCGACAGCCCGCGCCCAAGCCGGGCGTAGGAGCCCGTTTTCAGCTCCGCCGCCAGTGCGGCAAGCTCGGGATCGTCGCGCGACGGCGCGGGCTCGGCGAGCGGCGCTTGCAGCCCTTCAAGCAGCGTTCGGCGCATGGCTCACAGATCGACACCGGAATAGGAGCAATTGAACGACTTGTTGCACAGCGGGAAATCGGCGACGATATTGTCCTCGATCGCCGCTTCCAGCAACGGCCACTGGAACCACGAGGGATCGCGCGGCCGCAAGCAGGCGAGCCGCCCCATGGCGTCGATCCGCACATAGACGAAAATATCGCCGCGAAAGCCTTCGACCAAAGCGAAGCCCTCGCCCGCGCGCGAAGGCAAATCCGCCCGCAAGTTTCCCTCCGGCAGGCCGTCGAGTATCTGCTCGATCAGCGACAAACTCTGCCCGATCTCGGCGATCCGCACCCGCACCCGCGCATCCACGTCGCCGCTCTGGCGCAGCGCCACCTCGAATTTCAGCTTGTCGTAAGGGCGATAGGCATAGTCGCGCCGGGCGTCGAAATCGCGCCCCGAGCCGCGCCCGACATAGCCGCCCGCGCCCCATTGCCGCACCAGATCAAGCCCCACGCGCCCCGTGCCGACCGTGCGGTCTTGCAGCGAGGCGGTGTCGTCGTAAAGCTCGACCAGCCGCGCCAGCGCGCTGCGCAGCGCCGCGACATGGGCGCGGATGGTCCGCGCCGTGTCCTCGCTGAGATCGACCGCGACCCCGCCGGGAACGATCGCGTCCATCATCAGGCGATGGCCGAAGGCGGCTTGCGCTGCGCGCAAAGTCC
>JANYIH010000222.1 GCA_025358745.1 Hyphomicrobiales bacterium | reverse complement strand
GACGACGTTGCGGGCGCTGCTGTCCGCCGCGCAGGGCGCTGCGGCATTGGCCGCGATCCTGGCCGTGGCGGCGCTTCGCGACACGCCCACCGCCGCCGCATCGGGGCGCCTGGCGCGATGGGCGCGCGGACGAGCGTTCGGCTGGCTGCTGGGAGGTTCGATCGCGGCCGGCGCTTTGGTCGCGGGGCTTGGTGGGTTGTTCGCGAGCGTCCTGCTTGAGAGCGCCAACCCGTTTCTCGCGGTCGCGCTCTATGGCGTCATGCCGTTGGCGCTGGGAATTCTGTTGATTGTCGAAGCGCCGCCTTCGGGTCCGCTCACGCGGCGCTGGCGGCGGGTCTTCGCCGGCGCCGGCCTCGTCGCGGCCCTGGCCCTTGGCCTTGCCGCGCTGTCGTGGGGCCCCGCGCAATGGCGCGATCTGACGGCCGTGCGGCTTGAGACGCGCGGCGCCCGGCTGGCGGCAGGCGGGGACTACGACGGCGCCGTGGAAGCCTACAACCAGGCGCTTGCCGTCGCGCCCGGCCGGATCGCGACGCTATCGCAACGCGCCGCCGCCTACGCCGCCGCCAATCGTTTCCCCGCCGCACTCGCCGATCTCGACGCAGCGCATCGTCTCGCGCCCGACAATGTCGGGTTGCTCGCCCAGCGCGCCAACGTGGACCGGCAGCGCAACGATCCCCTCGCCTGCATCGCCGATTACGACGCGGCGCTGAAACTCAAGCCCGGCGACGTCGAACTGCTCGCCTTGCGCGGGCAGGCGAAACTCGAAGCGGGCGATCCGAAAGGCGCCTATGTCGATCTCGCCGCGGCGAGCGACAAGGCGCCGGACAATGCGGTGGTGCGGCGCATCTACGCGGGCTGGGACGTCGACGCCGGCGATCTCGAAGCGGCCCTGCGCGATCTCAATGCGCGATTGCACGCCGACCCCGGCGATTTCACCGCGGCGTTCCAGCGCGGCCGCGTCTGGCTATACAAGGGCGATCACGTGCGCGCGCTGGCCGATTTCGAGCGCGCGGACCGCGATCCCGCCTTTCTCTATCCCGCGCTATGGCGCTTCCTCGCCCGCGTTCAGTTGCAACAGGAGGGCGAAAGGGAACTTGCCGACAGGCTGGCGAAGGCGCGTGACAAATGGCCGGCGCCGGTGGCGCAAATGCTGGCGGGGACGCTGAGTTTCGAATCCGCGCGCGCCCGCGCGGCCAATGACGGCGAGCGCTGCGAGGCCGATTTCTATTTCGCGATGTCGCAGCTCAAGATGGCGACCTTGGACGAAAGCGCGGCGCGGTTGCGACAGGCGGTGAAGGAATGTCCGACCGGCTTCATCGAATACGAAGGCGCGAAAGCGCAGTTGCGCCGGCTCGGTCGGGCGCCGTGAGCGGGAGCCCTGTTGACGCCATGCGTTTCGACCCCCAAACTCGCCGACTCGCGCAAAATCCCCGCGACCCCGCCTTTTTCGCCGACCCTTACGCGCTCTATCGCCGGCTACATGGCGTCGGCGCGTTCTTCTGGCAGGATTACGGCTTCTGGTGTTTCGCCGGCCATGCCAGCGTCTCCGCGCTGCTGCGCGACAAAAGGTTCGGCCGGCAGATCCTGCATGTGGCGACACGGGAGGAACTGGGTTGGCCGGCGCGCCCCGCCCATCTCGCCCATTTCGACGCGCTGGAGCGCCATTCGCTGCTCGAACTGGAGCCGCCTGAGCACGCAAGGCTGCGCGGCCTCGTCAATCGCGCCTTCGTCTCGCGCCAGATCGAGCGCCTGCGCCCGCGCATCTCGGCGCTCGCGGAACGCCTGATTGACGGGCTCGCCCCCGGCGTCGATCTGATCGAGGCCTACGCCACGCCGATCCCGGTCGCCGTCATCGCCGAACTGATCGGCGCGCCGGTCGAGGATGCGCCGCTGCTGCTCGATTGGTCGCACAGAATGGTGGCGATGTATCAGTTTTCGCCCACCCGCGCCGACGAGGATTCCGCCGACCGCGCCGCGCGCGCGTTCGCCGATTACATCAGCGCGTTGATCGGCGAGCGGCGGCGCGCGCCCCGCGACGACCTCGTGTCGCAACTGATCGCCGCCGGGAGCGACGAGGACGAACTCGTGTCGATCGTGGTGCTGCTGCTCAACGCCGGCCACGAGGCGACGGTGCACGCCATCGGCAATGCCGTGAAGACCTTGCTCGTACACGGCGCGCGCGAGATCGACGAGGCGGTGGTCGAAGAACTGCTGCGCTTCGACGCGCCGCTGCACATGTTCACCCGCTACGCCTTGCAGGAAGTGGAGATCGAGGGCGTCCGGTTCGCCAAAGGCGATCGGATCGGGCTGTTGCTTGGCGCCGCCAATCGCGACCCCGCCGCCTTCGCTGAGCCCGACAGGCTCAAATTCGATCGTGCGCCAAATCCGCATGTCGCCTTCGGCGCCGGCATCCATTTCTGCGTCGGCGCGCCGCTGGCGCGGCTCGAATTGCGGATCGCGCTCGAAGTTCTGTTTCGCCGTCTGCCGGGGCTGCGGCTTGTCGAAGCGCCGCAATGGCGCGACGCCTATCACTTCCACGGATTGACGGCGCTCAAAGTGCGCTGGTGAGCCAGGGCCGCACGTCGCCAGCGGGCAGGGCGCGCGCGGCCTCAGAAACGCGCACGTCGCCGATCATGAGATCGGGCGCGATCTCGGCCAGCGGGATCAGCACGAAGGCGCGCCGCAGCAGATCGCGATGGGGGATGACGAGCCGTTCGTCCTGATAGTTGACGTCGCCATAGTAAAGTATGTCGATGTCGATCACGCGCGGTCCCCAGCGCAATGTATCGACGCGGCCGAGGTCGCGCTCCAGTTGTTTGATCGCGTCGAGCAGATCGAGGGGGCTGAGATCGGTGCGGCCGAGGGCGCAGGCGTTGGCGTAGTCGGGTTGCGGCACGCCGCCCCAGGGCGCGGTGCGGTAGAGCGACGATACTTTTGTCACAACGATCCCGCGCGCGGGCAGCGTCTCCAGGGCGGCGCGGATCGCGGCCGCGGGATCGCCGACGTTGCCGCCCAGGCCGAGCCCGATCTCAGGCATTGTCGATCGCTCCCCACACCGTGAAGGCGGCGCGATGTTCGGCCGCGTCATGGACGCGAAACACGTTAGCGCCGCGCGCAAGCGCGGCCAGATTGGCCGCGAGCGTGCCGATCAACCGATCGTCGACGCCGGCGCCGAGCAATTCGCCGAACATGCGCTTGCGCGAGACGCCGATCAGCACCGGCAGGCCGAACGCAGCTTTCAACCGTCCCGTTGCCTTCAGCGCGGCCATATTCTGCGCCCTCGACTTGCCGAAGCCGATGCCGGGATCAATCAGGATTTTGCCGCGCGAAATTCCGGCGCGGTCGGCCAGCGCCAGCGAGCGCTCGAAGAAATGCAGCAAGTCCTCGACAATGTCGATCTCGCGATCCATCGTCTCGCGATTGTGCATGATCACCACGCCGGCGCCGGCGCGCGCGACCGTCTCCGCCATGGCGGGATCGCGTTGCAGTCCCCCCACGTCGTTGACGACGCTGACGCCGAGCGCCAGCGCGCGGCGCGCAATCTCGGCCTTGTAGGTGTCGATGGAAAAGGGCAACGGGAATTCGCTCACCAGCGGCCCCAGCACGGGCTCCAGCCGGCGCCATTCTTCATCGGGGGCGACCGGCGTATGGCCGGGCCGGGTGGATTCCGCGCCGATGTCGAGAATGTCGGCGCCGCCGAGACTGAGGTTTCGCGCCTGCTCGCGCGCGGCCTCCAGGCCCTCGAAACGGCCGCCGTCGGAGAACGAATCCGGCGTCAGATTGAGAATGCCCATCACGAGCGGGCGCGCCGCCAAAGCCGCCAGAAACGCAGTGAGACGCGCATCGCCCGACAAGCTTCATCCCTCCGCGAACGCCCGCCCAAGCGGATATCGCGCAAAGGGGGCCGCGTCGAGGCGGGTCAGATCACGGTCAGCGCCGTCCAGCCGGCGCCGGCGCTGCCCAGCGAGGTGATTGAGGCGACGTTGGCGTCGTTCATCAGATAGGCCGCCAGCGCCCCGGTCGCGCTGTTCTGAAACAATATGCTGGCGCTCAGGCCGGGATTGAGGTCGGCTATGCCGAAATAGCTCCATCCGGCGCCGGGACCGCTGAACGAGCCGCCGCCGATGACGGCGGCGCCGTTCATGTCCCAGGTCGCGTAAACTCCGCCCGCGCCCTGAAACAGCAGGTCGGCCTTGCCGTCGCCGTTGAAATCGCCCGCGCCGACCAGCGACCATCCCGGGCCGGGATTTCCGATCGAGGCGGCGCCGGCAAAGGCGTCGTTGGCGACGAACCACACATCGTAGTTGCCGGTTGGGTCCTGAAAGATCAGATCGGAGGTTGCGTTGCCGGTGACATCGGCGATGGCCGCGAGCGTCCAGCCGGGGCCGGGATTGCCGAGCGGGCCGCCGCCGATCACGGCCGTTCCGTCGAGCAGCCAGGTCGCGTAGTCGCCCGCGGAATCGACGAACAGCAGGTCGCCAAGTCCGTCGCCGTTGAAGTCGCCGACGCCGGCGTAAGTCCAGCTTCCGCCCGGGCCGCCTATGGTTCCGCCGCCGACGATCTGCGCGCCGTTGGTCTCCCACAGGGCGAAGCTGCCGGCGTTCTGAAACAGAATGCCGGGCTGGCCGGAACCGTCGAAATTGCCGGCGGCGAGAAAACTCCAGCCGCCGCCGGGCGCGCTGAGGATCGTGCCGCCCAGATTGACGCCCTGGGGCACGCTCCAGGTCGCGATGTCCCCGGCGGAATCGGCGAAGAACACCGTCGGGGCGGGCGGCGCCGGTAGCGCATAGGGCGCGATGGCGACGCTCCAATTGGGTCCGGGATTGCCGATCACGCCGCTGCCGGTCAGCGCCCCGCCGTTGATGACGTAATCGCTCAGATCGCCCGTCATCGTGTTACGCAGGATCAGATCGCTGCAACCGGAGGCGGTGTAAGTTCCAATCGACGCCAGCGCATATCCCACGCCCGGCGTGGCCAGGGTGACGGCGTTGGCGACGCCGCCGCCGCCGTTCATCAGCCACGCCTTGAATTGTCCCAGCGCCGCATTGAAGAATAATATGTCGGCCTTGCCGTCGCCGTTGAAATCGCCGGTCCCGGCGAAGGACCAGCCGGCGCCGGGCGAGTTCAGCACGATGGTCCTGGCGATCGCCGTTCCTCTCATGATCCATTCGGCGTACTGACCGCTGGAATTGACGAACAGCACGTCGCAATAGTTGTCGCCATTGAAATTGGCGGTCGCGAGATAGTTCCAACCCGGGCCGGTCGCGCCGATCGCCCCACCGCCGATCAACTGGGACCCGCTGATCTCCCAGATCGCGAAATTGCCGAAACTGTCTTCAAACAGGATGTCGCTGAGGCCATCGCCATTGTAGTCGCCGATGCCGACGATGTCCCAGTTCGAACCCGGCCCGCCCAGCGAAATCGAACTGGTGATTGTCGTGCCGGTCACCGCCCAATAGGCGATCGCGCCGTTCTGGTTGCGAAACAACATATCGGTGTAACCGGACCCCTGGAAATCGCCGCTTCCCTCGTAAGTCCAGTCCGGCCCTGGATTGGCGATGGCGCCGCCGCCGGAGGCGGTCGTATTGTTGATCTGCCAGGTCGCGATCGTCCCGTCGGGCGAACCGCCGTTGTTTTGCGCCTGAAACAGCAGCGCCGAGGGGATGTGCGGCAGGGCGAGCGCGAAAAAATCGTAAGGGATCGACTTCGCCGTCAAGGTGAGGGTCGAGATCGGCGTGTTCGGCGTGATGATGATCACGCTGTCGGGCCAAGTGGCGCCGGAATAGCCGTTGACCGTGATGACGCCGTTCGTCGCGTTGACGGCAATGTTGGTCGCCGGCGCCGCGCCGGTCGGGGTTGCGACCGTGAAGGTCCAGCCGGCGAGGCTGACGGCCGCGCCCAGGTAGGTCGCCTGCACGCGATAAAAGAAGGGGCCGGTGTTGCCGATGTAGGAGGCGCCGGGATCGACCAGGGTGAAACTGAGCCCGGCCGCCAGCGGTTGCGAGAAGGCGTAGGCGATCGTGGCGAAGCTGGTGGTTTCGAGTTGGCCGACAAAGACGCCTACGCCAAAGTCGGAAAACGGGGCTCCCACGGAGATGAGCGCGGGATTGGACCAGGTCGAGGCGCCGAAATAGCCCGTCATCGCGGCCATCGAGCCGGAAAGGGCGGTATAGGCGCCGGTGTAGGGAAGGCCCGCGACGCTGGCGACCTGATCGACCAGCGTGCAAGTCCAGGTCAGATAGCCGCCCGCTCCGCCGAGCGACCCGGACAGTTGGTAGGACTTGTTGTTCTTGACGCTTGCCTGGTTCAACGCCGCCATGTTTTCCCCACGCGGAACGCCGCAATCAGCGCCGAGGTTCGCTCCGGTTGCCGGCGCCTGCGATGATCAGTGACGACATGCGGTTAAGAGATAGTATGGATTAAAGTATATAGCAAATTATCGTTTCGCGGCGGCGCCGTTGCGTAATAAGAATGTCAGTAAGTATATATAGTACACTTTGTTTTTCGACACAATAGTAAAGCAATACGACAAATAATGAATATAATATTGAGGGGTGTATTGTAGGAAAAAGCGCACCGCACTTCTGGGCGACGTTTACAAGGCGGTTTGCGCGGGATTGCAAATTCGTTGCGTGAAGCGGACCGCCGTCGAAACCTTTCGTAATTCACGCGGTTGCGCCGACGGAAGCCAGGCGCCGGCCCCGTTGCGCGATCGCGCTGGACGCCTTCGCAGCCTTGCTCTATGGAGACCGCGCTCAACTGACAACAGCGCGCCGAAGCGCTCGTCGGCCGCCTCAGGGCGGATCGGCGTCACGGCATGGAGTTAACATGGATATTATCGCGACCATCGAGGCCGAAGAGGCCGCGCGTCTTGCGGAAAAAGGCGCCAAGGTTCCCGTATTTCAGCCCGGCGACACCGTCGTCGTCAATGTGAAGGTCACCGAAGGCGACCGCACCCGCGTGCAGGCCTACGAGGGCGTCTGCATCGCCCGCAACGGCGGCGGCATCAACGAGAACTTCACCGTCCGCAAGATCTCCTATGGCGAGGGCGTGGAGCGCGTGTTTCCGCTGTTTTCGCCGATGATCGATTCGATCAAGCTGGTTCGGCGCGGCAAGGTGCGGCGCGCCAAGCTCTATTACTTGCGCGATCGTCGCGGCAAGTCGGCCCGCATCGTCGAGCGCGTCGACAATTCCGCCGCCAAGGGCGGGGCCAAGAAGTAAGGACTGCGCCGCCCGCTGTCAGAGCGGGCGGTTTCATTTGGAGGGGGACGATATGGTGGAACCGACAATCGCGCAAAAGGCGCCCTATGGCGTCGAGGTCGAGGCGGGCAAGACCTACTATTGGTGCGCCTGCGGCAAATCCGCCAAGCAGCCGTTCTGCGACGGCTCGCACAAGGGCAGCGAGTTCGCCCCCAAGCCCTATGCCGCCGACAAGGACGGGACGGCCTATTTCTGCGGCTGCAAGCACACGAACAACGCCCCGATGTGCGACGGCGCGCACAAGAGCCTCTAATAGCCCAGCAAGCCGCGCAAGCGCGGCTTCAGCGGATTGTCGGCGATGGCCGCCCAGTCCGGCGCGTCGGGCGCGACGGCGCCGGTAAGCGCGCCCCACAGCCTCTGCGTCGCCGCGCCGAGATTTTCGCCGATCACCACCAGCGCCGTCTCGCGCGCGCCCTCCGGCCAGGCGTCGAGCCGCAGCGGCGGACCCAGCGCGTGCTGCGCGCCTTGCACGAGCCAGGGGCGGTCGGGCGCATCGGTCGTCGCCACCAGCCCTTTCACCCGCAATAATCTGGGGCCCGCGAGTTCGCCGAGCAGCGTCAGGAACCGCGCGAAGGCGGCGGCCGGGATCGGCAGCGCGGCGCGAAACACATGCGCCTGCGCCGCGCCGTGAACCGTGCGGGCGGCGTAGGCGCGCGGCGCGCGGATCGTCTCGCTGAGGAAATCGGCGGCGCTCAGCGTTGCGGCGTCGCTCAGCGCCGCCAACGGGGCGAGCGCGGCTACCTGCGCCCGCAAGGCGGCAGTGGCGGGCGCGAGATCGGTCTTGGTCAACACGATCCGGTCGGCCAGCGCGACCTGCCGGCGCGCCTCGCCGTGCCGGGCCAGCGTGTCGAGGCCGTTGACCGCATCAACCAAGGTCGTGACGTTGGCGAGCCGCAGCCGCGAGGCGAGGCCCGCGTCGGCGAACAAGGCGTGCAGAATCGGCCCGGGATCGGCCAAGCCCGACGTTTCCACCACGATGCGGCGAAAGGCGGGCGCGTCGCCGCGGCTGAGCAGTCGCGACAGGCCCTCGACGAAATCGCCGCGCAAAGTGCAGCACAGGCAACCCGAGGCGAGCAGGGAGATCTCGCCGTCGAGCCGCTCATAGAGCCGATGGTCGAGCGCGGCTTCGCCGAATTCGTTGACCGCCACCATCGTCGCCGCAAGCGCGGGGTCACGCAGCAGACGGTTGAGGAAGCTCGTCTTGCCCGCGCCCAGAAACCCCGTGACCAGGTATACGGGAATCACGGACCGACCGGCACCAGTTTGCCGAAGAACACCGGCGCGCTGGTCGGTTGCCCCGTCGGCGAACCGCCCTCCGGCTCCAGCGTGACGGCGTAGGTCGCATTGCGCACGTTCGCCTTGTCGCCGGCGAGGCGCCGCTCGCCGGCGGCGATCACCCCGAGCGACTTCGGTGTCGCGCCGTTGGGCGCGATCATCCACAATTCGTAGGATTTGCCCGCCGGCGCCTGTGCCGCCACCGGCCGCACGGAAAATTCGAGCCGGTCGAGATCCACCGTCATCGCGAAGGCGGGATCGTCGGCGCTCTTCTGCAACGCGGCGACGAACTGATGCGGTCCCGCCGGGCGGCTGACCACGACGAAGGCGAGCGCGGCGGCGAGTGCGGCCGCCAGCGCGCCCGCGCCCCCCGCCAGCGCCCGCCAGCGCGCGAGTTTTGCGCTGAGCAGGCGCGTCAGGTCGACCACCGGCGGCGGGGTCGCCAATCGGGCCTCGATGCGCGCGAACAGATCGGCGGGCGGGCTGACGCCGCCGACGACTTCCAGCAGCGGCGCGAGCCGTGCGTCCCAGGCGTCAATCGCGGCGTCGAGTTCGGGCTCGCGCTGGCGGCGCGCGGCGACGGCGGCGCGCTCGGTCGCGTCGAGCGTGCCGAGCGCGAATTCGGCCGCCAGGCCCTCGTCGTCGGCGGGGAGGGTCACGACAGACAGTCCTTCAGCTGCGCCAGACCTCGTCGGAGCCAGGTCTTCACCGTGCCGACCGGAGCGTTGAATTTGGCCGCCAGCGCCTCGCGGCTCGCGCCGCGATAATAGGCGAGCAGGATCACCTCGCGCTTGTCCGCCTCCAGCCCGCCCAGGCAGCGCAGCAGCGCCTGGTAGACCTCCGAACGGTCGCGACTGGCGAGCGGGTCCTCCGTATCGGCGGCGGGCTCAAAACCCTCGGGCATATCCTCCAGTGAGATCGGGCGTGCGCGGCGGACTTCGTCGAGCGCCCGATTGCGCGCGATGGTCGCCATCCAGGCGAGCGGCGATCCCCTTGTGGAATCGAAATCGGCCGCCCGGTCCCAGATCTTCACATAGGCCTCCTGCAGCACTTCGCTGGCTTCTCCGCTAGGCAGGATACGGGCCACCACGCCATAAAGTTTCGGGGACGTCGCCCGATAGAGCAAGGTGAAGGCGGCGCGGTCGCGCTTGGCGACCCTAGCCAGCAAATTCGCGAGTTCCGAGACCGACGCCGTCATGTGTTATTCTTGCCGGCGAGTCGCGACAAACGCAATGGCGCAGTGAGGCGGAGTTCAGCAATATCGCTCGATATTGGACCATTGCGCCTCGGCGTAGCGGTCGCCCGCCGCCCATCCCACCGGCAAAAGGCGAGCAATCGCTTGCGCCTCCGCCGGCTCAAGCGGCCTTTCGGCGGCGCGAACGTCGTGGGCGAGGTTTTCCCGGTAGCGCGTGCCGGGGATCGCCAACACATGCGGGCCTTGCGCCAGCACCCACGCGATGGCGAGTTCGCAAGGGTCGCGCCCGAACTCCCGCGCAAGCGCGACATAGGCGTCGATGCGCTGGAGATTGCGCGTCCAGTTGAGGCCGGTGAAGCGCGGGTTGTTCTTGCGGAAGTCGCCCGCCGGCAGCGCGCCGATGTCGCGCACCTCGCCGCTCAAGGCGCCGCGCGCGACGGGGGAAAAGGCGACGAGGGCGACGCCCAGTTCGGCGCAGGTCTGCAACAGCCCCAGCTCGGGAAAGCGGGCCCAGAGCGAATATTCCGACTGCATCGCCGCGATGGGGTGGATGGCGTGGGCGCGCCGCAGCGTGTCCGGCGCCATTTCCGACAGGCCGATGGCGCGGATCTTTCCCTTTTCGACCTGTCGCGCCAACGCGCCCACCGTCTCCTCGATGGGAAAGCGCGGGTCGAGCCGGTGAACGTAATAGAGATCGACGCTATCGACGCCGAGCCGCCGCAACGAGCCGTCGAGCGCCTCGATCAGGTGCGCCTCGCTGTTGTCGATGAAGCGGGCGCCGTCGGGCCTGCGGCTGATGCTGAATTTGGTGGCGAGCGTGACCTTGGCCCGGCGTGCGCGATCCTCGGCGAAGAACTTGCCGAGCCGGCTCTCGCTGACGCCCTCGCCATAGACGTTCGCCGTGTCCCAGAAATTCACGCCTAGATCGAGCGCGGCGGCGAGCAGCCGCAAAGCTTCCGCCTCGCTGCTGGGGCCGTAGAAGCCGGAAAGGCTCATGCAGCCGAGTCCGACCGGGTTCACGCAGACGCCGGCGACACCGAGGGGACGTGCGGACATGGCGAACCTCGCTTGTGAACAATGCGCGGGCCTTAGCCCAAAAGATGAGGCGCCGTCACCACACATCGCGCCGCCTCCTTCGACAGGCCCTCGGACTTCAATTATAGGCGGCGCATCCGACGCCCTGGAGTTCGCCATGTCGCTCAAATCCCGCCGCGCCCTCGTCACCGGATCGACCAGCGGCATCGGCCTCGCCATCGCAAAGGCGCTCGCGGCCCAAGGCTCCGACGTCGTCATCAACGGCTTTGGCGACGCCGCTGGGATCGAAACGTCGCGCGCCGGCCTGGAAGCGGAATTCGGCGTCCGGGCGATTTACGACGGCGCCGATATGTCGAAGCCGGACGAAATCGCCGCCATGATCAAACATGCGGAAGACGCGCTCGGCGGTCTCGACATCCTCGTCAACAACGCCGGCATTCAGTTCGTCTCGCCGGTCGAGGATTTTCCGATCGACAAGTGGAACCAGATTCTCGCCATCAACCTGTCGTCCGCGTTTCATGCCATCCGCGCCGCCGTGCCCGGCATGAAGGCGCGCAAATGGGGGCGGATCGTCAACACCGCAAGCGCGCACAGCCTCGTCGCCTCGCCGTACAAATCGGCCTATGTCGCGGCCAAACACGGCGTCGCGGGGCTCACCAAGACGGTCGCGCTGGAGCTTGCGACGCATGGCGTGACCGCCAATTGCGTATCGCCGGGCTATGTCTGGACGCCGCTGGTGGAGAACCAGATTCCCGACACCATGAAAACGCGCGGGCTGACGCGTGAAGAGGTGATCAACAATGTGATGCTGGTGGCGCAGCCGACCAAACAATTTGTCACCGTTGAGCAGGTCGCCTCGCTCGTCGTCTATCTCTGCTCCGACGCCGCCTCGCAGATCACCGGCGCCAATCTGTCGATGGACGGCGGGTGGACCGCAGCGTGAACGCCTCCAAGCGCGGCAATCTCGCGCTACAGGGCCACGCCAGCGCGAAGCATGGGTTGAGCGAGCATTTCGCCCACAGCGGCGAGCGCCCGACCCTTGACATGCGGCGCGAGTTGCCGCGGGCTGAGCGCGCACCGTGGAGCCTGGGGTGAAAAACGCCGCCCTTTGCGTGAGATGGCTACCTCCCCAACCGTCCCCCGCAAGGGGGGAGGGAGCCGCAGGCGGCGGAGCCATGCACGCAGGCGCGTCACCCGAAAACGGCAGGATCGCTCTGTCGCCAGACTAGGTTGACTCGCCCTTGCGACTCGCGCGACGATGAGTGGCAGGTGGCCCGACCGCGCTACTCGTCCTCAGGGCCGCGCGGATTTCAGTGCGCCGGCGGTCAGCACCGCCAAGCCGATAGCCGCGCCCATCGCCAGGCCGCTGACAAAGATGAGTAGCGCCATGCTCGACTCCTCACGGAAATCAGGTTGCACGGACTTAACATAGAGGATTTTTTAATAGACGCAAGATATGCGGGATTAAAAATTAAATACAAAAATGTAGCGTCTAATTTTCGACGCAAATCCCACGCACGCGTGGGCGGGCGGGCATCGACGACGATGGATGCACATGCGCGGCGGAGGCGTCGCCGGTTTAGCGCGCCGCGGCGGTTCCGAACCGCCCCGGCGCCAGACGATGCCTTTCGGCGTAGGAGACGCGCTTATAGGCCTCGCCGGTCAATTTCGGCGTCATGCGTGCGCCCTCGATCAGACGCTGGGCGAGCAGCGGCGCCAGGATTTCGCGCCCTTCGGGGGTATGGAAGCCGCCGTTGAATTGCGAGGTGTTCTTGAGGAAGGCGATAAAGCCCTGCACCAGCGCCGGCGAAGGCGGCGCCGCCTCGCGCCAGAAGCGCGACAGCGGCCCCGCGCTGGTGAGGCCCGGAATGTTGTAGAACGCCCGTCCGACGCACAGGACCGGCTTCTCCTCGATGATGGCGGCGAGGCCCGCCGTGCTGTTGATCGTCACCACGGCGTGGGCGCGCGCCATGATCTTGTCGATACTGGTCTTGCGCAGGAAAAACACGCGGTCGACCAGATTGTGCCGGTCGATCAGCGCGGCGACCCGCGCCGGCGTGCGCTCGACGCCATAGTCGAGCGGGTGCTGCTTGACGACCAGCACCGCATCCCCAGGCGCCTCCGCCGCGAACGAGCTGATCAGTTCGTCGACGAACGCCGCGTTGCCGCCATGGCGCGAATGCACGACGAGTTGCGCGTCGCCGGGCTTCTGCAACAGCGCGAGAAACACTTTTCGGCCCGCGTCCGCCAGTTCGAGCGCGCGCGCCAGAACCGGGCGCTCGTCATGCGTCACGCGCCAGAGATATTCGCGGGCGTAGCCGAAGCCCTGGCGGTAGACGGAATCGCCGTAATATTTGGCGTCGAACCCGAGGAACGGCTTGAAGGCGATCGCCGCGAGGAAGTGGTTGATCGTGTGGATGACGTGGGGCCGCAGCCCGGCCGGGAAATTGCGCGTGTCGGCAGGCTCGGCCGCGGCCTGGCGCGCTTCCAGATAAACGGCGGGATCGCGCGGCAGACGCGAGAAACCGTTGACGCCGTCGCGCTCCAACGTGACCCAATGCGGGCGCAGATATCCATTCTCCAGCACGAAGCTGTGCAGGGCGAACTCCTCCGCCACTTCGAGCGCGCCGCGATTCCGGGGCAGGGTGTCGTTGAAAGTAATGACCGCTTCGACTTTGTTGCGGCGCATCACGCCGCGCAGGAACCGCTTCCAGTCGCCGTCGCGATGGCGATAGAGAACGCGGCAGTGGCTGGGAGTCTCCAGGAATTCGCCGCCTTCGCAGACGGTCCGGTAGGCGACGCCGCCGGCCGCTTCGATCTCGCGCGACAACCGCGCGAAGAAGGGGCCAAAGGGGGCGCCTATGAAAAGAAAGACCGACATCCGATGTCGCACCCCTTGCTTTCGCGCTCAGATTTAGCCTAGGCCGCCGCCCCGGGCAAGTTCGCTAACCATAATCCGCCAATTGCGGCGAAACGGGCGCCGCTTGCGCGCGAATCAACACGCGATTCTCATCAAGGTTTACAAAACGTTGACGTTTCACGCCACGTTTTTTGTTACATTTGCGATAGCACCGATTATGCGGCGCCGCAAACGGCGGAGCGCGCGGCCCGTTTTACAATTGGGCGGCGACGCGTCATGTACCCGCGCCTGCGGGCGTTCGGACGGCGACATGAACATATTTCTCGACATCACCCGGCTCGCCACCCGCATCTTCCGCAGCGGACCGACCGGAATCGACCGCGTCGAATATGCATACGCCAAGCACATGATCGACGATCCCAGCGTGAGTTGCGTCTTCAATGCGCCGGTGTTCTCCGGCGCGATCCGCGCGGATCGGGCGAGGGACATCCTGCGACGGGTCGAGGCGGCGTGGCGGCTCGATGCGGGCGCGCAGAGCGACGGCGTCTATCTCGCCCTGCGCGAATGGCTCGACCGTCCGTTCGACGCCGGCGCCGCCAGGCCGATGCGGTTCCGGGCGCCGAAGCGATGGCCGACGTGGTGGCGCGACCTCGATTCGTTCCCGCTGCGCGACATTTTGCGCGCGGAAACGCGGCTGAACCGGCGGATTCGCCGCCAGGGCGACCAACCCGCGATGTTCTTTCACTGCTCGCACGCCCAGCTCGACAAGCCGGAGCGGTTTCGTTGGCTACAGAGCGGCGGCGTGCGCGCGACCTTTTTCGTCCATGACGCCATTCCCGTCGAATTTCCCGAATTCTGCTCGCCCGGCGCGCTCGATCGCCATGTCGCGCGGCTCTCCACGGTCTCGCAATACGCCTCGCTCGCGATCGTCAATTCGCAGGATTCGCGCCGCGCGGTCGCTGCGGCGCTGGGCGAGCGCGGCTTGCGCGCGCCGGAGATAGAGATCGTGCCGTTGGCGGTGGACGGCGCTTTTTCCGCCGCCCGCCATGGGCCGCCGAGCCGGCCGCGGATTCCTTATTTCGTCTATGTCGGCACCATCGAACCGCGCAAGAACCTGCTGTTCTTGCTCGCGGTCTGGCGCCGCTTGGTGGAGCGTCATGGCGCGCGCGCGCCGCGCCTCGTCATCGCCGGGCGGCGTGGTTGGGAGAATGAGAACATCGTCGACGTGCTGGAGCGCTCGCGCCAGCTCGCGCCGTTTCTGGCGGAGGCCTCCGATCTCACCGACGCTGGGCTCGCCCGGCTGATGGCGGATTCGGCCGCGCTCGTCGCGCCCTCCTTCACCGAAGGCTTCGGCCTGCCCGTGGTCGAATGCCTGGCGGCGGGCGCGCCGGCGATCATCTCCGACATTTCCGCCCATCGCGAGGTCGGCGTGGGCTACGCTATGTTCGCCGACGCCATCGACGGGCCCGGCTGGGTCGCCGCCATCGAGGCGCTGGCGGACGATTCCTCCGAACTTCGCCGTGCAACGGTCGCCAGGATCGCCGGCTACCAGCCCTTGACCTGGGATGGCCACGTCGAGCGCGCGCGCGCGCTGATGGAGCGGGCCGGCGCTTCGGCCTGAAACAACCCCCCCCATCCTTTGTGAGACCTCATGCGTTCTATTGCCGACCCCGCGCCGATGTACGACATGATCGAGCTGTTCTACTTCGCCTACCGGGATTTCGTGGGCGACGCGGACCGGCTGCTGGAGACGTTCGGCTTCGGTCGCGCGCATCACCGCGTGCTGCATTTCGTCGCCCGCCACCCCGGATTGACGATCGCGGAACTGCTCGACATTCTCGCCATCACCAAACAAAGCCTCAATCGCGTGCTGAAAGAACTTGTCGCGCAGGATTTCATCGAGGCGCGGGCGGGCGCGCTGGACCGGCGGCAGCGCCGGCTGCATGTGACGGCGAAAGGCGAGGATCTCGCGCTGAAGCTCGCGCGTGCGCAGACCCGGCGCTTCGCCGCCGCCATGCGCGCGCTCGGCCCCGACGCCAAGACCGACGCGGCGGCGTTTCTGCTGGAAATGATCGACCGCGAGGCGCGGGAGCGCATCCTCGCGCTGATCGACGCGC
Source organism: Hyphomicrobiales bacterium (assembly GCA_025358745.1). Taxonomy (GTDB): domain Bacteria; phylum Pseudomonadota; class Alphaproteobacteria; order Rhizobiales; family Beijerinckiaceae; genus Roseiarcus. The sequence goes on along the minus strand of JANYIH010000222.1, from coordinate 16,039 downwards.
CCGGCGCGCCGGTCGAGGTGAGGAGTTGACCGCGCAGGCCTTGAATTCCGATAAGGAAGGCCCTGGGAGGGATCGCATGTCCGCGACCGCCGCACCGCCCGACGACGCCCCGCATGTATTGGTGGTCGACGACGACCGCCGCTTACGCCAGCTTGTGACGTCCTATCTCGGCCGCAACGGCTATCGCGTCACGGCGGTCGCCTCGGCGGCCGAGGCCTCGTCGCGGCTGGCTAGTCTTGCGTTCGAGATCATCGTGCTCGACGTGATGATGCCGGGCGAAAACGGCTTCGATTTCGCCGAGCGGCTGCGGGAAACCTCCGACATCCCCATTCTCATGCTCACCGCGCGGGGCGAGGCGTCGGACCGGGTGCGCGGGCTGGAGGCGGGCGTCGACGATTATCTCGCCAAGCCCTACGAGCCCAAGGAACTGCTGCTGCGGATCGGTTCTATCCTGCGCCGCACCCGCGCCATTCCGCCGGCGCCGGCCGCCGACGAGCCGGGGCTGCGCTTCGGTCCGTTCCTGTTCCTGCCCGAGCGCGGCGAATTGCGGCGCGGCGACGCGCTGGTGCGGCTGACCGAGCGCGAGCGCGAAATCCTGCGGCTGCTCGGCGCGACGTCGGGCGTCAGCGTCTCGCGCGAGGCGCTTTCGGGTGCGGGCGCAGGGGGGGGCGGGGGCGCGCAGGAGCGCACCATCGACGTGCAGATCAACCGCCTGCGCCGAAAGCTGGAAGACGATCCCGCCAATCCGCTTTATCTCCAGACCGCGCGCGGGGCGGGCTACAAACTGGTCACCGACCCATGACCGCGATCGGCTATACGCGCGGGGCGTTGCATCTGGGGCGCGGCCTGTGGCGCAGCGGCGCCCGCTCGCTGGCCGAATTGTTCCCCAAGGGGCTCTACGCCCGCTCGCTGCTGATCGTCATCCTGCCGATGGTGCTGCTGCAAACCGGCGTCGCCTATGTCTTCATGCAGCGCCATTGGGATCTCGTCACCCACAGGCTTTCCAACGCGGTGGCGCGCGATGTGGGCGCGGTGGTCGATCTCTATCGCGCGCAGCCGCTCGGGGCCGACGACAAAAGGCTGCGCGAGATCGCCTCCGAGCGGTTCCGCATGAGCGTCGATCTGATGCCGCCGCAGCCCTTGCCGCCCCGGCTGCCGCGCCGGTTCTTCGATTTCCTCGACCCGCTCACCCGCGCGCTGCCCAACGAGCTTTCCCACCAGCTCAAATACCCGATCTGGGTCGATACGGTCGGCAAGTCCGGCCTGATGGAGATCCGGGTCGATCTGGGCTTCGGCGTCGCGCGGCTCATCACCAAGCGATCGCTGGGCTACGACGCCAACGTCCACATCTTTATCTTCTGGATGTTCGGCGCCTCCGTCGCGCTGATCGCCGTCGCGATCCTGTTCCTGCGCAACCAGATCCGCCCGATCCTGCGGCTCGCCAAGGCGGCGGAGGATTTCGGCAAGGGCCGGTTCCACGATTTCCATCCCCGCGGAGCGCGCGAAGTGCGGCAGGCTGGCTTCGCCTTCGTCGAGATGAAACGCCGCATCGAGCGCGCCAACGAACAGCGCACGGCGATGCTGAGCGGCGTCAGCCACGATCTGAGAACGATCCTCACCCGCTTCCGCCTGTCGCTGGCCATGTTCGAGACGAGCGCCGAGACGCAGGATCTGGAAAGGGACGTCGACGAGATGCAGGCGATGCTGGAAGGCTATCTCGCCTTCGCGCGCGGCGACCTGGGCGAGGCGGCGACGCCGACCGACCTCGCCGCCATGCTCGACGACCTGCGGCTCGACGCCGAGCGACACGGCGCGCCCGTCTCGCTCGCCGCCAGGGGGCGCCTCAATGTGACCGTGCGGCCGATGGCGATCCGGCGGTGTCTCGCCAATCTCGTCGGCAACGCCCAGCGTTACGGTAGGCGCGTCGAGATTTCCGCCGTGCGCGAGGGCCGTTTCGTGCTGGTGCATGTCGACGACGACGGTCCCGGCGTGCCGGCCGCCTCGCGCGAGGATGTGTTCCGCCCGTTCTTCCGGCTCGACGAGGCGCGCAACCAGGACCAGAGCGGCTCGGGTCTCGGCCTGTCGATCGCCCGCGACATCGCCCGCTCGCACGGCGGCGAGGTGCAACTCGGCGACAGCCCGCTCGGCGGTCTGCGCGCCACTGTCCGAATTCCCGTGTGAGGTCGCCCGATGCCGCTGCAAACCAAAACCCTGTCCGCCGCGCCCGACGCCCTGGCGCCCGACGGCAGCGAGGTGCGGCTGTTGGCGGCGCTGGCGGGGGGCAGTTTCGCCCATTTCACGCTTAGCCCCGGTCAGGTCTCGGCGCCGGTGTCACACCGTACGGTGGAGGAGATCTGGTACGTCGTCGCGGGCGAGGGCGAGGTGTGGCGCAAGCTCCGCGACGAGGAAATCGTCACGCCGGTCAGCCCCGGCGTCGCGCTGACGATCCCGCTGGGAACGCATTTCCAGTTTCGCGCCGGAGCCGAGGGGCTGGCCTTCGTCGCCGCCACGATGCCGCCCTGGCCGGGGGCGGAGGAGGCGTTCCCCGTTGCGGGTCGGTGGAAGACGGGTTGACTTGCGGGAGCCGGCGCCTACGTCGGGTCGGCAAAAGGAGCGCGCCGCATGGACATCATTCGCAACGGAACGCGGCCCTCGACCAAGGGGCCGGCAGAGTATTTCAGCGGCGCGGTGCGGATCGACCCGCTGTTTCCGGTCACGCCGCCCGGCCGCGCCGCCGGCAATGCGGTCACTTTCGAGCCCGGCGCGCGCACCCACTGGCACACCCATCCGCTCGGGCAGACGCTGATCGTTGTCTCGGGCGCGGGCCGGGCGCAGCGTGAGGGCGGCGCGGTCGAGGAGATTCGGCCGGGCGACGTGGTGTGGTTTTCCCCTGGCGAACGCCATTGGCACGGCGCGTCGCCGGCGACCGCGATGACCCATATCGCGATCCAGGAATCGCTCGACGGGCGCGCGGTCGATTGGGCCGAGCCGGTGTCGGAGGCGCAATATCTCGTCGCCGACGCCCCCCTCCCATGAAAATTCACTCATTCCGCCGACGCGCCTTGAAAAGCGCGCCGCATCCGCTCATGTTGCCACCCATAGACTCGCGCCAAGAGAGGATGCGCCGCTGAGCTTCACCCAGGATGCCCCCACCGCCCCGAAACGCCCTCGCGCCAAACGCGCCGCGCCCAAGGACGCCGCGTCGTCGCCGCTGGAGAGCCTTCTGGTCAAGGCGGCGCTGACCGGCCTGGAGGACGCCAAAGCGGAGGATGTCGTCGCGCTCGACGTGATGGACCGCACCAGTCTCGCAGATGTGATGATCGTCGCCACCGGACGGTCGAGCACACATGTCGGCGCCATCGCCGAGCGGGTCGTCAAGGCCTGCCGCGACGCCGGGTTCAAGCCGCCGCGAATCGAGGGCCAGCCGGTCAACGATTGGGTGCTGATCGACGCGGGCGACGCCATCATCCATATTTTCCGGCCCGACATCCGCCAGTTTTACAATCTGGAGAAGATCTGGGGCCCGGATCGGCCTGCCGAGCCGCGCGCGCTTCCCCACTAAAGGCTTGAAGCTCGTCCTCGCCTCGGTCGGACGGCTGAAGGCCGGTCCCGAACGTGAGCTGTTCGATCGCTATCTCAAACGCGCCAAAGCGATTGGCGCCGGCGTCGGAATATCGGCGCTGGAGTTGCGCGAGTTCGAGGAATCACGCGCCAGGACCGTCGACGAGCGGCGGGCGGCGGAGGCGCGCGCGCTGCGGGAGGCGGCCGGCAGGGGCGCCTATCTCTGCGCGCTCGACGAGCGCGGCGCGTCGATTTCCAGCGCCGCATGGGCCGCAGAGATCGGCCGCGCGCGCGACGCGGGCGTAGCCGTCTATGTCGTCGCCATCGGCGGCCCGGACGGGTTGGATGGCGAAATTCGGAGCGCGGCCCGCACGACCATCGCTTTCGGCGCGTTGACGTGGCCGCACCAGCTCGTGCGCATGATGGCGGCGGAGCAAATTTACCGCTGCTTCACGATTTTGGCTGGACATCCTTATCATCGCGCTTGAAGCACGACGCAATTCCGTCGGCTTTGACTGATGTAGCAGAAGGGAATGCTGATTCGCCTGCGACAGATGCAGCTTGCCTTCCTGTTGGCGTTGAGCCTCGCGCCGGATCAGTCGCGCGCGGTCGATGCGGCCGACCGCGCCGCCATGGAAATGCAGCTACGCGGCGTCGAGACCAACCTCAAGGCGACCGACGACGTGCGGCGCAGAATCGAGGCCGATGTCGAAGCGATCAAGCTCGACCGCGCCCGCCTCAACGAAGCGCTGCTCGAAACCACCGCGCGCTTGCAGAGAATCGAGTCCGATCGGGCCGAGGCGAGCGCCGAACTTGCACGGGCCGCCACCGACGCCACCCGGCTCGAAGCCTCATTCGGCGAACGTCGCCAGCGCATCGGCGAGCTGATGGCCGCGCTGCAACGCATGACCCACGACGCGCCGCCCGCAATTTTCGTGCGGCCCGACGACATGGCGGCGGCGGTGCGGGCGGCGAGCGTGGTCAACGCCCTGCTTGGCGACATCAAATCGCAGGCCGACGCCCTGTCGCGCGACATCGGCAAGGTTGCGGAGCTTAAGCGCACGATCACGCGCAAGCGCGACGAACTGGCCGCCAACGCGGAGGAACTCGCCGTCGACAAGGAGCGACTGGCGGCGCTCGTGGACGCGCGGCAGAACGCGCTCGGCGACCGGCAGAGCGTGCTGGACGAACAGCGCGCGCGCGCCGACCATCTCGCCAGCCAGGCGCTGAATCTAAAGGATCTGATCGCCAAAATGGACGGGGAGGCCGTCGCCGCGGCCGCCGCCGACAGCGCCGCAGCGCGCACGGTCGAGAGCCGCGCTGCAACGCGCGGCGGCGATCTCGCCCGCTTGAAGCCAGCCAAACCGTTTTCCGACGACAAGGGCCGGCTGGCCTGGCCGGTCGCCGGCAAGCCGGTGAAGAATTTCGGCGATCCCGACGGGCTCGGCGGAGAAACGAAGGGCGTTTCGGTCGCCGCGCCCGCCGGCGCAACCGTCTCGACGCCAGCCGACGCCTGGGTCGCCTATGCCGGACCCTATCGCTCTTACGGACAACTCTTGATCCTCAACGCCGGCGAGGGCTACTATATCCTTCTGGCGGGCATGGAGCGGATTCAAGTGGCCGTCGGACAATTCGTGCTCGCGGGAGAGCCGGTGGCCGTAATGGGGTCCGGCGGAGCGCGAGCCGCTTCGACAGCCGCTATTGGCGCCGACCAGCCCCTTCTCTATATCGAATTTCGAAAGAACGACACGATCCTCGACCCCCAGCCGTGGTGGGCGAAGTCGAACCTGGAAAAGGCGCGCGGATGATTCGCAAGGTTTCCTATCTCGCCCTCGGCGTTGCGATGGGCGCCGCCGTCGCCGTGCTGGCGCCGGACGCTTTGCAAGCGGTGGCGCCCAAAGCTTTCGCGACTGCCGCCGACACCTATCGCCAGCTCAATCTGTTTGGCGACGTGTTCGAGAAGATCCGCAACGATTATGTCGAGAAACCCGACGAGAGCAAACTGATCGAAGCGGCGATCAACGGCATGTTGTCTTCGCTCGACCCGCACACCAGTTACATGGACGCCGACGCCTACCGCGAAATGCAGCGCTCGACCAAGGGCGAGTTCGGCGGCCTGGGCATCGAGGTGACGGAGGAGGAAGGCCTCATCAAGGTCGTCTCGCCGATCGACGACACGCCGGCCTCCAAGGCGGGGCTGATGTCGGGCGACATTATCGCCGGCATCGACGGCGTCTCGACCCAGGGCATGACGCTCGACCAGGCGGTCGACAAGATGCGCGGACCGATCGATTCGGCCGTGACGCTGAAGATCGCGCGCGGCGCGAAGAAAGATATGAAGGACTACAAGATCACGCGCGCGGTGATCGAGGTGCAGTCGGTGAAGGGCCATGTCGAGGACGGCGATATCGGCTATATCAGAGTCACCCAGTTCACGGAGAAGACGGGCAGCGGCCTGCGCTCGACGATGGAGAAACTGAAGGGCGAAATCCCCGCCGACAGGCTCAAGGGCTACATTCTCGATCTGCGCAACAATCCCGGCGGGCTGCTCGACCAGTCGATCGAGGTCGTCAACGATTTCATCGACAAGGGCGAGATCGTCTCGACGCGCGGGCGCAACCCCGACGATGCGCAACGGTTCAGCGCGCGCCCCGGCGACGATCTGTCCGACGGCAAGCCGCTGGTGGTGCTCATCAACGGCGGCTCGGCCTCGGCCTCGGAAATCGTGGCCGGCGCGTTGCAGGACCACAAGCGCGCGACGCTGATCGGCACCCGCTCGTTCGGCAAGGGCTCCGTGCAGACGATCATGCCGCTGGGCGACAACAACGGCGCGCTGCGGCTGACCACGGCGCGCTACTACACGCCGTCCGGCCGCTCGATCCAGGCCAAGGGCATCACGCCTGACATGCAGGTGCTGGAGGACGTGCCGGCCGAACTGAAGGGCAAGGACGACAATCTGGGCGAGGCTTCGCTCAAGGGCCATCTGAAAAATCAGGCGGAGGATTTGTCCGCCTCGCAAGCCTACGTGCCGCCCGATCCCAAGCAGGACAAGCAGCTCACCGCCGCGGTCGACCTGCTGCATGGCGTCAAGCACGCCGAGGCCCCCGCGCCTGCGCCGGCCCCTTCGACCACCCCGAACGAGGCCAAGGGCGACGGACCCAAGACGGACGCCGCTCCGGTTCCCGAGCCCACGAAATCCAACTGAGGGCGACGCCATGACACGCGCGACGTCTTACCTCTCAATCGGCGTCGCGTTGGGGGTGACCGGCGCGCTGATCGCCAATGTCGTCAGCGCTGCGACTCCGGGCGGCTCTGCGGGACTTTCGCTGTATCGACTCGTGTTCGAAAAGGCGTTCGACAATTACGTCGAGACGCCCGATCCGACAAAAATGACCAACAGCGCCATCAACGGCATGTTGGCTTCGCTAGATCCGCATTCGAATTTCCTCGACGCCAAGGCGTTGAAGGATTTCCAGACCAGCATGCGCGGCGAGGAATTCGGCGGCCTCGGCCTTGAAGTGATGCAGGACAATGGCCTCGTGCGCGTGGTCAGCCCGATCGACGACACGCCAGCCGCCCGCGCCGGCGTGATGGCGGGCGACATGATCGTCAAGATCGACGCGACCGCGGTGAAAGGGCTGACGCTGAAGGAAGCCGTCGACAAGATGCGCGGCCCGGCCAGGACGCATGTGGCGATCACCGTCGAGCGCGGCGATCTCAAGACCACCAAAGTGTTCGACATCGTGCGCGAGATCATCCACGTGCAGCCGGTGCGCTCGCGCATCGAGGGCGGCGATCTCGGCTATATCCGCATCACCCAGTTCAACGAACAGACCTACGACGCGCTGAAGGCGGCGATCGCCAAGTTCCGGTCGAGCGGCGTCAACGTGAAGGGCTATATCCTCGATCTGCGCAACAATCCCGGCGGGCTGCTCTCCCAGTCGATCCGCGTCGTCAACTCCTTCATCGATTCGGGCGAGATCGTTTCGACGCGGGGGCGCACGTCCGACCTCTATCAGGAATTCAACGCCCGTCCGGGCTACAATCTGAGCGAGGGCAAGCCGCTGGTGGTCCTCATCAACGGCGGCTCGGCCTCGGCCTCGGAGATCGTCTCGGGCGCGCTTCAGGACTTGAAGCGGGCGACGCTGATCGGCACGCGCTCGTTCGGCAAGGGCTCGGTGCAGACCGTGCTGCCGCTCGGCGCCGACGGCGCCTTGAAACTGACGACGGCGCGCTATTTCACGCCGTCCGGGCGCTCCATCCAGGCCAAGGGCATCGAGCCGGACTTCAAGATCCTCGAAGATATTCCCGACGACCTCAAGGGCAAGGTGCAGAGCCTGGGCGAAGCCTCGCTGCAGGGCCATCTGAAGAATGGGACGGACGAACAAAAGGGCTCCGACGCCTATGTCCCGCCCGACAAGGCCAAGGACACCCAGCTCAACGCGGCCATTTCGCTGCTGCACGGCAAGCCGCCGCTCATCAAGGCCAGCAACGAGCCGGCGAAGTGAGGGGCGTCCCGTCCGGGAGCGTGGATATCCGGGGCGGAAGCCTCTTAATGTCGAGCAGGTTGTCGACTTGCAGCGGTCGGCGACGGAATATCAGCCGATCGCCGTGGGCCACGGTCTGCTTCGCGCCGATTTTGGCGAGCGCGTGTGCAGCAGAGGCGGGAATCCCGCGCATCGCCGTCAGGGCTAGCGATCCGATCCGGCCACGCGGCGGCGGAAATAGGCGAGGTCTGAATCGCCGTCCTCGAAAGCGACGTCGTCAATGACGAAGTCGCGGCCGGCGCGACGTTCCTTCACTGTGGCGTGGCGGCGCTCGTCGCCGGTCGTATAGTCCACGACGACATCGGCCGAAGCGGCGTCCTCGCGGCGGGTCTCGACGGCGAGAACGGTCAGATGGCCGACAGGGAAATGCAGCCAGCCGAACAGTTGATTCAGGATCGGTCCGACCGGCGGGGGCGGGGCGGCGCGCGCGGCGGCCTCGGCGGCGCGGAACGTGGGGGAGAAGGGATCGGGCGCCGGTTGCGGGCGCTCGCGATGCTCAAACAGCGCGTTGAACTCCTCGGCCGCGCGCGCGTAGACAGCGCGGGTCCAATCGGCCGCGCTTTCGGCGCGCGCCACGGCCGGGGCGAGGGCGAGGAAGATCGCCGCGAGCGGCGCTATAAGCCATAGTCGGGTCATCGCTCAGGCCTTGTCCCGGTTTCTTCGGCCCGTTTACGGGACGGCGGCGCGACCAGGCGGCTCGAAGGGCAGACTTTCGCCGCGTTGACTTGGGGCTTAGTGCTGATTAGGGATTTGCGCCGCGCTGGCCGCAGGAACTTCGCCGCGCTTCTCGCGCCGTGACCGGAGAATTGACCGACATGAAAATTCTCGTGCCCGTCAAACGGGTGGTGGATTACAATGTGAAAATCCGCATCAAGTCCGATGGTTCGGGCGTCGAACTCGCCAATGTGAAGATGTCGATGAACCCGTTCGACGAGATCGCCGTCGAAGAGGCGTTGCGGCAGAGGGAAGCCGGCAAGGCGAGCGAAGTGATCGTCGTTTCGATCGGGCCGGCGCAGGCGGGCGAGACCATCCGCACCGCCCTCGCCATGGGCGCGGATCGCGGCGTGCTCATCACCGTCGAGGGGCTCGTCGAGCCGCTCGCCGTCGCCAAACTGCTGAAGGGCGTGGTGGCGGCCGAACAGCCCGGCCTCATCATTCTCGGCAAGCAGGCGATCGACGACGATTGCAACCAGACCGGCCAGATGCTGGCGGCCCTCACCGGAATGCCGCAGGGCACCTTCGCGTCAAAGGTGGTCATCGGCGACGGCAAGGTCGAGGTCACGCGCGAGGTCGACGGCGGAATGCAGACGGTGTCGCTCAACCTGCCCGCTATCGTGACGACCGACCTGCGCCTCAACGAGCCGCGCTACGCTTCGCTGCCCAACATCATGAAGGCGAAGAAGAAGCCGATCGACCAGAAGACGCCGGCCGATTACGGGGTGGACGTGACCCCCCGGGTAAAGGTGCTCAAGACCACGGAGCCGAGCGGTCGCAAGTCGGGCGTCAAGGTCAAGAGCGTGGCCGAACTGGTTTCGAAACTTCGCGAAGAAGCGGGAGTAATCTGAATATGACCACGCTACTGCTGGGCGAAGTCGCGGGCGGGCGCCTCGCCGACATCTGCGCCCGGGCGCTGACGGCGGCCAGCGAACTGGGCGCTCCCGTGCATGTGTTGCTCGCCGGCCAGAACCTTGCGCCGGCGGCGGAAGCGGCGGCCAAGTTGCAGGGCGTCGCCAAGGTGCGGGTCGCGGACGCCGCGCTTTACGCCCATGGCCTCGCCGAGCCGCTGGCGGCCTTGCTGGCGTCGCTCGCCGGCGAATACGACGCCATCGTCGCCGCTTCGAGCCCTTTCGCCAAGAACGTGCTGCCGCGCGCGGCCGCGCTCTTGGACGTGATGCAGCTCTCCGACATCACCAAGGTGCTGGGGCCGAAGAGCTTTGAGCGCCCGATCTACGCCGGCAACGCGATCCAGACGGTCGAATCGACCGATCCGAAGGTCGTCGCCACTGTGCGCACAGCCTCTTTTCCCGCGACGGGCGAGGGGGGGGCCACGGCGCCGATAGAGCCGGTCGCCGCCGCCGCCGATCCCGGCGTGTCGAGCTTCGTCGGCGAGGCGTTGGCCAAGTCCGACCGGCCGGAGCTGACATCGGCGAAGATCATCATCTCCGGCGGCCGCGCGATGCAGAAGGCGGAGAACTTCAAGACCTATATCGAGCCGGTCGCCGACAAGCTCGGCGCGGCGATGGGCGCCTCGCGCGCGGCGGTCGACGCCGGCTACGCGCCCAACGATTGGCAGGTCGGGCAGACCGGCAAGGTCGTCGCGCCGGATCTTTACATTGCGGTGGGAATTTCAGGCGCCATTCAGCATCTGGCCGGTATGAAGGATTCGAAGGTGATCGTCGCCATCAACAAGGACGAGGAGGCGCCGATCTTCCAGGTCGCCGACTACGGACTTGTGGCCGACCTTTACACTGCCTTGCCTGAGCTGACCGCCGAATTGGGCAAGATCGGGAAATAGGCAGGATCGAAAAATAGGTACGAGCGCCCGGCTTTCCGGGCCCTCGCTGATCGGGACGCGCGCGATGAGCTTCAATATCGAGAAAGTGGGCGTCATCGGCGCCGGGCAGATGGGCTCCGGCATCGCGCTCGTCTGCGCCCAATCGGGATTGGACGTGCGTCTCAACGACGTCGCCGAGGAGCGTCTCAACGCCGCGCTGGCGACGATCAACGGCCTGTTGTCGCGACAGGTCGCCAAGGGCCAGATGGACGAGGCCGGACGCACCGCGATCCTCGACCGCATCAAGCCAGCGTCGCGGCTGGAGGCCCTCGGCGACTGCGATCTCGTCATCGAGGCGGCGTCCGAGAGCGAGGACACCAAGCGCCGCATCTTCCAGAACCTGCGCCCGTTCCTCAAATCGGAGGCGATCGTCGCCTCCAACACCTCCTCGATCTCGATCACCCGGCTCGCTTCGGTGACGGCCAATCCCGAGCAGTTCATCGGCATCCACTTCATGAATCCGGTGCCCAAGATGCAATTGGTCGAGCTGATTCGGGGCATCGCGACGCGCGACGACACTTACGAAGCCGCCAAGAATTTCGTGGTCAAGCTCGGCAAGACGGCGACCATGTCGGAGGATTTTCCCGCCTTCATCGTCAACCGCATCCTGCTGCCGATGATCAACGAGGCGGTCTACACGCTGTATGAGGGCGTCGGCTCGGTCGAGTCGATCGACACCGCGATGCGGCTCGGCGCCAATCACCCGATGGGGCCGCTGCAACTGGCCGATTTCATCGGCCTCGACACCTGTCTGTCGGTCATGCAGGTGCTGCACGAGGGCCTGGCGGATTCGAAATACCGGCCCTGTCCGCTGCTGGTCAAATATGTCGAGGCCGGCTGGCTCGGCCGCAAGGCGCAGCGCGGCTTCTACGATTATCGCGGCGAAGTGCCGGTGCCGACGCGCTGATGTCCGCCTTGCAGGTCCGTCGTCTCGGACCTGGGGATTTGCGGGACATGCGCACGTTGAACGCGCTTTTCGCCCGGGCCTTCGAGGATAGCGAAAACTACGCCACCGCTCCGCCGAGCGACGCGTATTTGCAGCGTTGGCTCGGTCTTGCCCATGGCATCGCGCTGGTCGGCGCATCTGAGGGCGAAATCGTCGGCGGCCTGGTCGCCTACGAGCTTGAAAAGTTCGAACGGGCGTGTCGCGAAATATACATCTACGATCTAGCCGTCGACGCCCGCCATCGCCGCCGCGGCGTCGCCACCGCCTTGATCGGTGAGTTGCGCGCGCACGCGCAGCGCTGCGGCGCGTGGGTCATCTACGTTCAAGCCGATCACGGCGACGACCCCGCCATCGCGCTCTACACGAAACTGGGCGCGCGCGAGGACGTCATGCATTTCGACATCGCCGTCCCGGCGGGTAAGTCCTAACCCGCATTTCACACAGAGCCGAGCGCGAGGGTCACGCTCTGCGGCGCAGTTTGTACGCGCTCCCCCACTTCGGGCATACAGCCGACATGACCGAACCCCGAACCTTCGCCTATCTCAGCCAGGGCCTGCGCCTCAATGTCTGCGAATGGGGCGATCCGGCCGCCCCGCCGCTGTTGCTGCTGCATGGCGTGCGCGATCACGCGCGCGCGTGGGACCCGGTGGCGGAGACGCTCGCGCAACGCTTCCGCGTGCTGGCGCCGGACCTGCGCGGTCACGGCGACAGCGAGCACGCGCGCGGCGGATTTTACCCGACCGAGGGATATGTGTTCGATCTCGCGGAACTGTTCGAGCGGGAGAAGCTGGGCGCCGTCGTGATCGTCGGCCATTCCCTCGGCGGCAATATCGGGCTGCGCTACGCCGGCTTGTTCCCGCAAAAAGTGCGGGCCATCGCGGCGATCGAAGGCTTGAGCCAATCGCCCAAGTCGCTGGCGCAGAGCCGCGCGATTGCGGTGGAGACGCGGCTGCGCGACTGGATCGACCGCCAGCGCGAGATCGCCGCCAAGCCGCCGCGCCGCTACAACTCGCTCGACGAGGCGAGCGCCCGCATCGCCGCCGAGCACCCCCGGCTTAACCTCGCATTCGCCGCCCATCTCGCCCGCCACGGGGTGCGGGAGAACGCGGACGGCACGGTGAGTTTCAAGTTCGACCCGGCGCTGCGGGCGTTTCCGCCGGTGGAGATGCCGGCCGAGGAGGTCTGGCGGCTGTGGAGCCTCGTGGAGTGTCCCGTGCTGCTGGTCTATGGCGCGCAATCCTGGGCCTCCAACCCCATGACCGACGGTCGCGCCGAGCATTTTCGCCACGCCGATGTGGCGACGCTGGAGGACGCGGGACACTGGGCGCATCACGACCAGCGGGCGGCGTTTCTCGACCTATTGCTGCGCTTTCTGGCGTGAGCCATCGGCGGCGGCGAGATCGGCGACGCAGGGGATCAGCACGACGGGAAAGGCGGCGTCGAGGCCTCTGATGTCGGCGGATTCTACGACATAACCGGCCGTGTCGAGCGCGACCGCCTCGGCGCAGGCCATCGACAGCGCCAGTTCGACGCCGCGCGTCTTGGCCAGCGATTCGAGCCTGCTGGCGATATTGACGACGCGGCCGATCACGGTCGGATGCGCCGCAGCGCCATAGCCGATCCGGCCGCTGACGACGGGGCCGCCGTGCAGCCCCATCGCCACGGCGAGCGGCGTATCGATTTCGCCGGCGAGACGACGGTTGACCTCCGCCAGCGAGGCGTCGAGCGCGTGGATGGCGCGAAGCGCGTTGCGGGCGGCGGGCTCTAAGCCCTCGGCGTGCTCGAACAACGCCATCAGGCCGTCGCCCATGTATTTGTCGATCCGGCCGCCGCAGGTCTCCACCGCCCGGCCCGCCTCGGCGAAAAAGGCGTTGAGGATATAGACGACGTCGAAGGCGAGCTTGGCCTCGCTGAGCTTGGTGAAGCCCCTGATGTCGACGAACAGCACCGCCGCGACGCGCAGGACGCCGGCGGCGTCAAGGCCGTGCGCCAGAGCGGGGCCGGCGGCGGGGCTCAGCAGCCGGGCGACGACGAGCGTCTGCGTCGGCCGGATCTGGCAGGCGAGCCGCACGTCGGGCTCGGCGCCGATGCGGCGCAGCAGGCGCATTTCGGCCTCGGATGGCGCCGCGAGCCCGGCCGCGCCGTCCAGCACCCTGACCCGGCACGTCGAACAGCGCGCCTTGCCGCCGCAGACCGAGAGATGCGGCACGCGATGAGCGCGGCTGATCTCCAGCAGGGTCGGACCGGGCGCCGATTGGACGCGCGGTCCGGGCTGATAGAAGATGACGAGGCGGCGGCGTTTGCGCGCGAGCGCTGCGCTCGCCAACGCGGCGGCGAGCGCCAACGCCATCAAAGCCAGCGAGGCGATCGTGGCGTCGGCGGCGTGGGCTTTCAGCCCTGGCAAGGCGGAGGCGTCGTAGGGCAGCGGGAAGTTGTGCGTCGCCTTCAGCCGCGCCACCTCGCGCGCGGCGACCACGGCGCCCGCGACCGCGCCGGCGGGGATCAGCGCGGCGAGACCGGCGAGCGCGTGGCTGTGGCGGCGCCACCACGGCTCGCCGCCGAGCCAACCGCGCAGGCCGAGGCAACCGTGCCACCAGACAAGACCGAGCAGGAGAGTCTGCTTCGGCATGGCGTCGGGCCACATCAACCCCAGCACGGCGGGATAGCTCATCGCCGTTCCCGCCGCGCGCGGGCCGATTCCCGCTTCGATCAAGTGCGGAGGAAGGATCAGCGCGATCAACGCGCCCGTGATCAACGCGGTCGCGGTCGCCGCCGGCATCCGCCAGGTCTTCAGCCGCGCGATGCGCCACAGCGCCAAGACCAAGTGAAAGATCAGCGCGGCGGTGAGGAAGATGCTTCCGGGAATCGAGCGCGTGACGGCGAGCCGCAGCGTTTGCGCGCCCTCCATCGCCTCCAGGCTCCAGAGGCCGAGCGCGTGATTGAGGAAATGGAATAGCGCGAACGTGAACAGCGTCAGACCAGACGCTAGTCTCAGCGTATCAACCCAGGCGCCGGTGCGCGGGAGCCTCACTCCTGCGCGCCGGGCGTCACGCCGCCAGATCCGCCACGATGGTGTCGAGCAGCGGCGCGCCCATCGGCGTCACCATGATGCGGCCGCCCGCCTCGGTGACGAAACCGTCGGCGGCGAGCGAATCGATCTGGCTGCGGCTGAGCCGGCGGCCGCTGATCGCCTCGTAGCGGTGGATGTCGATGCCCTCGCGCAGACGCAGGCCCATCAGGAGATATTCGTCGCTCTGCTCCTCCGCCGACAGGGGATCGTCGGCGATCAGGCCGTGGCCTTCGATCTCGACTTGGCCCAGCCACATCTCCGGATGTTTCTCGGTCGCCTGCGCGCGCTTGTCGCGCCCAACGCCGATCCGGCCATGCGCGCCGGGGCCGATGCCGACATAATCACCATAGCGCCAATAGACGAGATTGTGCCGCGATTCCGCGCCGGGTTTTGCGTGGTTGGAGGTCTCGTAAGCCGGCATGCCGTATTTCTCGGCGATTTCCTGCGTCGCGTCGAACAGGGCGCGGCCGAGATCGTCGTCGGGCAGCGCCAGCTTGCCGGCCTGCCACAGCCGCTCGAAGATCGTCTCCGGCTCGATGGTGAGCTGGTAGAGCGAGACGTGCTCGGTGGCGAGTTGCATAGCCAGTTCGAGTTCCGCGCGCCAGGCGGCCTCGGTCTGGCCGACGCGGGCGTAGATCAGATCGAACGACAGGCGCGGGAAGATCGACTTCGCCACGCCCAGCGCGGCGACCGCTTCCGCGACGCTGTGGCGGCGCCCGAGCGCCCGCAGGTCCGCGTCGTTGAGCGCCTGCACGCCGATCGAGACGCGGTTGACGCCGGCCTGGGCATAGCCGCGGAAACGGGCCGCCTCGACGCTGGTCGGATTGGCCTCCAGCGTGATCTCGGCGTTGGGCTCGACCTGCCAATGTTTGGCGATGCCGTCGAGGATTGCGGCGACGGTCTTGGGCGCCATCAGCGAGGGCGTGCCGCCGCCGAAGAAGATCGAGCGCACTTTGCGGCCCGGCGTCAGCGCGGCGCGATGGGCGATCTCGCGCTTGAAGGCGGCGACGAAGCGGGCCTCGTCGGGCGGCGTGGCGCGCACATGGCTGTTGAAATCGCAATAGGGGCATTTGGCCAGACAAAACGGCCAGTGCACATAGACCGCAAAGCCGGGATCGCCCAGCGCCGCCGCATCCGCCATTGCGGCCATGGTTTCGATTCGGCTCATGCCCTGTTATGCCAGCGCGCGAGCCAAGGCGCCACCGCTTGGTGAACACAATGTTAAGGGAGATCATCGTGACGACCCCCTGGCGCGAGCGCCCCGCCCATCGTCGCTGGCTGGAAGCCGAAGCCGACCGGCTGTTCCGCTTCTACGAGGCCAATTCGCTCGACCCCCGGGGCGGCTTTTTCACGCTCGACGC
>JANYIH010000221.1 GCA_025358745.1 Hyphomicrobiales bacterium | reverse complement strand
GCGCTGCTGCGCGAACGTTATCGCGGCGGGCAGACGTTCTATGTCTGCCCGCGCATCGAGGATCTCGACGAATGCGCCGCTTTCCTGCGACAGAACGCGCCGGAGTGCAAATTCGTCGTCGCGCATGGCCAGCTTGCGATGACCGAGCTGGAGGACAAGATCGGCGCCTTCTACGACGGCAAATACGACATCCTGCTGTCGACATCGATTGTCGAATCCGGCCTCGACATTCCCCGCGCCAATACGCTGATCGTGCATCGCGCCGACATGTTTGGTCTGGGCCAGCTTTATCAGTTGCGCGGCCGGGTCGGGCGCTCCAAGACCCGCGCCTACGCGATATTCACTACGCCCGCCAACAAACAGATGACGCCGCAGGCGGAAAAGCGGCTGACGGCGCTGCAATCGCTCGACACGCTCGGCGCCGGGTTCCAACTGGCGAGCCACGATCTCGACCTGCGCGGCGCCGGCAATCTGCTGGGCGAGGAACAGTCCGGCCACATCAAGGAAGTCGGCTACGAACTCTATCAGCAGATGGTCAAGGACGCCGTCGAGCGGCTGAAGTCGGGCGCCGCCGAGCCGATGGAAGATGTCTGGTCGCCGACGATTGCGCTGGGCTCGCCGGTGACGATCCCGGAAGCCTACATCGCCGATCTGGCTGCGCGGCTGTCGCTGTATCGTCGCCTTTCGTCCTTGTCCGACGAAGACGAGATTGAAGCGATGGGAGCCGAGATCGTCGATCGCTTCGGGCCGCCGCCGCCGGAAGTCGACCTGTTGCTGAAGCTGGTGCGGATCAAGGCGCTATGTCGCGTGAGCCATGTCGAGAAGCTCGATGCAGGCGCGAAGGGCATGACGATCGCCTTCCGCGACAATTCCTTCGCCAACCCCGCAGCCCTCGTGAAATGGGTGACGGCAAACCCGGAGGCGCGCGTGCGGCCCGACATGCGGATCGTCGTCAGCGGCGAGTACGACGCCCTTCAGGACCGGCTCGACGGCGCGCTGAAGACGATGCGGCAGATCGCGAAGTTGGCGGAGCGGAAGGGTTGAGCGCGAATGAAAATTCTATCTCCATAAACGCATAGAAATCGGGGCCTTCGTGATTGCACTCCAGTGGAAACGGCAAGCAATGCGCGGCGATGGAGCGGCGGTCGCTTTCTGCTTCTTGTTCGCGTTGCTGCCTGTGGTGGTCGCCACAATGCCGCCGATCATGGATTTTCCCAACCATCTCGCGCGCATCTGGTTGATGGCGGGCGGCGCGGATCGGGCGCCGCTCGACGCGGTCTACGGCATCGACCTCGCCAAGGCTGGCGCCAATGTCGGCGTCGATCTCGCCGCCGCCGCGCTGGCGCACGCATTGCCGATCTTCGCGGTGAGCAAGGTTCTGGTCGCGCTCGCCTTTCTCGCGCCTCCGCTCGGCGGAGCGTTGCTGAGCCGGGCGTTGATCGGGCGATTTCATCCCTTGCAACTCGCGTTTCTCACGCTGGCGTGGTCGACGACGGCGATCGCCGGCTTTGTCAATTTCCAGATCAGCCTCGGCCTTGCGCTTGTGTTTGCGGCGTTGCAGGCCGGCAGGCTTGATCGGGGCGCTGCGAGCTTCGCGCTTCACCTGACGTTTTCGACGATCCTGTTGTTTGTTCATCCGCTCGGGTTGGCGTTTTATACGCTCATAATCCTGGCGCTGCTGTTCGGCGCTGAGTTTGACCGCAGACCTCTGCGACCGGGCCTGGCGGCGGCGCTGTTCTTCGCCGCCGCGACGCCGGTCGCGCTGTCTCACTTTATCTGGCGAACAGACGCGCGGTCGCCCTGGCCCTTTTGGGGCGACGCCGCCAATATCGTCGATCCCGTGCATATCCTGACGATCCTGCTGTCGCCGATCCTCAGCTACAATCTGACCGCCGATCTGATAACGACCCTCCCCGTCGTCGCGCTGATCGTCTATGCGCTGGTTGCGCGACAGGCGAACCTTCATGCGGGGCTGGCGCTGGCGGCCGGCGCGCTGTTCGCGCTTTCGCCGCTCGCGCCGGACGCTATCGGCGACGGCTCCTGGTTGCCGCAGCGATTTCCGATCATGGCGGCGCTGATGTTGCTGGCCGCGCTTGAGCCGCGCGCGGAGCCCGAAGGACGACTTGTCTGGGCGGCGCTCGCCCCGCCGGTGCTCGGCCGGGCGTTGTGGATCGGTTGGATCTGGCTGGCCCGTCAAAACGACGTCGCCGGACTGATGGAGGCGATGCGCGCGATGTCGCCGGGCGCGTCGTTGATAACTTTGCAGCAGGAGGCAGCGGACTGGCGGGCGGCGCCTGTGGGCAGATTCATGATCGGGTCGCCCAATGGCGTGCGCGCGACCGGCCGGCACCTGGGCGCGCTGGCGACGATCGAGGCGCAAGCCTTCGTGCCGACGCTGTTCTCGGTGCCGGGACAACACGCGCTGGTCGTTCGGCCGCCCTGGCGCGAGCGGGCCGTGCAGGCCTCCTCGATCCCCTACCCCTCGCAGTTGGGAACCAACCTCGCCGGCGACCCCTATCTCAAGGATTGGCGTTTACAGTTCGACTATGTGCTGGTGCTGAACGCCGACCTGCTCGCTTCGAGCGATTTCGACCCCAATGTGCGCGCAGGACTCGAACCGATCGCCGATCGCGGCTTCGCGAGGCTCTACCGGGTGGTGAAGCCCACGATCCTCAATTGACGGTGTAGGTGAACCGCATCCCGATCGGCGCCTTGCGCGGCGGCGGCGGGAAGGAATGGGAGGCTTCGGCGACCGCCTGCATCGCCGCCTCGTCGAGTTCCAGCGAGCCGCTGCTCTCGACCACGAAGCGCTGCGTCAGCCGGCCGCGTCCGTCCACCACGAAAGCGACGACGCCGGTGAGGCGGCGGCCGTAAGCCTTGGCGACCGCCGGCACGCGCATGCGCGGCACGACGAGGCCGTACAGCATCGAAAAATAGGTCGCTTTGGCGCCGCCGCCGGTGACCGGCGATTTCATCGCCTCGCCGCCGAAATCGACGTCGGGCACGCTGTCGAAGCTCTTCGGCAGCGCCGCCAGCGCGGTTGGCTTGGGCGGCGCGGGCGTCGGCTCCGCTTTGGCGGGCGGCGGGCTTTCGGCCTCCTCAGCCTTGGCCAGTTCGGGGGCGGGCGCTTGCGCCGGCTTCGACGCCTCGGGCGAGGGGGTCGGCGCGGCGGGCGGGGGCGCAGCGGCGGGCTTTGGCTTCTCCGCGACATTGTCGTCGTCGTGGTCGCTCTTGCCCTCGCGCGGCGCGTCGGTGGCGGGCTTCTCGTATGGCTGCGCCTGGGGTTGCGGCTGCGGGCTCGCCTGCGGCGGCGGCGGCGGACGGGGCGGCGGCGGTTCGACCACGATCTCGATCGGGATCGGTTCCGGCGCGGGCGGGGGTTCGGCGCGCTCGAAATAGATCAGCGCGAAGGCGCCAAGCTCCAACGCCACAGCGGCAAGCGTGGCGACCGCCAGACGCGCATTGGCGCGCGCGCGCATCTGCGGCGCGATCAGCCGTTCGGCGGAGTCGGCGACAAAGGCATCGGCGACAAAGGCTTGTTGGCCCGATGACATGGCCCCCTATAGCGCCTATGACGCGGCGCCGCAAAGCCGTTCAATAAAACGAAACGGGGAAGTATTTGCGATATATTTCCGTATATTGGCCCTGCGCCCAGACGCGCGCGAGCGCCCAGTCGAGCGCGTGTCGCAGCGCCGCGTCGTCCTTGCGCACCGCGATCGACACGCCCGCGCCGAAATACCGGCTTTGCAGGAACGGGCCGCCGCGAAAGGCGCAGCAATCGGCGGCGTCCTCGCCGCCGAGCCACAGCGAAAGCGTCAGCCCGTCGGCGAAGGCGAGGTCGATCTCGCCGGCCTTCAACGCTTTGTGCAATGCAACGAAATCCTCGTAGGGCCTCGTCTTCGCTTGCGCGAGGAAGACGCCGAGAAAGCGTTCGTGCGCGCTCGACCTGATCACGCCGACGGTCTTTTCGCGGAGCGCCTTTGCGTCGATCTCCCCCTGAGGATAGCTTTTGAGCGCGGCGAAACGCGCGGGCGTCAGATAATAGGGCGCGGTGAAATCGAGCTTGGCGCGCAGATCAGGGGTCGCGCGCATCGAGGCGATCATCGCGTCGCCCTTGGAGGTCTCCAGCGCTTCAACCAAAGTGTCCCAGCGCCGCGCCTGCACCGTGCAGGGCAGTTGCAACTGCTCGCAGATCGCACGCGCGATCTCGACGTTGAAGCCGGCGAGCGAGCCGTCGGCGAGCGCGAAGTCGAGCGGGGGATAATCGTCTGACGTGAGGAAGCGGATCGCCTTCAAGGCGCCGAGGTCGGGCTTGTCGGGATGCAGCGCCGGGTCCCACAGGCTGGGGACCGGATCGGCGCGCGCGGCGCTTGAGGCCAGCAGCAGAGCCAGCGCAGCGAGAAGCCCGCGCAACTTTCGCATGGGGAACTCCGGGCCTCGCTCGACGAATTTCTCCTGGCGCCTCACGCCTTCGCCGGCCAATAGCGGTCGCGCAATTCCCGCTTCATCAATTTGCCGGTCGGCGTGCGCGGCAGAACGCGCTCGAAATCCACGCTGCGCGGACATTTGAGATCGGAGATGCGCTCGCGGCAATAAGCTATCAGCTCGTCTTCGAGCGCCTTGCTCGCGCGCGAGTGATCGCGCAGTTGCACGATCGCCTTCACCTCCTCGCCGAGATCCTCGTTGGGCACTCCGAACACGGCGACGTCGAGCACGTCCGGGTGGCCGATCAGCACGTCCTCGGTCTCCTGCGGGTAGATGTTGACCCCGCCCGATATGATCATATGCGCCTTGCGGTCGGTCAGATGGAGATAGCCGTCCTCGTCGAGATAGCCGATGTCGCCGAGCGTCGACCAACCCTCGTTGATATAGGCGGCGCGGGTCTTGGCGGGATCGTTGCGATAGACGAAGGCGGGGCCGCCGGCGAAATAGACCACGCCGTTGACGCGCGGGGGCTGAACCGCGCCGCTTTTTTCGTCGACGATTCTGATCTGGCCGACATAGGCGCGCCCCACCGAACCGCGATGGGCGAGCCATTCGGTCGAGTTGACGATCGTCACGCCATTGCCTTCGGTGCCGGCGTAATATTCAATCAGGATCGGCCCCCACCAATCGATCATCTGTTGTTTGACGTCGGGCGGACAGGGCGCGGCGGCGTGGATCGCGCCGCGCAGCGACGAGAGGTCGAATTTGCTTCTCGCCTCGGGCGGCAGTTTCAGCAATCGCACGAACATCGTCGGCACCAGCTGGCTATGGGTGGCGCGGTGTTTCTCGATCATGCGCAGGTAGTTCTCGGCCTCGAACCCCTTCATCACGACTACGGTGGCGCCGACGGCCGCCGCGGTCATGGTGAAGCGCAGGGGCGCTGCGTGATAGAGCGGCGCCGGCGACAGATAGACGCTGTCCGCATTGACGCCGCACATGTCGACGCAAAGCAGTTTGAGCAGCGGGTTGAGCACGCCGAACGGCACGGGCGTCAGCGCGGTTTCGACGCCTTTCGGCCGCCCCGTCGTGCCGGAGGAATAGAGCATGTCGCGGCCAGCGAACTGGTTGGCGAGGGGCGTCGTCGGTTGGGCGGAAACTTCCATGTCCCAGGAACGGAAGCCGGGCGCCGGGGTCTCGGTCATGAACAGGATCGGGCCGCCGCTCCTGCCCGCAAAGCCGCGCGTCTGACCGCCGCCGACCGGCGAGGTGACGAACGCCTTGGCGGCGCAATCGGCGACGATATAGGCGATCTCGCCGGGCTTCAGATATCGGCTAATCGCGGTGTAGATGAGGCCGGCGCGTTGCGCGGCCCAGCAAATCTCGACGAACGGCAGCCCGTTCTCCAGCAGGAACGCGACATGGTCGCCAGGTTGCAGACCGAGGCTGGCGAACAATTGCGCGCCCTGATTGGCGCGCCGGTCGAGCTCGGCGAAGGTCAGAGTCTCCCCGGTTTCCGCGATGATATATGCGGGCTTATCAGGCGTCGCCACGGCGTGAAACGACGGATGATGCATGGACTTGGGCCTCCCTGGCGCGCGCTCGGCGCACGCGCGGCCAGTTTCCCGCGCGCGCGCCCGAAACGCAAGCGCGGGAAAACCTCGTCCGGCCCGGAGCGCCTTAGCCGCGTAGCAGCGGCGGATTATTGATTGTGGTGCTGGTCGTTACCGCCCTGATGCTGCCCGCCGCCTTGATGCTGCCCGCCGCCTTGATGCTGCATCCCGCCGCCTTGATGCTGCCCGCCGCCCTGATGCTGGCCGCCATCGTGGTGTTGCATGCCGCCATCGTGATGGCGCTCCATGCCGCCGCCCTCGTGGTGGTGACGCTCCCCTCCGCCGTCGCCGCCGCCGCCGTGCCAGTCGCGCTCATAGCGATGTTCGCGCCAGCCGTGAAAGCCTTCGCCGCCGCCATAACCGTAGCCTTCGCGTTCGCCGTAGCCGCACCAGTACCAACCGTCGCCGCGCCAGCCGTCGTCGTACCAGCACCAGTCATGTCCGCCGAAAAACAGGTCGAGCGGGTTGAAGAGAAACTGCGCGTCTTGCACGAGCGGCGCGGCGGGCGCGGGCAGCGCCTGGCCTGACATCGCCGCCTGCGACGGGATCGCGCCGGCCGCCGCCAACCCCGCGGCGAGGCTGAGCGCGCCTAAAAACTTGCTGAACATGAAATGTCTCCCATTTCTCCCGCGCCGCCAGCGCCTATGCGCGCCCTGTCGCCACGAACAATTACCAAGGCAAGTCGCCCGATCAGCGCTTTGACTTCGCTCAACTGGAGTTAACATAGTCCACACCCCCGCGATAGGGGAGACATGATTGCTCGCGCCGCCGTTTTTCTCGCCGGCGAGGCCCGCGCGCCGCGTCAGGCTTGCGGGAACCTAACCTCGGGTTAACGGCGCCGCCACAAAACTGTTGCGCGAATCGAGCAGATCTGTCGACATAGGATCGGCCGGAGAAAAAGTCGCGATGGGCCTTGAGTCGAGAGTCGTCGTTCTCGAAGTTTCAACTGCTCCCTCGCGCGCGGCTTTGTTTCCTCATCCCTACGTCAACCGAAGATTGCACTTACGAGCGCGTGAGCGCGGCGCTCGGTGTTTTGCGCGCTCGCCTTCTGTCCAGGGGGAAGATGACATTGTCCAAGCGGAGCGCGAGACCCAAGCGTCGCATCGGCCGATATGCAGAGAGCGCCGAAATCATCCCGCTTCCCAAATCCAAACATCTGACTGACCGAAACCCTCCGCCCATTCGTCCTCTCAACGCCGCGCAAGCCGATTATCTCGACGCCTTGCGCACGAGCCCGCAGGTGATCGCCCTTGGACCCGCCGGCTCCGGCAAGACCTGGATCGCCGCCGCCTACGCCGCCGATCTCTTCCGCTCCGGACAGATCTCGCGCATCATCCTGACCCGTCCCAACGCGCCCTGCGGCCGCTCGCTGGGCTTCTTCCCCGGATCGCTCGACGATAAGTTCGCGCCCTGGGCGGCGCCCGTGCTTGACGCCTTGCGCGAGCGCATGGGCGGGGCGGCGTTCGACATCGCGCGCAAGAACGGCGCGATCGAACTGGCGCCGTTCGAGGTCATGCGCGGTCGATCGTGGCGCAAC